>DATGRZ010000171.1:0-3984 GCA_035303065.1 Ruania sp.
GCGGGTGCTCTGACCTGACATGCTGTTCCCTTCTGTGACCGGTCGAGATGCGTCTTCCCCAACGATCTCGCGCGTTCACTTCCAAGAACCGCTCGCGGCGTACGGCTGTGATTATGCCTTAGATCGGCGATTTTGTCGCCCCGGATCAGAACCTTTCCCGCACGGTGCGCAGCGCGTCCCTGCGCACCTGGCCGGTCAACCGGGACAGGTAGAGCTTGCCGTCCAGGTGGTCGTACTCGTGCTGCAGGCACCGTGCCATCAGGCCTTCACCCGCCACCTCGACGGCGTGGCCGTCCAGGTCGATGCCCGTCACCCGGGCGTAGGCTCCCCTGGTGGTGGGGAACCACAGCCCCGGCACGGACAGGCAGCCCTCGTCGCCGTCCTGCACCTGCTCGGACACCTCCACGAGCCGAGGGTTGAGCACATAGCCCAGATCGCCGTCGATGTTCCAGGAGAACGCACGCAGGCTGACGCCGATCTGGTTCGCGGCCAGACCCGCACGACCGTCGGCGTCCACGGTCTCCAGCAGATCGGTGACCAGGGTGCGCACCCGGTCATCGATCGTGGTGATCTCCTCGCACCGGGTGCGCAGCACCGGGTCACCGACGATCCGGATCTCACGAGTGGTCATCGTTCAGAAGTCCGCCAGGTTCCAACCGTAGGTGGGCTGCTGCCCGCTGAAGTCCAGGAACGGCTCCCAGGTGACCATCGTGGCCTCCGACGGTGCGTCGATCACGGCCCAGCCGGTGAAGGTCTCGTCCGGGCCGACCTCCGACGGAGCAAGCTGGTCCTGCGTCAGGCAGAACATGCCGGAGACCGCGTTCGCCTCCAGGGCTGTGCCGTTGGCGTTGACGAGTCCGAGCTCGAAACCGACGAAGCCGAAGGTCTCCGAGCCCTCGGCCAGGGCCGGCAGCGTGGTGAACTCGAACTCCAGGGCGATGTGCTCCCCGCTCGGGTCGGGGCACATCACTGCCTGCGAGCTGTCCGGCTCCCAGTTCCGCTCCACGCTCACCAGGGCGGCGGTCACCTCCGGCTCGCCGCTGACACTGAGGATCTCGACTGCCTCGCCGGGGGCGAGCGCCACGATGTCACCGGTGGACTGCTGGCTGTCGGTGGGGTCGTCGGTGGGGTCGTCGGTGGGATCTGCCGAGGTGGGATCATCTGTGGGGTCCGCGCTGGTCGGATCGTCCGTCGGGTCCGAGGTCACAGGCGCTGTCGGTGAGGGGGTCCCGCCGCCGGCTTCGTCGTCGCCGCCGCCGATCAGCCGCACGGCGAGCACGATGAGCAGCGCCAGGACGACCACACCGGCGATCCCGCCGACGATCAACGGGGTGCGGCTCTTCCTCTGCGGTACGTCACCGGGCCCGAACGGGCCGGACTGCTGCAGCTGCTGGCTGCCGGACGGACCGCCGAACTGGGGACCAGAGCCCGGAGGCGGAGCGGCCGAGTAGCCGCCGAAGGGCTGCTGACCGCCGGCGAGCTGGTAGTCACCCGGCTGGCCAGGACCGGGCTGCTGGAGCCCGCCCGCCGGGCTGTACCCACCCGGCTGCTCTCCTCCGGGCTGCTGTCCGGCTGCTGACGGTGCGGTGCCCCACTGCTGCGGAGCGGACGCTGCCGGGCCCTGCACGGCACCAGGCTGCTGTGGCACCCCGCTCCATCCCGACCCTTGCTGCTGGGCCGGGAACTGCTCGGTGGGCGTACCCGCCGGGAACTGCTCGGTAGGCGTACCCGCCGGGAACTGCTCGGTGGGCGCACCTGCCGGGAATTGCTCCGTCGCGTCGTGCTGCTGCTCCGGGAACTGCTCCGTGGGCTGGTCTTGCTGCTCGGTCGCCGGCACCGCCTGCTCGGCCGTGGCGGCATCGTCCTCAGCAGCGCCTGCATCTACAGCAGGTGCAGCAGGGGCCTGTTCGACGCCCGGGGCGCCTCCGGGAGTCTCGGCACCTGCTTCGCCGGCCCCGGGCGCTTCCGCGGAAGCGCCCGGGGCCGGCTCGTCGGAGATCCAGAACTCCCACCCTGGGGGCGCCGGCGGCCAGGCCGGGTCGGGTTGCCATCCCGCAGGTGGGCGCCATCCCTGCGGTGGTTGCGGCCAGCCGGGCGGCGGGTTGAAGCGGTAGGACATGGTTCCTCCCCAGGGACGTGCGCGGGCCCCGCACGCGAGACAGCTGTAAGACCAGGCTCGCCCATCTTAGAGCTCCGCCGCACACCCGCACAGCCGCACGAATGGGCGGTTCTCCCCAGTCCCGCCGCCACTGCCGGGCACCGTCCTCGATCAGGGCCGCACAGCGAGGCTCACGGTCACGAAGGAGTGTGCCGGCAGCTCCACCTGCAGCCCGCGCTCGGTCGTCGTCACTCCGTCATGGGCCACTGGCGCCACCTCTGCGGCGTGCCCGGGAGCGTTGTGCGCGGCGAGCGAACCAGCACTGAGGATCCGTGCCCGCACGTCGCTGGCGGTTCCGCCGCGCAGGTCCAGGTCCACCGCCACGTCCTCGGTGGCGTCCAGGTTGGACAGCGAGACCAGCACCCGGTCACCGGACCGACTGGCGGAGGCGGACACCGTGGTCAGCTCCTCCTCCCCCACTGTGCGCACCGGCAACCCGTCGGGGGTGTCCACCCGCAGGCTGGCGGCGTCCTGGTGCCCGGCGTTCATCTCGAACACGTGATAGGTCGGGGTCAGCACCAGCTCGCCGGAGTCCGGCTCGGTGAGGATCATCGCCTGCAGCACGTTCACCGTCTGGGCGATGTTCGCCATCACCAACCGGTCGGCGTGGCGGTGGAAGATGTCGAAGTGGGCGCTGGCCACCAGTGCGTCCCGCAGCGTGTTCTGCTGGTAGAGGAAGCCCGGATTGGTGCCCTCCTCCACGTTCCACCAGGTGCCCCACTCGTCCAGCACCAGCCCGACCTTCTTCTCCGGGTCGTAGCAGTCCATCACGTTGGAGTGGTTCCGCAGCAGCTCGTCGGTGAACGCGGCCCGCACCATGGTGCGGTAGTAGTCCTCCTCGGTGAACTGCGTCGCCTCGCCCTTGTCCGCCCACGTGCCCGGGATCGTGTAATAGTGCACGGACACCGCCTGGTACAGCCCGCGCGGGTCGCGTCCGCAGCCGCCGACCGGGTTGAGCGCCTTCATCAGCGTCTCGGTCCAGGCGTAGTCGTCGGAGTTGGCGCCGGCGGCGATCCGGTACAGCCTGTTCTCGCCATGGTTGCGGCAGTAGGTGGCGTACCGGCGGGCCTCCTCGGCGTAGTGGGCGGCGGTCATGTTGCCCCCACAGCCCCACGGCTCGTTGCCCAGGCCCCAGAACTTCACCTGCCACGGTTCGTCCCGGCCGTGCTCGCGGCGCAGCGCCGCCATCGGTGAGTCATCGCCGCGGGTGAGGTACTCCACCCAGTCGCTCATCTCCTGCACCGTGCCCGAGCCGAGGTTGCCATTCACGTACGGCTCAGCACCGAGCAGCTCGCACAGCGCCATGAACTCATGGGTGCCGAAGGAGTTGTCCTCCACCACATCACCCCAGTGGCTGTTCACCATCCGCGGGCGCTGCTCGCGGGGTCCCACACCGTCCCGCCAGTGGTACTCGTCGGCGAAGCAGCCGCCGGGCCAGCGCAGGTTCGGGATGCGCAGCGCACGCAGCGCGTCCACCACGTCCAACCGGATACCGCCCTCGTTCGGGATGTCGGAGTCCTCCCCCACGTAGAAGCCGCCGTAGATGCACCGGCCCAGATGCTCGGCGAAGTGCCCGTAGACGTGCCGGCTGATCACCGGTCCGGGGACGTCGAGGTTGATGATGGCGCGAATCGGTGCAGACATGAGGGACTCCGCTGTCAGGGTTCGTCGGGCGTGTGAGCGCTCACACCATATCGACGCCGTTGCTGCTCTTCAACGATTACCTCCAGACCGGCACTTTCATCTGGCTTACGTCCATGGACAATTGGACGACGGTCCACCTCGGACTGCGCTAGCGTCCGCCGGATGGGGTTCTTCTATGTGAT
>DATGRZ010000172.1:0-4851 GCA_035303065.1 Ruania sp.
CAACTCGCTCATCCCGATGGCCACCATCGTGCCGATCGACATCATCACCCTGATCGGCGGCGCGATCATCACCGAGAACATCTTCGGCAGACCGGGGATGGGGCAGATGTTCCTGCGACATCTGGACGGTAACGACATCGAACCGGTGATGGCCTACCTGCTCATCGTGGCGTTCCTGGCGATCGTCGCGAACATCGTGGCCGACCTGATCTACGCCGTCCTCGACCCACGAATCCGGGTGGAAGCATGACCAGCGACCTGAACACACCACAGCCGCCTGAGGACTCCCCGGTCGGGGAGGCCGAGAACGCCATCGAGCTGCACGCGGTGGAGGGCAAGTCCCAGGGCCAGATCGTCCGGGAACGGTTCTTCGGCCACAAGGGCGCCATGGCCGGCCTGGTGGCGCTCATCCTGATCGCCATCCTGGCGCTGTCCTCGATCGGGTTCCCGTTCTTCGGCTGGTACGTCGGTGGCTGGTGGCAGTGGAACCCGTACGAGACCCCTGCACTGGTCAACCCCGGCGGTGCGCCGACCATGACGATGCCGTGGGGCGACGCCGGCTTCGCCATCGGTTCCCACCCGTTCGGCCAGGACACCCTCGGCCGGGACATCTTCGCCCGCACGATGAAGGGGGTGCAGACCTCGCTGATGATCATGGTGGTCGTCGGCATCGTGGTCACGGTGATCGGTGTGATCATCGGTGCCCTGTCCGGCTTCTACCGCGGCTGGGTGGACACCGGGCTGATGCGCCTGACCGACCTGTTCATCACCATGCCCACGCTGGTGATCGGTGCCGTGCTCGGCAAGCTGGTCGGCGGAGCGAGCGCGCTGCCGCTGGCACTCGCGCTCGGGCTCATCTCCTGGACCACGCTGGCCCGGCTGGTGCGCGGCGACTTCCTCTCCCTGCGGGAACGAGAGTTCGTCGATGCCGCACGGGTGGCCGGTGCGAGCGACTCACGGATCATCTTCAAGCACATCCTGCCCAACGCGATGGGGGTGATCATCGTGGCCGTCACCCTGCTGATGAGCGCGGCGATCCTGCTGGAGACCGCGCTGAGCTACCTCGGCTTCGGCATCCACTCCCCGAACGTCTCCCTCGGTTCGATGATCAGCGAGTACCAGAGCTCGTTCAGCACCCGACCGTGGCTGTTCTGGTGGCCCGGGCTGTTCATCATCGCCGTGGTGCTCAGCGTCAACTTCATCGGCGACGGGCTGCGGGACGCGTTCGACCCGCGACAGAAGAAGGTGCCCTCGCTCCGGGCGATGAAGCGTGCGGACCGGATCGCCCAGCAGCGCACCGGGGCGTCCGCGTCGTGACCGGCAGGCAGGTGACGGACCGCTCGCCCCGGCGAGGCTCCGCCGTCGACGGTTCAGACCAGCAGGTGGGAGACCACGGCGAGCAGGAGCGAGCCGGCCAGCACGGCGATCTCCACGCTGTTCCACCTCGAGGTGCTGCCCAGGGTGCCCAGGGTGTGCCCGCCCAGGTGGCCGGCCTCGGCGAGCGCCTCCCGGCGCTCGGCGATCGCCAGGGCAGCAACATCGGCGTTCCCGGTGCCCTGCAGCGGCGGGGGTGCCTCGTCGCCACCCCGGCCGGGCCGGCGCGTGCGGGCGGCCATCCCGCTGCTGGCCGGCACCGCCCAGGCGCTGACCTTCACGTCCGAGGCGACCACGGTCAGCGACCACTTGCTGTCCACGCTGCGCAGCGCCGGCCACGGGACGTGCACAGTGCGCAGGATGTTCGCCACGGTGATGCCACTGTCGGCCACCTGCACGTGTGGACGCCAGAACAACGCCCAGGTGAGCACCACCACGAACAGCACCGTCGGCCCCGATCGCCACAGCTCGCCCGCACCCGCGTCGCTGACGAAGTAGCCCAGGGCCACAGCGGCCACCAGGGCGACCGCGACCGTCAGGACCCGTGCCATCGGCGTGCGGAACGTGCGAGTCTCACCCATGGCCCTATGCTCCCAAACAACTGCCGCCGTACCCGCACGCCGCACACGGCAGACCCGGTAGGAAGGAACGGTGAGGACGCGTGAGCACGCCGACCACCACAGACACCGCCTCCAGCACGCCGCAGCGCGGTGAACCGATCCTGCAGGTGCGCGACCTGAGCGTCGACTTCTACGTCGAGGGTGAGTGGTTCTCCGCTGCTGACCAGATCTCCTACGACGTGCACGCCGGTGAGGTGCTCGCCATCGTCGGCGAGTCCGGCTCCGGCAAGTCCCAGTCCTCGATGTCTCTGCTCGGTCTGCTGCCGCCGAACGGACGTACCCGCGGTAGCGCCAAGCTGGGGGACACCGAGCTGGTGGGGCTGACCGGTCCAGCGCTGCGGCGCATCCGCGGCAACGAGATCGCAGTGATCTTCCAGGAGCCGATGACTGCGCTGAACCCGGTCTACCCGGTCGGCTTCCAGATCGTGGAGACGCTGCGCACGCACTTCGACATGGGCCCCACCAGGGCCAAGGAGCGAGCGATCGAGCTGCTCGAGCTGGTGGAGATGCCCAACCCGCAGGTGCGGTTCAACTCCTACCCGCACCAGCTCTCCGGCGGGCAGCGTCAGCGCGCGATGATCGCCCAGTCGCTGGCCTGCGACCCGAGGCTGCTGATCGCTGACGAGCCGACCACCGCCCTGGACGTGACCGTGCAGGCGGAGATCCTCAAGCTGATGCGGGACCTGCGTTCCCGGATCGACTCCGGCATCATCCTGATCACCCACGACATGGGCGTGGTGGCCGACATGGCCGACGCGATCGTGGTGATGCGTCGCGGCAAGGTGGTCGAGCACGGCACCGCCGACGACATCTTCAACCGACCTCAGCACCCCTACACCCGCGAGCTGCTCGGCGCCGTACCGCACCTGGGTGGCAAGTCCACCATCGAGGTGAGCGAGCCGGCCCCGGACGCGGCTGCCACCCCCGGGGCCAAGGACGAGGCCGCCCCGACCCCAGGTGCGGGGGAGGAGGCCACCGGTCTGGCCGGTGCTCCGGTGATGGTGGCCGAGGACATGGTGATCGAGTACCCGAAGCACGGCCGGGTGCCGGCATTCCGGGCGGTGGACCAGGTGGACCTGACTATCGACGCCGGCGAGGTGGTCGGCCTGGTCGGTGAGTCCGGCTCCGGGAAGACCACGATCGGACGTGCCGTGGTCGGCCTGCTGCCGGTCAAGGAGGGCAGGCTGTCGATCGCCGGTCAGGACATGGTCGGCATCAAGCCCAAGGACCTGCGCGCGCTGCGCAAGCAGGTCGGGATCGTGTTCCAGGACCCCGGCTCCTCGCTGAACCCGCGGCTGCCGATCGGAGAGTCCATCGGCGAGCCCCTCTTCCTGCACACCGGCATCAAGGGCGCCGAGCTGACCAAGAGCATCGACGTGCTGCTGGACCAGGTGGAGCTGCCCCGCTCGATGCGCAACCGCTACCCGCACGAGCTCTCCGGCGGGCAGCGCCAGCGGGTGGGTATCGCCCGGGCGCTCAGCCTGGAGCCGAAGATCCTGGTGGCCGACGAACCCACCTCCGCCCTGGACGTCTCGGTGCAGGCGCACGTGCTGGAGCTGTTCACCGAGCTGCAGCGCGAGCACGGTTTCGCCTGCCTGTTCATCAGCCACGACCTGGCGGTGGTGGAGATGCTCGCCACCCGGATCGCGGTGATGCACCATGGCAAGCTGGTCGAGGTCGGGCCCACCTCACAGATCGTCGACGACCCGCAAGACCCGTACACGCAGCGGCTGATCGCCGCCGTGCCGGTGCCCGACCCGGCCCGGCAGAAGGTCCGCCGGGAACGTCGGGACGAGCTGCTCGCCGCGGCCGCCGAGCAGCTGGCCGCCGACGAGGAGTATGCCGCCACGCACGGCGGCACCGACCGCCTCGCCGGGATGGACACCCAGCGGGGGCCCGGCACCGGGGTCTGACCGGGCACCTCCGCAGCACAGCGGTGACGAAGCACACGGCGCCCGTTGTGATCGGGATCTCCCCGGATCACCCGGTGCGGCGGTAGGATTGCCCGTTGGCGCCCGTGTCTCCCGCTGCCCGAACGGCCCTCTGCTCGGCAGCGAGTCGAGAGTGCGACCGGTGGCGCTTCCTCCCCGCATGAAGAGAGAACTCGTATGAGCGTGCCCACCCTGCCTGCCGCGCTGCGCACCGACCTGCGCAACGTGGCCATCGTCGCCCACGTCGACCACGGGAAGACCACCCTGGTGGACGCGATGCTGTGGCAGTCGGGTGCCTTCGGCGACCACGACCACGTGGACGAGCGGGCGATGGACTCCGGCGATCTGGAGCGGGAGAAGGGCATCACCATCCTCGCCAAGAACACCACTGTGGCCTACGCCGGCCCCGCGGCCGCCGCAGCCGGGCACCCGGAGGGTGTGACCATCAACGTGATCGACACCCCCGGGCACGCCGACTTCGGTGGTGAGGTGGAGCGCGGGCTGTCCATGGTGGACGGTGTGGTGCTGCTCGTGGACGCCTCCGAGGGTCCGCTGCCGCAGACCAGGTTCGTGCTCCGCAAGGCGCTGGCCGCCGCGCTGCCGGTGATCCTGGTGGTGAACAAGGTGGACCGCGCCGACGCCCGCATCTCCGAGGTGGTCTCTGAAGCCCAGGACCTGCTGCTCTCCCTGGCCGCAGACCTCGCCGAAGAAGCCAGCGACCTGGACCTGGACGCTGTGCTGGACGTACCGGTGGTGTACGCATCCGCCAAGGCTGGCCGCGCCTCGCTCACCCAGCCCACTGACGGCGACCTGCCCGACGGGGCGGACCTGGAGCCGCTGTTCGAGACCATCCTGGGCGCCATCCCCGCACCCTCCTACGACCAGCAGGCCCCGCTGCAGGCGCAGGTCACCAACCTGGACGCCTC
>DATGRZ010000173.1:0-3384 GCA_035303065.1 Ruania sp.
TCGCCCGGGTCGCACAGCAGCGTGACGATCGAGCCGGTCTCTCCTCGTTCACGCATCTGTGCCACCAGGGACCACACTCCCCACAGGCAGGTACCGGTCGAGGCGCCGGCGCGCCGACCGAAGACCTCGGCCAGGTGCCGCATCGCGGCGATGCTCGCAGCATCGGGCACCGGGAGCATGTCGTCGATCACGCTGGCCACGAAGCTGGCTTCTATCCGCGGGCGGCCGATGCCCTCGATCCGCGACGGCATACCGGTGGTGTAGTCGCCCACACCGAGGCTCCAGCCCGGGTAGTAGGCGGAGTTCTCCGGGTCCACCACCAGCAGCCGGGTCTGATGCCGTCGGTAGCGGATGAACCGGCCGATCGTGCACGAGGTGCCCCCGGTCCCGGCAGCGGCCACGATCCACGTGGGCACCGGGTGCCGCTCGGCCTCGAGCTGGCTGAAGATCGACTCGGCGATGTTGTTGTTCCCGCGCCAGTCGGTGGCCCGCTCGGCATAGGTGAACTGGTCCAGATAGTGCCCACCGGTCTCGGCAGCGATGCGCTCTGCCTCCGGGTAGATGTCCGGCGGTGCGTCCACGAAGTGGCACCGCCCGCCGTAGGCCTCGATCCGGGCGACCTTCTCCGGGGAGGTGCTGCGCGGCATCACTGCTACATACGGCAGCTCGAGCATCCGGGCGAAGTAGGCCTCCGCCACCGCGGTGTTCCCGCTGGTCGCCTCCACCACGGTGGAGCCCTCGTGCAACCACCCGTTGGCCAGCGCGTACAGGAACAGCGAGCGGGCCAACCGGTGCTTCAGGCTCCCGGTCGGGTGCACCGACTCGTCCTTGAGGTAGATGTCGATCCCCCAGTCGGCGGGCAGCGGCAGCTGGTGCAGGTGGGTGTCGGCGGACCGGTGCGCATCGGCCTGCACCCGCCGGATCGCTTCATCGCACCAGCTCCGGTCGGCTGCTGTGGGACGCCTGCTCGCCATGGTGCCAGTCTGGCAGGTCGGCGCCGCGTGCCGGATCAGCCGGCCGTCGCTGCCAGCCACCCGGCCGGGTCCGCGATCACCGGGGCCAGGGCGGCCCGAGCGGCACCGGTGAGTGCCGGGTGCGCTGAGGTCGCCGCCGTGCGCAGGCTCACCGGCGCCCACTGCGCCGCCAGCACGCGGGTGGACAGCTCGGCCTCGATCGCCGGACGCATCGGCTCGGTCAGCTCGGCGAGCGTGTTGCCGAGCACCACGTCGCTCACGTCCACCAGGTTCACCAGCGCAGCCAGCGCGATGCCCAGTGCGCGGGCCGCCCGGGCCACGGCCTGCTCGGCCTTCTCGTTTCCCTGCTCGACGGCGGAGCGCACCTGGCGTAGGTCACTCGCCTCGGGCAGTCCGGCCGCGCGCAGGATCGCCGCGGTACCGGCGAAGGTCTCCAGGCAGCCGGTCGCCCCGCACCGGCAGCGCGGCCCGGCCGGGTCCACGCAGACGTGACCGAGCTCTCCGGCGAAGTTGTGCACCCCGGTGGCGAACACGCCGTCCTGGATCACCGCAGCCCCGATACCGACCCCGCCGGAGACGTACAGGAACGACCTGCTCTCGCTGACTGCCAGCTCGGCCAGCGCTGCCAGCCGGGCTTCGTTGTCCAACCGCAGCCGGGCACCGGGCAGATCGGGCAGGTGCGCGGCTGGATCCACCTCCCGCCAACCCAGGTTCGGTGCGACCAGCAGCCGGGAGTGCGCCACCAGACCGGGCAGTGCCAGCGCGCTGCCGGCCACCTGGGTGCCCTGCCCGGCGGCGCGAGCGGCCACGGTCTCGGCGAGCCCGCCCAGGCCGGCCAGCACTGTGGCCGCCTCGGAGCCGCGGTGGTCCCCGGCCACCACCTCCTCGGCCACCACCTGCCCGGCCAGGTCCAGCACGCGGGCGCCGAGGAAGTCCAGGCTCACCTCCAGCCCGAGGCCGCCCACAGTGCAGGGTGCCGGCCGCAGCGGCGTGGCCGGACGGCCCGCCCCGGAGACGACCGGGGTGTCCTCGGTCACCAGGCGGCCGGCGACGAGCTCGGCAACCAGACGGGAGACGGTCGCACGGTTCAGCCCGGTGCGGGCGGCGACCTCGGCACGGGAGAGCGGCTGGGCTGCGGAGAGCACCTCGCGGGCGACCAGCGCGAGGTTGTGCTCGCGCAGGCTCTCTTGCCGCGCCGCGCGGCTGCTGGGCCGGTCCATGACCCTTGACCTTAGTGCAGCCACAGCATAAATTGTTCCACACAACAAAACGGTTGGCCCGGTTTGCGCCGTCGCTGGCCCAGATCGACCACCACACTCACCGATGAGGAGCCCACCATGGTGACACCTACGCCCGACGACAAGTTCTCCTTCGGTCTGTGGACCGTCGGCTGGACCGCCCGCGACCAGTTCGGCGACGCTAGCCGAGCCCCCTTGGAGCCCGGCGAGTACGCCACCAAGCTCGCCGAGCTCGGCGCCTGGGGGGTGACCTTCCACGACGACGACGTGGTCCCCTTCGGCTCCGACGAGGCCACCCGCACCAAGATCCTCACCGACTTCAAGAAGGCCACCGACGACGCCGGCCTGGTGATCGAGATGGTCACCACCAACACCTTCGCCCACCCGGTGTTCAAGGACGGTGCGTTCACCGCCAACGACCGGTCGGTGCGTCGCTTCGGACTGCGCAAGGTGCTGCGGAACGTGGACCTGGCCGCCGAGCTGGGTGCGACCACGTTCGTGATGTGGGGCGGGCGCGAGGGCAGCGAGTACGACGGCGTCAAGGACGTCAACGCTGCGCTGGACCGCTACCGCGAGGGTATCGACACTGTGGCCGCCTACATCAAGGAGAAGGGCTACGACCTGAAGATCGCGCTGGAGCCGAAGCCGAACGAGCCCCGCGGCGACATCCTCCTGCCCACTGTCGGCCACGCTCTCGGTTTCATCGCCGAGCTGGAGAACGGCGACATCGTCGGTCTGAACCCGGAGACCGGCCACGAGCAGATGGCCGGCCTGAACTACACCCACGGCCTGGCCCAGGCGCTGTGGGCGGGCAAGCTGTTCCACATCGACCTGAACGGCCAGCGCTCCATCAAGTACGACCAGGACCTGGTCTTCGGTCACGGCGACCTGCTGTCGGCGTTCTTCACCGTGGACCTGCTGGAGAACGGCTTCCCCGGCGGCGGCCCACGCTACGACGGTCCCCGGCACTTCGACTACAAGCCCTCCCGCACCGAGGGCTACGAAGGCGTCTGGGACTCCGCGCGGGCGAACATGGAGACCTACCTGCTGCTGGCGGCCAAGGCCAAGGCCTACCGGGAGGACCCCGAGGTGCAGCAGGCGTTCGCCGACTCCGGGGTGCTCGAGCTGTCTGAGCCGACGTTGGCCGCGGGGGAGAGCGTGGCCGACCTGCT
>DATGRZ010000174.1:0-13026 GCA_035303065.1 Ruania sp.
TCGACCCGCAGGTGATCGCCGACCAGATCGAGGCCGCCACCACCTGCCACGAGCTGGACGTGGTGAAGATCGGCATGCTCGGTGCCCCGGCGACCATCGACACGGTGGCCACCGCCCTGGCCGCCCAGCCCTGGCGGCACGTGGTCCTCGACCCGGTGCTGATCTGCAAGGGCCAGGAGCCGGGTGCCGCGCTGGACACCGACAACGCCCTGAAGGCGCAGATCCTCCCGTTGGCCAACGTGATCACCCCGAACCACTTCGAGGCCTGCACGCTCGCTGGGATGGAGCGGCTGGAGTCGGTGGCGGACATGGCCGAGGCGGCCCGGCGGATCCACGCCCTCGGGCCGAAGTACGTGATCGTCAAGGGTGGAGTCGAGCTGCCCGGCCCGGACGCCGTCGACCTGCTCTTCGACGGTGAGGCCGTGACCGTCTACTCCACCCCGAAGATCGGCGAGGAGCGGGCCAGCGGCGCTGGGTGCACGTTCGCCGCCGCCGTCACTGCCGAGCTGGCCAAGGGCACTGATATCCACGACGCCGCCAGGATCGCCAAGCAGGTGGTCACCCAGGGCATCACCGACCGACGAGCCTCGGCCGCACCGTTCGACGCAGTCTTCTTCGACGGCACGCTGCGCGAGGAGATCGCCGACCGGGTACAGGTCTCCAGCCTCTGACCCACTTGCAAGGTCACGTGGATCCGGGCACCCGTGCCCGGATCCACGTGACTTTGTGGGGGCCTGCGGCGCATAGGGTGAGACCATGCGTCCTGAACACCTGAGCCTCTTCCGCATGCCCGGCCGTGCTGCGGTGCACCCCGACGGCACCTGGGCGGTAGTCTCCATCGCGCGGCCCGACACCGAGGAGGACGCCTACCCGGCCACGCTGTGGCGCCTCAGCCTGCCCGACGGTGCCCTCACCCCGTTCACCCATGGCTGGCGGGACACCCAGCCGGTGTTCACCCCGGACGGTCAGCGCCTGCTGTTCGTGCGTCAGACCAAGGGCGGCAAGCCGCAGCTTGCGGTGCTCGACGTGCCCGGCGGGGAGCCGCGGGTGCTCACCGACCACCCGCTCGGTGTCTCCGCGCCGGTGCCCTCGCCGGACTCCACCCGGGTCGCCTACACCGCCCGGGTTCCCGAGCGCGGTCGGTACGGCACGGTCGACGGCGTAGGCCCAGGTGCGGAGGCCCCTCGCCACATCACCACCTTCCGGTACCGACTGGACGGGGCAGGGTTCCTCCTGGACAAGCCGCAGCACGTGTTCGTGCTGGAGCTGCCGTCGTCGGCAGACCCGGTCGACGACGTTCCTCGTCGGGAGGACAAGAGCACCAGTGGCGAGCAGGGCAGCAAGGCGGAGGGTGCCTCCGGCGAGGGTGCGACCACCGGGCCGGAGGCCTCGCGCGTCGGGGAGCCGGACGAGTCGTCCGACGAGGTGGCCGAGGAAGGCCCGTCGGGTGAGGAGGACAAGCCGCTGACCGTCCCGGGCGTCACCGTGCGCCGCCTGACCGCCGCCGACACCGACCACCGCAGCCCGGTGTGGGCCCCGGACGGCCAGCACCTGCTCGTGCTCCGCGGCCAGGAGGACGCATTGGCAGCTGAGCTCGTGGTGCACGAGGACGCCGCCGGCGCCGACGCACGCGTGCTGGACGTGACCGGCCTGGTGCCTGGCGACGTCGCGTTCAGCCACGACGGGTCCACGCTGTGGCTGCTGCTGTCCGACTTCGGTGCGGACCAGATGGACTTCATCGGACGGTCCCCGGCGCTGTACCGGGCCGGCTGGCAGGCCGAGCATGCGCGGTTCGAGGTCGCGGCGCTGGAGCGGCTCACCGATCCGACCACCACGTCGTTGGCCGGTGAGCTGGAGGTGGCCGGGGAGGACGTGCTGGTCGGCCGGATGCATCGCGGCACGATGGAGGTGGTCCGCTGGCGCGAGGACAGCCTGAGCAGCGCCTTCTCCGGTGAGGTGGAGGCCAGCGGAGCATGCGCCGTCGGCACCGACGGTACCGCCCTGGTGACGGCGAGCAGCGTGGACACTGTGGGCGACCTGTGGCTGCTGCCCCCGGACGGCCCGGCCCAGCGGGTGAGTGACCTGTCCCGCCGGCTGCGCGCCGAGGCAGGGGTGATCACCCCTGCCGAGATCACCGCGACCAGCCCGGACGGATACCCGGTGCACGGCTGGGTGGCACTGCCTGAGGGGGAGGGGCCGCACCCGGTGCTGCTGCTCATCCACGGCGGCCCGCACGGTCAGTACACACCCACGTTCTTCGACGAGGTACAGACCTACGCCGGGGCAGGCTACGCCGTCGTGTTCTGCAACCCACGAGGTTCGGCCGGCTACGGGCAGGAGCACGGCCGGGCGATCACCGGCGCGTTCGGGGACCGGGACGCCGCCGACGTGCTCGCCTTCCTCGATGCTGCGCTGGCCGATCCGCGGCTGGATGCCGATCGCGTCGGTGTGCTCGGCGGCTCCTACGGCGGGTTCATGACCGCGTGGCTGACCACCCGCACCGACCGGTTCGCGGCGGCGATCGTGGAGCGCGGGTTCCTGGACCCGGCCAGCTTCGTCGGTTCGGCGGACATCGGGTGGTACTTCTCCCAGGCGTACGTGGGCGCCGACGCCGAGCAGGTGGCCGCACAGAGCCCGATGGCGCACCTGGACAAGGTGAGCACGCCCACGCTGGTGATCCACTCCGAGCAGGACTGGCGCTGCCCGGTAGAGCAGGGGCAGCGCTGGTACGTGGGGCTGAAGCAGCGCGGGGTGCCGGCCGAGCTGCTGCTGTTCCCGGGCGAGGGGCACGAGCTGAGCCGGTCGGGCACACCGAAGCACCGGCTCGCCCGGTTCGAGCACATTCTCGCCTGGTGGCAGCGGCACCTGCCGGTGAGCTGAGCCGGCGGGCCCTCTTGCAGCGGCAGTGGCGGGCGCCTCGACGCCGGCCACTGCCGGGCCTCACCGGTAACGGCGGTGCACGTTCGGCTCGGTGGCCGGGCCATGGTGCTCCTCGGCGATCCACGGGCCGGTGCCCTCGCTGACGTCGAGCACCCCAGCCTCGGCCCAGGTGAGATCACCGGCCAGCACCCGGGTGGCGAGCCTCTCGTCCCGGGCGTCGGTGTTGGTCCAGAGTGCCTTGAACAGCGCCTCCACCCGCAGCCGGGACTGCCGGCAGAACGCGTCGGCCAGAGCCTGCGCGGACTCGGGATCGGTGGTGCGCCGCGCGGCGTAAGCACACACTGCGGTCATTGCGAACAGCTCGGCACCGATGTCCACGATCCGCGCCAGGAAGCCCTGCTTGTGCTCCAGCCCGCCCTGCCACCGGGCCATCCCGTAGAACGTGGACCGGGCCAGCCGGCGGCTCGCGCGTTCCACGTAGCGCAGGTACCCGGCCGAGGGGCCCAGGTCGGCGTAGGAGGTGGGCATGTTCCCCGGACCGGTGACGAGCTTGGGCAGCCACGCCGCGTAGAACTTCGCCGCCGCCACCACCGCCTCCGAGCGCTGCGCTGCAGTGGCGTCCGGGTCGATGATGTTGCCGGCGACCGCGAGGTGGGTGTCGACCGCCTCGCGGGCGATCAGCAGGTGCATGATCTCGCTGGAGCCCTCGAAGATGCGGTTGATGCGCAAGTCCCGGAGCAGCTGCTCAGCCGGCACGGCTCGCTCACCGCGCGCTCGCAACGAGGCGGCAGTCTCATACCCCCGGCCGCCGCGGATCTGCACCAGGTCATCGGCCACCTGCCAGGCCATCTCCGAGCACCAGAGCTTGGCCAGTGCCGCCTCGATGCGGATGTCCGCGCCGCCGGAGTCGCTGAGTTCCCCAGCGATCTCCACCACGGCCTCCTGGGCGTAGGTGGTGGCGGCCATGAACGACAGCTTGTGCGCCACCGCCGGGTGCCGGCCGATGGGCCGGCCCCACTGCACCCGCTCGGTGGACCATTCCCGAGCGATCTTCAGCGACCACTTGCTGCCGGCGACGCACAGTGCCGGGATGGACAGCCGGCCGGTGTTCAGCGTCGTCAGTGCGATCTTCAGCCCCTGGCCCTCCCTGCCGACGATGTTCTTCGCCGGTACCCGCACCTGGTGGAACCGAGTCAGCCCGTTCTCCAGCCCCTTCAGGCCCATGAAGGAGTTCCGCCGCTCCACGGTGATGCCCTCGGAGTCACCCTCCATCACGAACGCGGTGATCCCGCCTCGGCCACCTTCGTGCTCCGGCACCCGGGCCATCACTACCAGCAGCTCGGCGAGCACTCCGTTCGTGGTCCACAGCTTGACCCCGTCGATGAGGTAGTCGCCCTCGGGGGTGGGGGTCGCGGTGGCCTGCAACCGGGCAGGGTCGGAGCCGACGTCCGGCTCGGTGAGCAGGAATGCGGAGATCGCTCCGGCCGCACAGCGGGGCAGGTAGGTGGCCTTGAGCTCCTCGGAGCCGAACTGCTTCACCGGTTCGGGCACCCCGATGGACTGGTGCGCCGAGGCGAGCGCGCCGATGCTGGGGTGAGCGGACCCCAGCAGCATCAGTGCGCGGTTGTAGTGCACCTGGCTCAGCCCGAGGCCCCCGTAGTCGGTCGGAATCTTGATACCGAACACGCCGAGATCGATCAGCCCGGCGAGCACCTCGTCGCTGATGAAGTCCTCCGCCTCGATCCGGGCCCCGTCCACGTGCTCGCGCAGGTGGGCGGCCAGCCGGTCGAGGAACTCCTCGCCGCGGGCGTGCTGCTCCTGGTCGGCCTCGACACGTGGCCAGACCAGGTCGGGACGGAAATCGCCGAGGTAGAGCTGCTTGGCGAAGGACTCCTTGGTCCACTCGGTCTGCCGCGACTGCTCCGCGACACGGCGCGCATCCTGCTCGGTGACGGTAGGGCTGGTACTCATCGTCGCCTCCTCGCGATATCCGGTACTGCCAGTATGCGCTACTTTCCAGGATCCGCCCAGGGCAAGGGCCGGCCATGCGGTCGTGCGGCCGTGCGGCCGTGCGGCCAGTCGCAGGGCTCAGTCCGGGCGGTCGGCGAAGGCCGGGGCTGCGCGGACCGCGGTCCGGGTCAGGCGCGACGGCCGCGGTTTCGCGGGTGCTGCTTGGCCACCCGCTCGTTACCGCGTCGATAGTTGCCGGTCAGGCGGGCCATCAGCTCCTGCGGGTCCTCCCGCTCCACCCTGGCGAGGAACTCCGCCGCCCGCTGCCCGCGCAACGTGGTCGCGTGCCGGCCGTGGTGAGTGATGCGGACCGTGCCGTCCCGATCCTGGTACTCGAAGCCGTCAGCGTCAGCCATGATGACCACCAGCGTCACCAGTCCCGGGAGCCCCGTCTGGTGTGTCGGCCCAGGATGCGGACCCACTGGCCCGATCAGCCGGCGCCACCGGCGTGAGCTCCGGCCGCTTCGCCACCCGCCCGTCCCCGGAGGAGCGTCCGCGTAGGTGCCGCGCCGCCCACGGGCCCACCTCCCGGCGCACCCAGGCGGCGTCGGTGCGCCACTGCTCCCGCACCGGTACAGGTGCACCAGGAGGAAGTGGGTGCGTCCAGCCCGGGTCGTCCGGGGTGAGGCCGAGTGCCACCAGCGCGGCCTGCGCCACCCGGTGGTGCCCCTCGTTGCTGAGGTGGATGCGGTCCTCGGCCCACATCCGCCAGTCCTGCAGCGCCCGCAGCCCCCACACGTCCACCACGTAAGCACCGTTGCGTCGGGCGATCGACCAGATGTGCGCGTTGTAGACCGCCACCTTTGGCCGGATCGCCGCCAGCAACGGCGCCCGACGAGTGTCCGTGCCGGTCGCGAGCAGCACGTCCGCCCCCGCCTCCCGGGCGGTGCGCACCCCGCGCTCCAGCCGGGCGCCCAGCCGGTCCGGGTCCGCGTTCGGGCGCAGCAGGTCGTTGCCGCCACCCACCACTGAGACCAGGTCCGCACCCGCCTCGAGGGCAGCCGGCAGCTGGGCCTCCAGGATGGGTCCGAGCAACCGACCTCGCACGGCGAGGTTGGCGTACTCCAGGGGAGCCCCGCCGTCGGCGATCCGGCGCTCGGAGAGAGTCTCGGCGAGCCGGTCTGCCCAGCCTCGCAACGGTGCTTCCTCGTCCTGCACGGGCAGTTCCCGACCTGCCTCGGCTGCCGCCTGCGCACCCCCTGCCGCTGTGCCACCGGGTATCGGGTACGGGTCCCAGAGCCCCTCGGTCATCGAGTCCCCGACTGCGACGTACCGCGCCCACCTCGTGCTCACGGCAGCCGCCAGTCCACCGGCTCGGCGCCGGCCGCCACCAGCAGCTCGTTCGCCCGGGAGAACGGCCGGGAGCCGACGAACCCGCGGGAGGCGGACAACGGGCTCGGGTGCACGCTGGCGATGATCGGGGTGCTACCCAGCAGCGGCGAGAGCGACTGCGCGTCCCGCCCCCACAGGATCGCCACCAGCGGCTGCTCGCGCGCCACCAGTGCCCGGATCGCGGCGTCGGTGATGCGCTCCCAACCCTTGCCGCGGTGCGAGGCGGGCTGTCCGGGCTGCACGGTCAGCGAGCGGTTCAGCAGCAGCACCCCGGCATCAGCCCAGGCGGACAGGTCGCCGGTGGACGGCGCCGGCACGCCGGTGTCCTCGACCAGCTCGCGATAGATGTTCTGCAGCGACCGGGGGATGGGCCGCACGTCCGGGTGCACCGAGAAGGACAGTCCCATCGCGTGCCCCGGGGTGGGGTAGGGGTCCTGGCCCACGATCAGCACCCGCACGGCCTCCAGCGGCCGGGTGAACGCGCGGAGCACGTGATCCCCTGCGGGCAGGTACCCACGCCCGGCGGCGATCTCCGCCCGGAGGAACTCGCCCATCGCGTGGATGTCGCCCTCCACGTCGGCCAGCGCGCGCGCCCAGCCCGGGTCGATCAGCTCGGCCAGGGGCCGCGGTCCAGTGGTCGAGGTCTGCGCACCGGGTGTCGAGGTCTGCACGCCACTAGGGTGGCACGACCCCGCCGCAATATCACACCACCCGCCGCCGCAGCTGAATGACACACGTGTCGTTTGCCCCTAAGATGGCGACGCAGCGTGAGGAAACCTCAAGGAGGATCGATGTCGGCAGCACGTCCGTTGACCGCCGAAACCACCGCCACCGCCGGTGAGCTCAGCGACCGGGACGCCCAGATCCTCGCCTTCGAGCGGCAGTGGTGGAAGTACGCCGGGGCGAAGGAGACCGCGATCCGCGAGCTCTTCGACATGTCCGCCACCCGGTACTACCAGGTGCTGAACGTGCTCATCGACGACCCAGCGGCGCTCGCGGCCGAACCGATGCTGGTCAAGCGGCTGCGCCGGATGCGGGCCACCAGGCAGCGAGAAAGGTCGGCCCGCCGCCTCGGCAATGACCTCTGAGGCCGCCTGCACGGGTTAGCCTTCCCCAGTGACCAAGCAGCCCTACGCCTACGACGAGGACGAGTTCGACACCCTCGGTGCCGACCGGGTCCCGGTGGGAGTGCACCGCCGACCGGTGCCGTGGTGGCGGCACGCACTGCCGTTCGTGGTGGTGCTGGTACTGGCACCGGTGCTGGCCTTCACCGTGGTGCAGCTGTGGTCGCAGGAGTCCGACCCGGGGGCCGATCAGACCGCTGCCGAGGCCTCGGCCGGCGACGACGGGTCCGCCGGCGGGGGTGAGGAGACCACCGACGAGGGGGAGGCCGGCCAGGACGGGGAGACGACCGAGGAGGAGAGCGAGTCACCCACGGAGGAGGAGACCACCCCGGACGACGACCTGGATCGCGATCTGGGCGTGTGGGTGCTCAACGGCGCCGGAGTGAGCGGTCTGGCCGGTGAGGTCACCGCACAGCTGTCCGATGATGGTTGGTCCAACGTGGTCGCCGACGACTACAGCTACCGGCTGCCCACGGACAGCGCGATCTTCTACACCACTGCGGACATGGCCGACGAAGCCGAGGCGATCGGTGATTCGCTCGGTATCGCCGCACTGCATGAGGACCCGGACGCCGCGTCCAACGGTGTGGTGATCGTGCTGCGGCCGGACTTCCAGGGCTAGCCAGGGTCAGCCGCGGTCCGACCTTTCAGCCTGGCTGTCCAGCTCGGTAAGGGTGAGCAGAGTCAGGGCGCTGCTCCAGGTCAACGGTGCCACGTGCGCGGGCGAGCCGTCCGGACCGACCTTCTCTGGGATGGAGCCGGTGGCGGTGCGGTGGTCGTCGATCCAGTCGATCCACTGCCATGCCAGGGTCTCCTGGCCGTTGACTGCCGCCACCCAGGCGTACAGGGCGGTCTCCGGAGTCCAGGACATCGTCGTCTCGCTCCACCCCGTGCCGGGGGCCAGCCCGCCGCCAGGGCGGGCCATCCCTGAGATCGACGTCTGCCAGGCAGCCAGCGCACCGGGCAGCGGCTCGCCGAGGAACGGCGGCATCGTGAACGCCACGGCGGCGTCCTGAGCGGTGCGGCGGGCGTAGCGACCGTAGTCGAAGCGGCCGAACTCTTCGGTGATCGCAGTGCGAAGCGTGTCGGCGCGGGCGTCGATCAGGTCGGCGCGCCCGGTGAGGCCGGCGCGCTGGTGCATCCGCGCGGCGGCCTCCAGCCCAGCGAGCACCGGGGCCGCCGTGCCGAGGGTGACGCGCGACTCCGGACGCTCCCAGTAGTCTGCAGATGGCAGCGGGAGCCCGGTGCTCGTGCCGGTCTGGCGCAGCAGATAGTTGGTGGCACGTTCGGTCATCGGGGTGAACTCTTCCCGGAGCGCTGCGAGGTCCAGGCCAAGGTCCGGTGCGGCGGCCAGCAACCGGTCCAGAGCCCACAGCACCCAGGCGCTGCCATCTGTCTGCAGCCCGCGGTCGTCCGGCACCCCGGAACCGTCGGGCAGGTAGCGAGCGTGGAAGGACCCATCGGGCTCTTGCAGCTTCTGCAGGAAGGAGAGGATGGCGACGGCCTCCTCGCCGTGGCCGGTGGCGGTGTAGGCGACGGCGATGAATGACGCATCCCGGGGCCAGACATAGCGCCAGGCGGTCGATGGTCCGGCGAGCACGGCGCCGTCGCTGCTGGTCAGTGTGCGCAGGTCGAGCAGGGCGGTGCGGGCCACGTCACCGTAGCCCTCCTGCTCACCGGGGACCGTTCCTTCGGCGAGCCACTCCCGACTCTCCGCAGCGAGCGCTTCGGCGGTGGCTCGGTCCGCACCGGGACCCGGGTCGAGCACCCGGGTGCCGGTCAGGAACTGCGGTTCTTCGCCGGCCGGGATGATGGTGGGGGTGCCTTCGGCGTCGATGGCGACGCCGTTCTGGTACAGGGTGTTCTGCGCCACGCTCTCGGACGGCCGCACGAGGGTGGCAGCCGCCACCAGCGTGACGGCCACCGTCACGGCGGCCACCACGGTCAGGGGGCGAAGCGGCGTACTCATTGGCGTTCACTCTAGGCCTCCTGCCGCCTGAGGGACCGTTTCGACAGGCGAGCAGTGCCCTGATCACATAGTGAGACGAATCGACCAAAATGCGGTACTGTTATCGCTTTGTGACCTTATATGCCTGTCAAAAAAGTCTGTGCGACCGTAAAGTGACGGCTGTCAAGAGCGTCCATCTCGGCACTCTTGATGTCTGTACACGCCGGTTCGTGCCGGTCTCCTCGGCGGAGACTGTTACGTCCCGGTCCATAACGACAGGCTCGGGGGAGTCACGTGAAACCAAGGCAGAAGTCTGCGCACACCACTGTGCGCGCCCAGTGGCGCAAACCGCTGGCAATCGCGACGGCCTCGGTGGCTGCTGTAGCGCTGGGGGCGGTCGGTCTTTCCGGCCCGCTGGCGCCGGCATCCGCCGCGCAGTCCGACGACTCGGAGGCCGAGGGCCGGCTGCTCACCGGTGGTGGCGTCGTCAATCTGAACGACATCGCTGAGCTCGCCGGCGCTTATAGCGCTCATCCGAGTGCCCCGGGGGTGGTGGATGATCCACTGTCGCTCGAGGTGTTGAACAGCCTGGACCTGGATCTGGGTGACGGGCTGCAGCTGTTCGGCGAGAACGGCGTGATCGGTCTCGGGGCGCTCGGACAGTACGGGAGCACCGCAGAAGATGAGGTGCCTCTTGCCTCTTCTGGCCTGGTCAACGCCGATGGCTCGATCGCCGTAGGCGGCGGCGACCCGGGTGAGAACGCCTACGTCGATCTCACTCCACTGCTGGATGAGGCGGGTCTGACCGATCTGCTCTCCGAGGCACGGGTGGAGCTCGGCGCACTGTCTGCGCTCGCCACTGTGGACGAGAACGGCGACCCGGTCGGTGACTATCAGATCGCCAGCGGCACGCTGAACCTGACCAGCCCGGCTGTTGCGGGCCTGAGCGACACCCTCTCCGAGAGTCTCGATCAGGTGTCCGGACCGATCAACGACCTGGCCGGTGAGGGCGGTGTGATCGACGAGACGCTCGACCCGCTGTTGTCGGGTCTGGCCGACACCCTCAACGCGGTGCTGCTCGGCCTTGGTTCCGTCGAAGACCTCGGTGTGACGGCCACAGTGGATCTCGACCTGCAAGCGGCGCTGGACTCGGTCCTCGGCGAGCCGCTGACCAGCGAGGACTCTGCGGTGACGATCGACCTGAGCACCGGTGCGGTGAGCGTCGACCTGGCCCGCCTGGTAGCGGACACCCAGGGTGGTGACTACGACGGCACGCTGAACGGTCTGCCGCCGAACACCGAGGTGCTCGGCCCGGATGCGATCCAGGCCGCACTCGATGGTGCTATCGGCAGCACGCTCGACCAGATCCCAGCGCTCGTCGTCGAGGCAGTCACGGATGCGCTGCACGCCGCGGACGTGACCATCGGGATCACCGGGGACATCAGGCCAGCGATCGGCCCCAGCATCGGGACAGTGGACGTCCAGCTCAGTGGCACGCTCGGGGATTTCCTCGGTGTGGAAGGGGCCGAGGACCCCGTCGTGGACACCTCCGACACTTCGATCATCGGACTGCCGGTCGGCGATCTGGTTGAGCCGCTGATCCAGGCGGTGACGGACACCTTCCTGCCGGCGCTCGTCCAGCCGCTGAGTGAGGCGATCACCGATGAGGGAACGCTGGACACGATCTTCCGGCCAGCTGTGGAGGGCCTCAACGAGCTGTTGAGCCCCCTCGCCGCTGGGATCACCGAGAACCTGGTCTCGCTGACGGCCAACGTGCAGGAGACCCCCGGAGACTTCGTCAACGAGAACGGGTACGACGAAGGCTCGTTCACTGAGCGGGCTCTGCAGCTGACGCTGCTCCCGAACGACCCGCTGGTCCAGCTGAGCCTGGCGTCCGCCACTGTGCGCGTCCAGGCCGATGATCAGGATGCCGACACAGACGCTGACGCGGCCGCCGACCCGGACGCGGCCGCCGATGATTCGGCCGACCCGGACGCGGCCGCCGATGATTCGGCCGACCCGGATGCGTCCGCCGATGATTCCGCGAGCGACGACACCCAGGCGGATGCGAACACCAACGCCTCGGCTTCGGCCGCTGCATCGGCGACCGCGGACGACGACTCCAACGCTGCGGCTGAGGCTGCTGCTCAGGCAGCTGCAGACGCTGACGCTGACGATGCCGCCAGCGCAGAGGCGGATGCTTCCGCTGCTGCGGCAGCGCAGGCTGCGGCCAACGAGGATGCCTCTTCGGACGCCACGGCGGACGTGGAAGCGGACGCCAACGCTTCGGCAGCAGCTGCTGCCCAGGCGGCAGCGAACGACGATGCGTCCTCCGATGCGAACGCCGCTGCCTCTGCGGACGAATCAGCACAGCACGACTCGGACGCGTCGGCAGAGTCGAACTCGGCGGCTGCGGCTGAGGCTGCGGCCACAGCGGACTCCTCCTCGGCCGCGTCAGCGGACGCGACCGCGGATGCGAATGCTGATGCCAGCTCGGACGCGCAGGCGGACGACGCCACGGCGGACGACTCCGCTGACGCCACGGCGGACGACTCCGCTGACGCCACAGCGGACACCGAGGCGGATGCGAACACCAACGCCTCGGCCTCGGCCGCTGCATCGGCGAACGCTGACGACGACTCCAACGCCTCGGCTGAAGCTGCCGCTCAGGCTGCCGCGAACGCTGACACCAGCTCCGCAGCTTCGGCTGACGCCGATGTGGATGCCACCGCTGCTGCTGCGTCGGCAGCGGACGCGGACGCTTCCGCGGAAGCGGCGGCCGACGTGGACAGCGACGCCAACGCAGCGGCGGCAGCGGCTGCTCAGGCCTCGGCGGACGCGGACAACACCGCATCCACCAACGCCGACGCCTCGGCGGCTGCGGCGGCTCAGGCCGATGCGGATGCCAATGCGGCTGCAGCGGCTGCGGCGGAAGCGGCCTCGACCGCGGACTCCTCGTCGGCGGCCTCGGCGGATGCTAGCTCCGCGGCCAACGGCGCAGGCGGTGCCGGCAACGGCAGCGACCTGCCGGACACCGGAGCGAACCTGAACCCGGGTCTGCTGGTCGGTGGTCTGCTGCTCGTCCTGGTCGGTGGCGGCCTCGCAGTCGTAGCCCGGCTCCGCCGGGACGGACGGGCCGGCTGATGCTGGAGGGCTGAGGCCCCGCCATGAGTGAGGTCCGGTCCCGAGGCGATCCCTCGGGACCGGACCTCGTTCGCTGGCTGCGGTGCCGGGCCGTAGCGGCACTACGGCACCAGGCCGCAGCAGCACAGAGAAGGGAACGGTCGGAGAGAAACGATGAGCACGTCCAGCAGCACGGACGCCGGAGCCGACGCGCCCGAGCACACTCGCCTGACCACCCTCAGACGGGTGCTCGTCCTGCTCGGCGTCTTCTTCACCGCCTGGCACATCTTCGCCACGTTCCTGTGGATCGCCCCCGGCTCCGGGCTACGGCAGGTGGTACCCGGCAACCTGCTGCACGACTACATGATCCCGATGCACGGGCAGAGCTGGAGCGTCTTCGCCCCGAACCCGATCAACGGCGACTATCGGCTGCAGGTGCGGGCCGTCGTCGGCGAGGGCGAGGAGGCGACCGAGACCGAGTGGGTGGATGCCACCGCCGCCGAGCTGACCATGCTCACCCACAACCTCTTTCCGCCACGCGCCTCGATCACGGCCATGGACGTGGCCTCCCGGTTCAAGGGCGCCTACGACGACCTGAACGAGGCGCAG
>DATGRZ010000175.1:0-18632 GCA_035303065.1 Ruania sp.
GAGCACCGAACGAGAGGGATCGACGTGGCGGCACCGCAGAACTACCTGGCGGTCATCAAGGTGGTCGGCATCGGCGGCGGCGGCGTGAACGCCGTCAACCGGATGATCGAGGTCGGGTTGAAGGGCGTGGAGTTCATCGCCATCAACACCGATGCCCAAGCACTGCTGATGAGCGACGCCGACGTCAAGCTCGACGTCGGACGAGAGCTGACCCGGGGGCTGGGCGCCGGCGCCGACCCAGAGGTCGGGAAGAAGGCGGCTGAGGACCACGCCGAGGAGATCGAAGAGGTCATCCGCGGCGCAGACATGGTCTTCGTCACCGCCGGTGAGGGCGGTGGTACTGGCACCGGTGGTGCTCCGGTGGTGGCCAAGATCGCCCGCTCGCTCGGGGCGCTGACCATCGGTGTGGTCACCCGCCCGTTCACCTTCGAGGGTCGTCGGCGCGGTGTGCAGGCTGACGCCGGTATCGATGCGCTGCGGGCCGAGGTGGACACGTTGATCACCATCCCGAACGACCGGCTGCTGTCCATCAGCGATCGGAACGTCTCGGTGCTGGATGCCTTCAAGTCCGCCGACCAGGTGCTGCTCTCCGGTGTGCAGGGCATCACCGACCTGATCACCACCCCCGGTCTGATCAACCTCGACTTCGCCGACGTGAAGTCGGTGATGCAGGGTGCCGGCAGCGCGCTGATGGGGATTGGCTCCGCCCGCGGGGACGACCGCGCTGTGCAGGCCTCCGAGCTGGCGATCTCCTCGCCCCTGCTGGAAGCCAGCATCGACGGTGCGCACGGTGTGCTGCTGTCCATCCAGGGGGGCAGCGACCTAGGCCTGTTCGAGATCCACGAAGCCGCTCGCCTGGTGCAGGAGGCCGCCCACCCGGAGGCGAACATCATCTTCGGTGCGGTGATCGACGACGCTCTCGGCGACGAGGTCCGGGTCACCGTGATCGCCGCAGGTTTCGACTCCGGCGCTCCGCAGAGCAGCGCCCGCCCAGAGCCGGCCGCACGAGCAACTCCGCCCGCCCAGGGAGCACCAGCCGCAGCACCGGCGGTCCCGCCGGCCCAGCCTGCGGAGCAGGTTCCGCAGCAGCAACAGCCGGCACGGCCGGTGCCCACCAGTGCTCCGAGCCCGGAGCCAGCGGTGAGCACCGAACCGCCGCGCCAGCCGGTGCCGGTGGCCCAGTCGGCGCCGCCGAACCAGGGCGCCCCGGTGGAGGTGCCGCACGTCTTCGACGAGGAGCCGCGCCGCCGGGACGACGACCTGGACGTCCCCGACTTCCTCAAGTGAGGTGCTGACCGCCGACCTGGGTCCGAACGCCTGGGCAGCCTTCACCACGCGCGCCGGAGGGGTGAGCGAGGGCGCCTACGCCTCGCTCAACCTCGGCGCCGGGGTTGGCGACGACCCGGAGACCGTGGCCCGCAACCGAGGACTTCTCGCCCGCGCCGCCGATGCCCCGGTCGCCTTCGTGCGTCAGGTGCACGGTGCGGACGTCTTCCACTGGGATGCCCAGGCAGTGCCCCCGCTGGGGGAGGAACCGGTGGCGGACGTCGTGCTGACCACCACGCCCGGGACGGCGGTCGCGGTGCTGGTGGCCGACTGTGTCCCGGTGCTGCTGGCCGGGCCGGGCGGGGTGGCGGCAGTGCACGCCGGCCGCAAGGGTGTGCTCGCCGGTGTGGTGCCCGCCGCGGTCGCTGCCCTCGCCGAGGAAGGTGTGCGCGTCACCCGGGCGTCGATCGGCCCAGCGATCTGCGGGCGCTGCTACGAGGTCCCCGGCGACCTGCGTGCCGAGGCCAGCGCGGTGCTGCCCGAGCTGCACGCCACCACCTCCTGGGGCACCCCGGCTCTCGACCTGCCCGCAGGGGTCCGTGCCCAGCTGCACGGGGCCGGAGTCACCCGGGTGGACCACCAGGCGAGGTGCACGAAGGAGGACGAGCAGTTCTTCTCCTACCGCCGCAGCGGCGTGTGCGGCCGGTTCGCCGGTGTGGTCCGGCTCTGCTGAGCTGCCATGCCACCACCTGCGACCGCCCTCCCGGAGACCACCTGCGACACGCCGCGGGTGGTGCCGCCGTTGCGGCCCTCGCCTGGTCTAGCGTCGGAAACGACCACTTCCCCACCCGGCATCCCGCCGGACCGAACGAGGAGCAGGCATGGGAGCGCTGCGCAAGACGATGCTGTACCTCGGCCTCTCCGAGGCCGACCCGGAGAACGAGGACCGGTACGCCGAGGCGTCCTACGAGCAGGACTACTCCGACTACGACGAGGTTGAGGAGACCCAGGACGTGCAGGAGGCCCAGGTGACCCCGATCAGCCAGGCAGCATCCCACAGCGGGCAGAGCCTGCGCCGCATCACCACTGTGCACCCGCGCACCTACACCGACGCGAAGTCGATCGGTGAGGCGTTCCGCGGCGGCACCCCGGTGATCATGAACCTCACCGACATGACCGACGCCGAGGCGAAGCGTCTGGTGGACTTCTCCGCCGGGCTGATCTTCGGTCTGCGCGGTACTATCGAGCGCGTGACCAACAAGGTGTTCCTGCTCTCCCCGGCAACGGTCGAGGTGGCCAGCGAGCGGCATGAGGTCGAGTCGAAGACCCGCTTCTTCAACCAGAGCTGACGGTGCAGTGGCTGTTCGGCATCGCCTATCTGCTCGTCCTGCTGTTTGTCGTCGCGCTCCTCGTCCGGATGGCGTTCGACTGGGTGATGTACTTCGCGCGTGAGTGGAAGCCGCGCGGGGTGGCGCTGCTGGCTGCCGAAGCCGTCTACAGTGTGACCGATCCGCCGTTGAAGGCGCTGCGCCGGCTGATCCCGCCGGTGCGTCTGGGTGGGATGGCCCTGGACGTCGCGTTCCTGATCGTCCTGGTGGTGTGCTGGGTGCTGCTGGGTATCCTTGGCCAGTTCGTCCCCGCATGACGCGGAGCAGCACGGAATCCGCTACCGTACCTGTGGGATCAGTTGAAAGACCTGCGTCGGTGACCCGCCGACCCGACCGAAACAGACCGAGGTGACGACTATGGCTCTGCTCACCGCAGACGACGTCCTCAACAAGAAGTTCCAACCCACCAAGTTCCGCGAAGGGTACGACCAGGACGAGGTGGACGACTTCCTCGACGAGGTCGTCAACACGCTGCGCGTCGTCGGTGGTGAGAACGAGGAGCTGAAGGCCAAGCTGGAGGCTGCGGAGCGTCGCATCGCCGAGCTCTCCGGCGGCGCGGCCCCTGCTCCTGCCCCAGCCCCAGAGGCAGGTGCGGAGGAGACCACGCAGTTCAGCCCGGTGCAGGCCCCGACCACTTCCTCGGGTGCCGAGCAGGCGGTGTCTTCACCGTCCGCCGGGTCTGCTGACGAGTCCGCCCCCGCCGAGTCCGAGGCTCCGGCGCAGGCCCCGGCTGCCACCTCGGCCGCGGAGGTCGCCACCCCCGCCACCGATGCCAGCGAGCCCGAGTCGGCCACCGGCATGCTGCAGCTGGCCCAGCGCCTGCACGACGAGTACGTCAACAACGGCAAGACCGAGGCCGACCGACTGGTCTCCGAAGCACGTGTCGAGGGCGAGCGGCTCACCCGGGAGGCTGACGAGCAGCGCAACCGCACGCTCAACCAGCTGGAGAGCGAACGGTCGCTGCTGGAGCGGAAGATCGACGAGCTGCGGGTGTTCGAACGGGACTACCGCACCCGTCTGAAGAGCTACCTCGAGGGTCTGCTCAGTGACGTCGAGGGCCGCGGCAGCATCTCCTCCCAGTACGCCTCCGGCGAGCACACCGACCTGCGTCGTCCGTGAGGCGTCTGGCGCACTGACCGACCGACGGCGGGCCCCCGGGTACCTGGGGGCCCGCCGTCGTCATGACCACCGAGGAGAGCACGGATGGGCCACCGGGGCCACGAGCTGCGACCACGACGAGGACTGATCGCGCTCGTGGGAGTACTCACCGTCGTAGTGCTGGTGATCGACCAGATCACCAAGCAGCTGGTGGTCAACACCCTCGAGACCGGGGTGTTCCACCCGCTGCTGGGCGACTTCCTCGGCCTCAGCCTGGTCTTCAACTCTGGCGCTGCGTTCTCCCTCGCCGAGGGCTCCACCTGGGTGTTCACCATCGCCGCGGTGGTGGTGACCATAGTGATCGTACGCATCTCCCGCAGGCTCGGCTCCCGCGGCTGGGCGGTGGCACTCGGTGCGCTGCTCGGCGGTACGCTGGGCAACCTCGGTGACCGGCTCTTCCGGGAACCGGGCTTCGCCGTGGGGCACGTGGTGGACTTCATCAACTACAACGGCTGGTTCGTCGGCAACATCGCCGATATCGCGATCGTGCTCTCCGCGGTCGGGATCGCGGTGCTCTCCTTCAGCGGCATCGGCGTGGACGGGCGCCGTGCTGCGTCCGCCCAGCATGACGACGAAGCCACCGAGGGCAGGCACGTCGCCACTCCCGAGGACGAGCAGGCAGAAGCCGCAGAGAACGGCGAGGCAGGCGAGGCGGCAGAGAACGGCGAGGCGGCCGAAGCGGCGGCAGAGAACGGCGAGGAGAGGACCTCCGCCGATGGCTGACCGCCGCGCCCTGCCGGTTCCCGACGGCCTGGCCGGCCAACGGGTGGACGCCGCCCTGGCCCGGTTGCTCGGGATGAGCCGGACCAAGGCCGCCGAGCTGGCTGCCGCCGGCGCGGTCACCATGGACGGCCGCGCGCTCGGCAAGTCCGACCGGCTGCTGGCCGGTGCTTGGCTGGAGGTCGAGCTCCCGGACCTGGCCGCCGAGCCGCCACCGCCGCCGGAGCCGGTGCCGGGGATGGCCATCCGGTTCGACGACGACGACGTGGTCGTGGTGGACAAGCCGGTCGGGGTGGCCGCACACCCCAGTCCCGGCTGGCAGGGCCCGACCGTGGTGGGCGCCCTGGCCGCGGCCGGCTACCGCATCTCCACCTCCGGAGCCGCCGAGCGGCAGGGGGTGGTGCACCGCCTGGACGTGGGCACCTCAGGGCTGATGATGGTGGCGAAGAGCGAACGGGCCTACACGCTGCTGAAGCGGGCGTTCAAGGAACGGACCGTGACCAAGGTGTACCACGCCGTCGTGCAGGGGCATCCGGACCCGACCACCGGAACTATCGACGCCCCGATCGGCCGGCACCCGGGTCACCAGTACCGGTGGGCGGTGGTCGCTGACGGCAGACCGAGCATCACCCACTACCAGACCGTGGAGGCGATGCCCAGGGCCACCCTGCTGGAGGTGCACCTGGAGACCGGCCGCACCCACCAGATCCGGGTGCACACTGCCGCGCTCGGGCACCCGTGCGTGGGAGACGTCACCTACGGCGCCGACCCGCAGCTGGCCGAGCGGCTCGGCCTGCGCCGGCAGTGGCTGCACGCCATGCGGCTCGGCTTCACCCATCCCGGCAGCGGCGACTGGGTGGAGGTGACCAGCGAGTACCCGGACGACCTGGCCGCCGCACTGGAGGTGCTGCAGGAGGGCACCCTGCGATGACGACAGGGCCAGCAGAGGTGCAGGTGCTGCGGGTCGGCGATGATGCGGGTCTGCACCGGGTGCATGCGCTGCGCCTGGAGGTGTTCGTCGAGGAGCAGGGCGTTCCCCTGGCCGAGGAGCTGGACCAGCGCGATCACCTGCCCGGTACTGTGCACCTGCTGGCCGTGGCCGGTGCTGCGGACCTGGGCACTGCGCGGCTGCTGGCCGAGGCGCCTGGTGTGGTGCACGTGACCCGGGTGGCGGTCGTCTCCGCCGCCCGCGGCACCGGGGTCGGTCGGGTGCTGATGGCGCAGGCCGAGCAGATCGCCCTGGCTGAGCACGCCGCCGGCGGCCAGGTGCACGTGGAGCTGTCCGCCCAGGAGAGCGCCCTCGGGTTCTACGCTGCGCTCGGCTACCAGATCGGCACCGAGAGGTACCTGGACGCGGGAATCTGGCACCGGGACGCCGTCAAGACGTTGCCCGGCTGAGCGGCGATGTGGGAGCTGGCCGCCGCGTTCGGCTACTGTGCGCTGTCCGCAGTCGTGATGGTGCTGCCGGCCGAGCTGTACCTGCTCGGCGCGGCGGCGCTGACCGACGTGCCCGGCGTCTGGCTGGCACTGGCCGGAGCGGTGGGGCAGGTGGCCGGGAAGATGCTCTCCTACCTGGTCGGACGTGGTGTGCTCTCCACCGAGCGGCTCCGCACCCGGGCCAAGGGGCGGTGGGTGTTGCGGATGACCCGGGTGGAGGACTGGTGCGCCGAGCACACGTGGGGGCCGGCGGCGGTGACGTTCCTCAGCGCATTCGCCGGGCTGCCGCCGTACGCCCTGGTGGCGGTGCTGGCCGGGTCGTTGCGGATGCCGTGGTGGCTGTTCGCCGCCGTGTCCGTGGTGGGCCGGTTCCTGCGGTTCTGGGCGGTGGTGACCATCCCGCACCTGCTGCCGGGCACCCTGTTCGGGATCTGAGCTAGGCGCTGAGCCTGCCCAGGCGGGCGACCGCTGCGGTGATCGTCTCCTCGGACTTGACGAACGTGAACCGCAGCCACGTGGCCAGGGTGAGGTCCGCCGTCGACCCCGGGGAGGTGAACGCGGTGGCGGGTACCGCCACCACCCCGGCCAGCTCCGGCAGCGCCCGGCACAGGTCCGCCCCGGTGCCGATACCTCGGCCGGCGATCCGGCCGGTGAGCAGCGGCGCGGCATCGGCCATCACGAAGTACGCCCCCTGCGGTGTCGCGGTGGTCAGCCCCGCCGCGTGCAGCCCCGCGGTGAGCAGGTCCCGGCGGTGGGCCAACGAGGCGGCCTGGTCCCTCAACCAGGTGGCGTCCGGTCCTGTGCTGGTCTCCAGGTCCAGCCCGACGGCGATGGCCGGCTGGAACGGGGCGCCGGTGGTGTAGGTGAGGAACTGCTTGACGCTGCGCACCGCGGTGACCAGCTCGGCCGGGCCGGTGACCCACCCGATCTTCCAGCCGGTGACGGCGAAAGACTTCCCGGCCGAGGACACCGTCAGGGTGCGGGCAGCCATCCCCGGCAACGTGGCGATGGGCACGTGAGCGACGCCGTCATAGGTGAGGTGCTCGTACACCTCGTCGGTGACCACGACCGCATCCCGCTCCGCCGCCACCTCAGCCACCGCGGCGAGCTCGTCCGGGCTGAGCACTGCACCGGTCGGGTTGTGCGGGGAGTTCAGCAGGATCACCCGGGTGCGTTCGGTCGCCGCCTCCTGCAGTGCGCCGACGTCCAGCCGAAAACCTTCCGGGGTCGGGTGCAGACCGGCAGTGGTGTGCGTGGCACCGGACAGGGCGATCACTGCCGCGTAGGAGTCGTAGAACGGCTCCAGGGTGAGCACCTCGTCGCCAGGTCCGGCCAGGGCCAGGACAGCTGCGGCGATCGCCTCGGTGGCCCCGGTGGTCACCAGCACCTCGGTGTCGGGGTCGACGTCCAGGTGGTAGTGCCGCTGCTGGTGTGCGGCGATCGCCCGGCGCAGGTCTGTACTGCCTTGTCCGGGCGGGTACTGGTTCACCCCGTCGGCGATCGCCTGCTGTGCGGCGCGGGTCACGCTCGGTGGGCCGTCGCTGTCCGGGAAGCCCTGGCCCAGGTTCAGCGCCCCGGTCCGCTGGGCCAGCGCGGTCATCTCGGCGAAGATCGTCGGGCGCACCTCGGCGGTGCGCAGCAGACCGGCGGCGCGGGCAGTGCGCTGCCAGGGCCCCTCCGGCAGGGACGGTGCAGTCGGCATCGGTGCTCCTCGGTCGGTGCTGGCGATGCTACCGGCGCTCGCTTGCAGCGGGTGCTCCCGGTTGCTCCCGGCGGGTGCTGGCGGGTCGCGCCCGGGGCGTCGGTGGTCCGGCTTAGACTCGTGGGCATGGCCGCCGACTTCGTCCACCTGCATGTGCACACCGAGTACTCGATGCTGGACGGCGCGGCCCGGTTGGACGACCTGTTCGCGGAGGCGCAACGCCTGGGCCAGACCGCTCTGGCCACCACCGACCACGGCTACCTCTTCGGCGCTTACGACTTCTGGTCCAAGGCCCGAAAGTACGGCATCAAGCCGATCATCGGGGTGGAGGCCTACGTCACCCCGGGCACCAGCAGGTTCGACAAGACCCGGGTGCGCTGGGGTGAGGAGAGCCAAGCGGGGGACGACGTCTCAGCCCGTGGTGCGTACACGCACATGACCATCCTGTCGAAGAACAACACCGGGATGCACAACCTGTTCCGGATGAGCTCGCTGGCTTCCCTGGAGGGCCAGCTGGGTAAGTGGCCGCGGATGGACCGAGAGCTGCTGTCGACCTACGCCGAGGGGCTGATCGCCACCAGCGGCTGCCCGTCCGGTGAGGTGCAGGTCCGCCTCCGGCTGGGGCAGTGGGAGGAGGCGGTTCGCGCCGCTGCCGACATGCAGGACATCTTCGGCAAGGAGAACTACTACATCGAGCTGATGGACCACGGGCTGGACATCGAGCGCCGGGTCACCAAGCAGCTGCTCGAGCTCGCCAAGCACATCGACGCCCCGTTGCTGGCCACCAACGACCTGCACTACACCACCCGGGAGGATGCGCACGCGCACGAGGCGCTGCTGTGCGTGCAGTCCGGATCGACGTTGGAGGAGCCCACCTACGACCAGGGTGGTAAGCGGTTCGCGTTCTCCGGCAGCGGCTACTACCTGAAGTCGGCGGCGGAGATGCGCGAGCTGTTCGCCGAGCTCCCGGAGGCCTGCGACAACACCCTCCGGGTGGCCGAGCAGTGCGAGGTCTCCTACACCGAGGAGGTCGGCCGGTACATGCCGCACTTCCCGGTGCCCGAGGGCGAGGACGAGGTGTCCACGTTCGTCCAGTCGGTGGAGACCGGCCTGCAGCAGCGGTACCCGGCCGGCGTGCCGGACGAGGTGCGCAAGCAGGCCGAGTACGAGATCGAGGTGATCACCGGAAAGGGGTACGCCGGCTACTACCTGGTGGTCGCCGACTTCATCAACTGGGCCAAGGACCATGGCATCCGGGTGGGCCCCGGGCGCGGATCCGGTGCCGGGTCGATGGCCGCTTACGCGATGAGCATCACCGAGCTGGACCCGCTGGAGCACGGGCTGATCTTCGAGCGGTTCCTGAACCCGGAGCGGATGTCGATGCCGGACTTCGACATCGACTTCGACGAGCGCCGCCGCGGTGAGGTGATCAAGTACGTCAGCGAGAAGTACGGCGAGGAGAACGTCTCCTACATCGTCACCTACGGATCCATCAAGGCCAAGCAGGCCCTCAAGGACGCCTCCCGGGTGCTCGGTTACCCGTTTGCGATGGGGGAGAAGCTGACCAAGGCGATGCCGCCGGCGGTGATGGGCAAGGACATCACCCTCACCGGGATGTTCGACCCGGAGGACAAGCGCTACGCCGAGGCGGACGAGTTTCGCCAGCTGGTGGCCACCGACCCGGAGGCACAGCGCGTGCTGGAGACGGCGCGCGGTCTGGAGGGGCTGAAACGCCAGTGGGGCGTGCACGCCGCCGGGGTGATCATCGCCAGCGAGCCGTTGCTGGACATCATCCCGATCATGCGCCGGGAACAGGACGGTGCGGTGATCACCCAGGTCGACTTCCCCGCCGGGGAGGACCTCGGCCTGGTGAAGATGGACTTCCTCGGCCTGCGCAACCTGACCATCCTCGACGACGCGCTGGACAACATCGTCATCAACGGCAAGGACCCGGTGAAGGTCGAGGATCTGCCGCTGGACGACGCGGAGACCTACGCGCTGCTCGGCCGCGGCGAGACCCTGGGGCTGTTCCAGCTCGACGGTGGCGGCATGCGGTCGCTGCTGCGGCTGATGCGCCCGGACAACTTCGAGGACATCTCCGCCGTCGGTGCCCTGTACCGACCGGGTCCGATGGGTGCGAACTCGCACACCAACTACGCGCTGCGCAAGAACGGTCAGCAACCGATCACCCCGATCCACCCGGAGCTGGCCGAACCCCTGGAGGAGGTGCTCGGCACCACCTACGGCCTGATCGTCTACCAGGAGCAGGTGATGGCGATCGCGCAGACCCTCGCCGGGTACACGCTCGGACAAGCCGACCTGCTGCGCCGGGCGATGGGCAAGAAGAAGAAGGAGGTGCTGGACAAGGAGTTCGAACCGTTCAGCGCCGGGATGCGCGAGCGCGGCTACTCCGATGCTGCGATCAAGACGCTGTGGGACGTGCTGGTCCCGTTCTCCGACTACGCGTTCAACAAGGCGCACTCGGCGGCCTACGGCCTGGTCTCCTACTGGACCGCCTACCTCAAGGCGCACTATGCGTGCGAGTACATGGCCGCCCTGCTCACCTCCACCCGGGACGACAAGGACAAGTCGGCGCTGTACCTGAACGAGTGCCGCCGGATGCGCATCACGGTGCTGCCACCGGACGTGAACGCCTCCGCGGCCACGTTCACCCCGGTCGGGGACGACATCCGGTTCGGGCTCGCGTCGGTGCGCAACGTGGGGCACAACGTGGTCGCGGCGATCGCCCAGACCCGGGAGGAGAAGGGGGAGTTCACCTCCTTCACCGACTTCCTGGACAAGGTGCCGGCAGTGGTGTGCAACAAGCGCACCATCGAGTCCTTGATCAAGGCGGGTGCGTTCGACTCCCTCGGTCACACCCGCCGCGCCCTCCTGATGGTGCACGAGCAGGCCGTGGACGCTGTCATCGGAGTCAAGCGCAAGGAGGCTGAGGGCCAGTTCGACCTGTTCGCCGGCCTCGGCGGGGAGGACTCCGACGGCGGCGGGTTCACCGTGGAGATCCCCGACCTGCCGGAGTGGGACAAGAAGCAGAAGCTCGCCTTCGAGCGGGAGATGCTCGGGCTGTACGTCTCCGACCACCCGCTCTCCGGGATCGAGCACGTGCTCACCCAGGCCGCCGACGTGTCCATCGCCACCCTGCTGGCCGACGAGTCCCGACCGGACGGTTCCACCGTGACCATCGCTGGGCTGATCACCTCGCTGCAGCGGAAGATGTCCAAGAAGGGCAACCCATGGGCTGCCGTGACGATCGAGGACATGGAGGGCTCGGTCGAGGTGATGTTCTTCGGCGAGACCTACCTGGCCTACAGCACGGCGCTCGCGCACGACCAGGTGGTGGTGCTCAAGGGCCGGGTGCGCTGGCGGGACGAGACACTGTCCCTGCAAGCGATGGAGATGAGCCTGCCGGACGTGACCGTGGGGGAGGACGCGCCCGTGGCGGTGCGGCTCGCCGAGGCCCGGTGCAGCGAACCGGTGCTGACCCAGCTGCGGGACGTGCTCACCACCCATCCCGGGGTGACCGAGGTGCACCTGCACCTGACCGCACCGGGTAGGTCGACGGTGATGCGGCTGGAGGACGGGCTGCGGGTGGAGCGCACCTCCGCGCTGTACGGGGACCTGAAGGCACTGCTCGGTCCGCACTGCCTGGTCTAGCCGGCTGCGGGTCGCGGTTCTAGGGGCCGGGCAGCTCGCTCTCCTCACCGGTCACCCGGAGATGGTGCACGCCGGTAGGTAGCTCCACCCGGACCAGGTCGCCGGGAGCGAGCTGACGCCCGCGGCGTGTCTCGGTCTCAGCGTTGACCTGCACGGCGTCATCGGTCAGCAACATCCGCGCGGACGCGCCGTCTTCGACGATCCCGGCGAGCTTGAGCAGCTGGCCGAGGCGGATCCTCGGGCCGGTGATCGGGACGTTCTCGGGCTCAGGGGTGACCATGGACGCATTCTTCCAGTCCGGCCAGCTGGCCGGACCAGGACAGGTCGCGGGTACGGCCCGCGGTGGACAGCCGCGCGGCCCTGCCCGGCACGCGGCCTACACTGGCGCCGTGATGCGGACAATCGACCTTCGTGGACGTGAGCTGACCGGTGCGGCGCTGCGGGCTGAGCTGCCCCGTGCCGAGGTGGACATCGATGTCGCGACCCACCGGGTGGAACCGATCCTGGCCGATGTGCGCGACCGGGGGGCGGAGGCGCTCGCCGACTATGCCGAGAAGTTCGACGGGGTGCGTCCGCCCAGCCTGCGGGTGCCGGCCGAGGCGCTGCAGCAGGCGGCCGAAGGGCTGGACGACGATGTGCGTTCCGCTCTCGCCGAGTCGGTCCGCCGCGCCCGGCTCGGCCACGAGGCCCAGCTGCCGCAGCCACGAACCACCTCCTTCGGCCCCGGGGCGCGCGTGCACCAGCGGTGGGTCCCGGTGCAGCGGGTGGGCCTCTACGTGCCGGGTGGGCTGGCGGTACTGCCCAGCTCCGTGGTGATGAACGTGGTCGCCGCCCAGGTGGCTGGTGTGGAGGAGCTGGCCGTGGCCAGCCCGCCGCAGCCGGACCGGGGCGGGTGGCCAGACCCGACGATCCTGGCTGCCTGCGCGATGCTCGGCATCGACGAGGTGTACGCCGTCGGCGGCGCCCAGGCGGTCGGCATGTTCGCCTACGGGGTGAGCGCCGCTGCCGAGCCCGACTCCTGCGCCGCCGTGGACGTGGTCACCGGCCCGGGGAACATCTACGTGGCTGCCGCCAAGCGGGCGGTGCGCGGGTTGGTGGGTATCGACTCCGAGGCCGGCACCACCGAGATCGCCGTGCTGGCCGACTCCGGCGCCGACCCTGCCTGGGTGGCAGCGGACCTGATCTCCCAGGCCGAGCACGACCCGGCCGCCGCCTCGGTGCTGATCACCGACTCACCGGAGCTGGCCGCGGCTGTGGACGAGGCGATCAGCAGCCAGGCCGCCGCGGCCAAGCACGCCGAACGGATCCGCACAGCGCTGACCGGTCCGCAGTCCTACATCGTGCTGGTGGACGACCTGGAGCAGGGCATCGCGGTCACCGACGCCTACGCTGCTGAGCACCTGGAGGTCCAGACCGCAGACGCCCATGCGGTCGCCGCCCGGATCCGCAACGCCGGGGCGATCTTCGTCGGCCCGTACTCTCCGGTGGCGCTCGGTGACTACATCGCCGGGTCGAACCACGTGCTGCCCACCGGCGGTACCGCCCGGTTCGCCAGCGGGTTGGGGGTGCACGCCTACCTGAAGTCGGTCCAGGTGGTCGACTACGACGCTGAGGGGCTCGCCGAGGTCACCGACGCGCTGGCTGCACTGGCTGACACCGAGGACCTGCCCGCGCACGGTCACGCGGCACGCCTGCGACAGCAGTAGGCCCGTCCGGCCCTGGCGGCACCAGCGTCAGGAAAAGCCGCGGGCCACCTGCCCCAGCTGCGACACCAGCGCAACAACCTCGGCCACATGCCCCGCCGGCACCACCACCAGGGCACAGGCGTCGGCCTCCTCCTCGAGCTCGACGATCCGCAGCCCGCGGGCGGCCAGCAGCGCGTCGGCCACGGCGATGATGCCCGACAGATCCCCTTCCAGGTCGATGACCTCCTCCAGGTCGATCCCGGAGCCGACCACCCGCGGCAGCGCAGCGAGCGCCTCGGCCAGCTCCATCCCGGCATCGCCGACGTCCAGGTAGGCCAGCGCCCCGGCATCGTCCAGCCCGTCCAGCAGCGCCTGCCACGGGCCGGTCACGGGCGGCGGGACCGCTCCGGGCAGCCCGGGCACGACCTGCTGCTCTGCGCGGTAGGCCTGCGGGTCCTCGATCGCCAGCCGGACAGCAGGAGCCAGCTCGGGATCGTCGTCCAGCAGCATGCACAGCCGGGCCCAGTCGTCGGCCTGACCGGCCGCAGCGGTGCTGTCGGTGGGTTCGCGGGTCATCACCGGGTAGTGTGGCACGCTCCCGCCGGGCCGGCTCAGGGAACAGATCAGGGTCCTCCCCGATGCGCGGCCACGCTGCCACCCGTAGCGTGAGGTGCCATGAGGTCATTCTTCGACTCGATCCGTCGTCTCGACTACCGCCGCGGCCCCGACCGACTGGTCGGCGGCATCTGCGGCGGGCTGGCGCATGCGGCGAACACCAGCGTCACCCTGGTCCGCATCTTGGTGCTGATCTCCTTCCTGCTGCCGTTCATCGGCGTCGGCGCCTACGTGGTGGTCTGGATCCTCACTCCGTGGCAGAACGGTTCGATCCCGCTGGAGCGGTTCATCGACCGGCTCAGCGGCCCACCCACCGCTCCCTGACCCCCAGGTTCGCCAACGCTCGCCTCTGCGGTCGCCGAAACGATTCACGCCGCGAAACAAGGCGTTCGGGACGTGACGGTGGCGGGGAGGTCAGGGTCGGTGGTGCAGCCGGCCTGCCTCATCCACCTGCACGCTCGAGACCGCGGTGATCGCCGCCGTCGGGATGGGGCCGTACACGTGCGGGAACTCCTCGCTGGTGCCCGGTACCGGCTCCACCTGCACAGTCGAAGTACCCAGCAATGCCGGGTCGATCTGCAGCAGCACCAGCTCCGGTGTGCCGGCGTAGATCGCCGCGGCGACCTTCGGCAGCTGGTCGACGAACGAGCAGTGCACGAAACCCTCCTCGGCCAGGCTGCGGCCCTTCGTGGACCCGGTGTAGGACCCGGCCTGCTCGGCCGCTGCCCACTCACCTGGTTCGGCCAGGTGCCAGAGGGTGTCCATATCTGCACAGCGTAGAACAGCACCCGGCGCGCGCCGCCTACACTTGCCCCGTGCCTGAACGCTGTGCCACCCGCCTGCCGCTGCGCGCCGACCTGGTCGGTGAGCAGCCCTATGGCGCTCCCCAGCTGGACGTGCCGCACCTGCTGAACGTCAACGAGAACCCCTACCCACCACCGGCAGAGGTGACCGAGGACATCGCCACCGCCGTACGCGCGGCCAGCCGCACGCTGAACCGGTACCCGGACCGCGACTTCCTCGACCTGCGCGCCGACCTGGCCGACTACCTGCGGATCGAGTCCGCCGCCACCGGCCTGCGTGCAGAGAACATCTGGGCCGCGAACGGCTCCAACGAGGTGATGCTGCACCTGCTGCTCGCCTTCGGCGGCCCCGGGCGGGTGGTGATGTCCTTCGCGCCCACCTACTCGATGTACCCGGAGTACGCCCGCGACTCGCTGACCACCTGGACGGCCGGCACCCGCCGGGCGGACTTCAGCGTGGACGTGGCCGGGGCGATCGAGCAGATCCGTGCCGAACGTCCCGCAGTGGTGCTGCTGGCCAGCCCGAACAACCCCACCGGTACCGCCCTGGACCTGGCCGATGTGCGCACCCTGGCACAGGCCACCACCGATTCCGGGCCCGACGGCGCAGCAACAGTTCTCGTCATCGACGAGGCCTATGCGGAGTTCCGGCGGGAAGGACGACCCTCCGCAGTGACTCTCCTGGGCGAGTTCGCCCACCTGGCGGTGGCGCGCACCATGTCCAAGGCGTTCGCCCTGGCCGGGGCCAGGGTCGGCTACCTGGCGGCCGCGCCGGAGCTGGTGGACTGCCTGCGGGTGGTGCGCCTGCCCTACCACCTGTCCGCGATCACCCAGGCGGTCGCCCGGGCGGCGCTGCGGCACCAGGCGGTGCTGCAGGCGCAGGTCGCCGAGCTGCGCACCCGCCGGGACGAGACCGTCACCTGGCTGCGCGGCCGGGGCCTGGACGTGGCCGAGTCGGATGCGAACTTCGTGCTGTTCGGCACCTTCACCGACCGGCACCGCATCTGGCAGGGTCTGCTCGACCGTGGCGTGCTGATCAGGGAGACTGGACCCAAGGGTCATCTGCGCGTCTCCATCGGCACGCGGGAGGACATGGCCGCATTCCGCGGCGCACTACAGGAGGTGACTGGCCAGTGAGCCAGCCGACAGGCACGCAGCCCCGTACCGCACGGGTGGAGCGCAGCACGTCCGAGTCCACCGTGGTGGTGGAGCTGGACCTGGACGGGACCGGGACGGTGGACGTGTCCACCACGGTGCCGTTCTACGACCACATGCTCACCGCCCTGGGCAAGCACTCGCTGATCGACCTGACCGTGCGCGCCAGCGGCGACACCGACATCGACGTGCACCACACGGTGGAGGACACGGCGATCTGCATCGGCCAGGCGCTGCGCCAGGCGCTCGGCGACAAGGCCGGCATCGCCCGGTTCGGGGACGCGCTGGTGCCGTTGGACGAGACGCTCGCCCAGGCCGTGGTGGACATCTCCGGGCGCCCCTACGTGGTGCACGAAGGAGAGCCCACCGGGCAGGAGTACCACCTGATCGGTGGCCACTTCACCGGGTCGCTCACCCGGCACGTGTTCGAGTCGATCGCCTACCACGCCGGCATCTGCCTGCACGTGCGGCTGCTGGCCGGACGAGACCCGCACCACATCGCCGAGGCACAGTTCAAGGCACTGGCCCGGGCGTTGCGCGCCGCCGTGGCCCTGGACCCCCGGGTGAGCGGAGTGCCCTCCACCAAGGGTGCGCTGTGACCGGCGACCGTCCGAAGCGTTCCGGGGCGTCGCCGAGCTCCCCGGAGGAGCCGCGGTCCGCCGGCACCCCGGAGGAGTTCGACGAAGCAGCCTTCGAGGCCGCGTTCGCCGCCGAGTTCGGCCAGGCGGTGGAACCTGAGCGCAGCCTGCGCGAGGACAGCGCGGACGTGCCGGCGGAGCAGGGGCAGACAGGGGACGCCGACGCACCGGTGCGCCCTGCGGCAGGTGCCGATGACGCTGCCCAGGAGGCTGCGCCGTCACCGGAGACGCGACGCGTGCTCGCGGTGGTGCTCACCCCGATCGCCTCCGCCCCGGTGCTCGCCGCACTGTGCGCGATGGCCGAGGTGGATGCCGACATCGTGCCCAGCAGGCGTGGCGCCGTGGCGGCCAAGGTGATCACCACCAGCGGTGAGCTCGACCCCAGCGAGCTGCTCACCGGCGCCCCGGCCGAGGCGGGCGAGCTGGCGGCGGTGCTGTCGAAGACGGCGAAGGTCGGGGTGGTGCTGCTCACCGCCCGGCTGGGCACGGGCGAGGAGGGCGTCACCGGCACCATCTCCGGACGGGAGTACGTGGCTGGGGAAGCGGGCAAGGAGGTCTCGCCGGGCCTGATCCTCGCGCACGCCGACGACGTGGTGGAGCAGATCCTCCTCGGCGCCCTGGAGCCGGCCCGCGCCCCGGGGCGGCTGGTGCCCAAGGAGATGAGCCGCTGGCAGGCGGCCCGGCTGATGGCCAAGCAGGTGCGCAGGCGGCGCCCGTGACCGCCCCCGTCGTGGTGGTCCTGGACTACGGGTCCGGGAACGTGCGCTCGGCGGTGCGCGCCCTGGAGCGGGTCGGTGCGCAGGTGCAGCTGACCGCCGATGCGGACGCGGTCGCCGGCGCGGACGGGCTGTTCGTTCCCGGGGTGGGTGCTTTCGCCTCGGTGATGGCTGGGTTGACCGCCGTCGGTGCACCTCGCATGATCGAGCGTCGCCTGGCCGGCGGGCGCCCGGTGCTCGGCGTCTGTGTCGGTCTGCAGGTGATGTTCGGTGCCGGCGTGGAGCACGGGGTGCGCACCGAGGGCCTGGACCAGTGGCCCGGCGTGGTGGACCGGCTGCGCGCCGACGTGGTGCCGCACATGGGCTGGTCCACTCTGGAGGTGCCCGCCGGGAGCTCGCTGCTGGCCGGTATCGAGGACGAGCGGTTCTACTTCGTGCACTCCTACGCCGCGCACACCGCACCCGAGTACGTGCGCGTCACCTGGGCCACGCACGGGCAGAGCCGCTTCGTGGCCGCTGTGGAGAACGGCCCGCTGAGCGCCACCCAGTTCCACCCGGAGAAGTCCGGGGACGCCGGCGCGGCGCTGCTGCGCAACTGGCTGCACACACTGTGAACCCCGCGACCGCGGTCGCACCACCGGAGAGGACTGAAGTGAGCTACCTGCAACTGCTGCCCGCTGTGGACGTGGCCGACGGCCAGGCCGTCCGTCTGGTCCAGGGCGAGGCCGGGTCGGAGACCGTGTACGGCGCCCCGATGGACGCTGCCCTGGCCTGGCAGTCCGACGGCGCGGAGTGGGTGCACCTGGTGGACCTGGACGCCGCGTTCGGGCGCGGGTCGAACGCGGAGCTGCTCGCGGAGGTGGTCGGTGCCCTGGACATCGACGTCGAGCTCTCCGGCGGCATCCGGGACGACGAGTCGCTGGAGCGGGCGCTGGCCACCGGCTGCCGGCGGGTCAATCTCGGCACTGCTGCGCTGGAGGACCCCGAGTGGACCGCTTCGGCGATCTCCCGGCACGGGGACCGGATCGCGGTGGGCCTGGACGTGCGTGGCACCACCCTGGCCGCCCGCGGCTGGACCAAGGAAGGTGGTGACCTGTGGGAGGTGCTCGCCCGTCTGGATGCGGACGGCTGCTCCCGGTACGTGGTCACCGACGTCACCAAGGACGGCACGATGCGCGGCCCGAACACCGACCTCCTACGGCAGGTGTGCGCAGCCACCGAGGCGCCGGTGATCGCCTCCGGTGGGGTGTCCAGCCTGGACGACCTGCGCGCGTTGCGCGAGCTCACCGACGACGGTGTGGAGGGTGCGATCGTCGGCAAGGCGCTGTATGCGGGAGCATTCACCCTGCCGGAGGCGCTAGGGGTCGCCGGCCGGCCATGACACCGCTGCCGGACCACCTCCCGGACGGTCGCCCGCTGCCCCACGGACAGGGCCGGTCCCTGCCACCGACCCCGCAGTTCGCCGGGGATGACGGGTCGACCGACCCGGCGCTGGCAGAGGCACTGGCCGCCGGCGACGGGCTGGACCGCCTGCGTGCCGTGGTGGCCGCGCTGGCCACCGCCCGGGTGCTGGTGCCGGTGGTCTCCTACGTGGAGGAGGAGGCGGATCCCATCGAGCGGGAGGTGGGCGGCGCCACTGTGCAGGTGACGGGGGAGAAGAGCGCCTCGGCCGCCATG
>DATGRZ010000176.1:0-11240 GCA_035303065.1 Ruania sp.
CGTGATCGACTCGGTCGCGGCCCTGGTGCCGAAGGCGGAGATCGAGGGCGAGATGGGCGACAGCCACGTCGGCCTGCAGGCCCGGCTGATGTCCCAGGCGCTGCGCAAGATCACCGGTGCGCTGAACTCCTCGGGCACCACGGCGATCTTCATCAACCAGCTGCGCGAGAAGATCGGCGTGTTCTTCGGGTCTCCGGAGACCACCACCGGCGGCAAGGCGCTGAAGTTCTACGCCTCCGTGCGTATCGACGTGCGCCGTATCGAGACCCTCAAGGAGGGCACCGACTCGGTCGGCAACCGCACCCGCGCCAAGGTGGTGAAGAACAAGATGGCCCCGCCGTTCAAGCAGGCCGAGTTCGACATCGTCTACGGTGTGGGCATCTCCCGCGAGGGCAGCCTGATCGACCTGGGCGTGGAGCACGGCATCGTGCGCAAGTCCGGCGCCTGGTACACCTACGAGGGCGACCAGCTGGGTCAGGGCAAGGAGAACGCCCGCCGGTTCCTCAAGGACAACCCGGAGCTGGCGAACGAGATCGAGCAGAAGATCAAGACCAAGCTCGGCATCGGCGTGAAGCTCGAGGCGGTGCCGGAGTCGGAGGAGACAGCGGTCGACTTCTGAGGGGTAAGCGGCGCCGTGGGCGGCTGGGAGGGACCTCCAGGCTGTCGACGGCGCCGCTTCCGTCTGGTCGGGTCTGTGCAGGAAGGTGAGAGTGCAGTGAGCCAAGCACGACGACGGTCCGCACCGGGGCAGGAGCCACCCACCTCGGGTGCGGCGGCCGAGGATGCCGAACCGGACCAGGAGGGTGTCGCCCGGGCGATCGCGCTGCGGATGCTCACCGGGGCACCCCGGTCCCGGGCGCAGCTCGCGGAGAAGATGGCGAGCAGGAACGTCCCGGACGAGGTCGCCACCAAGGTGCTGGACCGGTTCACCGAGGTCGGGCTGATCGACGACGCCGCCTATGCCGAGATGCTGGTGCGCACCCGGCACAACGAGCGCGGGCTCGCCCGTCGCGCGCTCGCTCAGGAGCTGCGACGCAAAGGAGTGGACACCGAGACGGCCAACGCGGCCCTGGAAGCCGTCCAGCCCGAGGACGAGGCGGACCGAGCCCTCGAGCTGGTCCGTCGTAAGGCCCGCTCCACCGAAGGGGTGGACCCGGTGAAACGTCGCCGCCGACTCCTCAGCATGCTCGCCCGCAAGGGTTACCGACCGGGCGTCGCGATGAGGGCGGTGGACCAGGTGCTCGGCGAGGAGGACGAAGAGTTCTCGGCCAGCGACGATGGTCCGGACTTCCTGGAGTAGTCAGATCTGACCCATCTCCGACTTCTGGATCGCCCGCACGCTCACCGCACCGTTGATGCCACCCTTCACAGTACCGCCGCCGACCTTCCCGGAGGTGCGGCCGCCGATCCGGCGGGCCACCCTGCCGGCGATCCAGGACAGGATCGCGTTGAGCACGATGTAGATGATCGCGATCACGAAGAACGACTGCAGCACCGGGAACGGTGCGTCGGCGCCGATCAGCCGCGCCGAGCGGAGCAGCTCGTTGTAGGTGATGATCGCACCGAGCGCGGAGTCCTTGAGCACCACCACGAACTGGCTCACCAGCGCCGGCAACATGGCCATCAGTGCCTGCGGCAGCTCGATCGAGCGGATCGACTGGCCACGGGTCATGCCGATCGCCAGGCCGGCCTCTCGCTGTCCCTTGGGCAGCCCGTGCACACCCGAGCGCACCAGCTCGGCGATGACGGACCCGTTGTAGAGAGTCAGGCCGATGATCACCCCGAGCAACGGGCTCAGTGCCGGGTCGAGCCGGAGTACCTGGGCGCAGAAGATCCACCCGCCGATCATCATGATCAGCACAGGTACGGCGCGGAAGAACTCCACCACCACACCGCAGAACCAGCGGATCAGTCGGTTGCTGGAGAGCCGACCGACGCCGAACACCAGACCGAACACCAGTGCGAGCACGATCGAGTACGCAGCGGCGACCAGCGTGTTCTGCAGGCCGGGCAGGAAGTAGTAGATCCAGGTGCGGCCCTCGATCATCGGTGCCCACTTCTCCGCGGTGAGCTGGTCGTGGGCGTGCATCTGGTAGACGACGAACACGCCGATAACCACCACGACGATGGCACCGACGATGTTGCCGAGCAGCATGCGCCGGCGGGCCCGTGGCCCGGGAGCGTCGAACAGGACCGACTGCGTGCTCATCGCGCCACCGCCAGACGTTGAGAGAGGAACGTCACCACGAGCCCGACGGGGATGACGATGATCACGAAGCCCGCGGCCACGGTGAGGAAGATGGGGATGACGTAGTTGCCGTGCTGGTCGACCATGTACTTCATCACCAAGGAGATGTCTGCTACGGAGATCGCCGAAGCGACTGTGGTGTTCTTGATCAAGGCGATGAAGGTGTTGCCCAGTGGGGCGATCGAGCCGCGGAAGGCCTGCGGGAGGATCACCAGCCGGGCTGCCGGGAGGAAGGAGAGCCCGATCGCCCGTGCCGCTTCCGCCTGGCCGACCGGCACGGTGTTCACCCCGGAGCGGATCGACTCGCACACGAATGACGCGGTGTAGACCGAGAGTGCCCACACCGCCAGCCAGAAGAAGTTCCGGTCCAGGTTCTCCGAGAACGTCACGCCCAGCTGCGGCCAGAGCGCGAACGCAGCGAACATCATCACCACGGTCAGCGGAATGTTGCGCACCAGGTTGACATAGGTGGCGCCGGCCCACTGCAGTGAGGGCAGCGGAGAGATCCGCATCAACGCCAGGATGGTGCCCAGAACCAGCGAGAAGATCCCGCTGAAGAACGCCAGCTTGACGTTGAACCAGTAGGCGCCGGCGATGTCGTACTCGCCGAGCACCTGCAGAAAGTCGCCCACCTGTGCTCCCTTCCTCCGTTGGCCTCGCGTCGTCTGAGACTGTGGGCCGTCGCAGGCCTGCTGGTGCGACCGGTCACGCGAGATGCGCGGCCCGGACGGGTGCTCTTGCACCCGCCCGGGTGGTCGTCAGGACTCAGTGGTCACGCGCACTCTTGTGGTGTCGGCGGGTTCAGGTCAGCGTTCGGCTCGTAGCCGGTGCCCTCGGTGTTGCTGGTGATGAACTCCTCCCAGCTGCCGTCCTCGATCATCGAGTTGATCGCATCGGTCACCGGCTGGCACTGGTCCGAACCCGGGGGCAGACCCACGCCATAGTTCTCCTCGGAGAACGTGTTGCCGACCACCTGCAGCTCACCGCTGCCGTCGGCGGCTGCCAGGCCGGCGAGGATGATGTCGTCAGTGGTGACGGCATCCACCTGGCCGCCGACCAGGTACTGGATGCACTCCGAGTACCCGTTCAGCTCGACCAGCTGGGTATCGGGGGAGAACTCGTCCTTCACCCGCTGTGCCGAGGTGGAGCCGGAGACCGAGCAGAGCTTCTTGCCGTTCAGCACGTCCGGGCCGGTGATCGTGCCGGCGTCCTCGGAGCGGATCAGCAGGTCCTGACCGGCCACGAAGTACGGTCCGGCGAAGTCCACGACCTCGTCCCGCTCGTCGGTGATGGAGTAGGTGGCCACGATCATGTCCACCTGCTCGTTCTGCAGCATCGTCTCTCGCTGTGGCGAGGGCGACTCGACCCACTCGATCTGGTCCTCGGAGTACCCGAGCTGGTCGGCGATATAGGTCGCCACGTCCACGTCGAAGCCGGTGAACGTGTCACCGTCCTTGTAGCCCAGGCCCGGCTGGTCGAACTTGATCCCGATCCGGATCGAGTCACCACCACCGTCGCCGCCCTCGTCGCCGCTGTCGCCGTTGTCTCCGCTGTCGGCGCCGGTGTCGCCGCCTCCGGTGTCCTCACCAGCGCCTGGCTCAGCGGTACAGGCGGCCAGGGTGAGGGCCCCCACAGCCGCCAGTGCGGCCAGCGCTGCTCGCGTTGTCTTCATCCTTGGTCTCCTTCGTTGGTTACTGGGGACGTCAGCTGATCACCGGCAGGCGATCAGTGCGTGAGGATCTTGCCGAGGAAATCCTTGGCCCGGTTGCTCTGCGGGTTGTCGAAGAACGTATCCGGTTCGGCTTCTTCGACGATCTGCCCGTCGGACATGAACACCACCCGGTCGGCGGCCTTGCGGGCGAAGCCCATCTCGTGGGTGACCACGACCATGGTCATGCCCTCCTTGGCCAGACCGACCATCACGTCCAGCACCTCCTGGACCATCTCCGGGTCCAGAGCGGAGGTCGGCTCGTCGAAGAGGATCACCTTCGGCTTCATCGCTAGTGCTCGGGCGATCGCCACCCGCTGCTGCTGACCGCCGGAGAGCTGGGCCGGCAGCTTGTCCGCCTGGTTCGCCACACCGACCCGCTCCAGCAGCTCCATCGCCTGCTTCTTCGCCTCACCCGACTTCATCCGCTTGACCTTGAGCGGGCCCAGGGTGACGTTCTCCAGGATCGTCTTGTGCGCGAACAGGTTGAAGGACTGGAACACCATGCCCACGTCGGCGCGCAGCCGGGCGAGCGCCTTGCCCTCCGCGGGCAGCGGCTGACCGTCGAGGGTGATGCTGCCGCTGTTGATCGGTTCCAGCCGGTTGATCGCCCGGCACAGGGTGGACTTTCCGGACCCGGACGGCCCGATCACCACCACCACCTCACCGCGGTGCACGGTGAGGTTGATGTCCTGCAGCACGTGCAGCTCGCCGAAGTACTTGTTCACGTCACTGAGCACCACCAGCGGCTCGCTGCTGGGCTTCGGGATACCAGCACCGTCGTCGGTGCGCGGCGTACCTGTGTCGTCGCTCATAGAGGCAACCTAACGCCAAACGCTCGTATCGGCGATGAAGTTGCGATAACAGTGCGGACACGAACAGGTTCCCGGGCTGTGTCGGCTCGTAGAATCGGCTGCCATGACCGACCACCAGCGCACGTACCTGGTGCGCACCCTCGGCTGCCAGATGAACGTGCACGACTCCGAGCGCATGTCCGGGCTGCTCGAGGACGCCGGGTACACCCCGGCCACCACCCGCACGGAGAAGTCCCTGCTCGCCCAGGCCGAAGGTGCGGACGTGGTGGTCATCAACACCTGTGCCGTCCGGGAGAACGCTTCCGACCGCCTCTACGGCAACCTCGGCCAGCTCGCCGGGCTGAAGAAGACCCACCCCGGTCTGCAGATCGCGGTCGGCGGTTGCCTGGCCCAGCAGGACCGCTCCGGGATCGTCGAGCGGGCCCCCTGGGTGGACGTGGTCTTCGGCACCCACAACATCGACGTGCTGCCTGCGCTGCTGGAGCGTGCCCGGCACAACGACCAGGCGCAGGTGGAGATCGAGGAGGCGCTCAAGGTCTTCCCCTCCACCCTGCCGACCAAGCGGGAGAGCGCCTACGCCGCGTGGGTATCCATCTCCGTGGGCTGCAACAACACCTGCACGTTCTGCATCGTGCCCCACCTGCGCGGCAAGGAACGCGACCGCCGGCCCGGTGACATCCTCGCCGAGGTGCAGGCCGTGGTCGCCCAGGGTGCCATCGAGGTCACCCTGCTCGGGCAGAACGTGAACTCCTACGGGGTGGGCTTCGGGGACCGCGGTGCGTTCGCGAAGCTGCTGCGCGCCTGCGGGCAGATCGAGGGCCTGGAGCGGGTGCGGTTCACCTCCCCGCACCCGGCCGCGTTCACCGACGACGTGATCGAGGCGATGGCCACCACCCCCACGGTGATGCCGCAGCTGCACATGCCGCTGCAGTCCGGCTCGGACACCGTGCTCCGGGCGATGCGCCGCTCCTACCGCAGCACCAAGTTCCTCGGCATCCTGGACCGGGTCCGCCAGGCCATCCCGCAGGCCGCGATCACCACCGACATCATCGTCGGCTTCCCCGGGGAGACCGAGGAGGACTTCCAGGCCACCCTGGACGTGGTCGAGGCCTCCCGGTTCGCCAGTGCGTTCACCTTCCAGTACTCGCCCCGCCCGGGCACCCCGGCCGCCGACCTGCCCGACCAGGTGCCCACCGAGGTGGTTGCCGAGCGCTACCGGCGCCTGGTCGCCCTGCAGGACCGGATCGCCGAGGAGGAGAACGCCGCCCAGGTGGGGCGTCAGGTCGATGTGCTCGTGGCCGAGACTGAGGGCCGCAAGGACACCGCCACCCAGCGCGTCTCCGGCCGCGCCGCCGACAACCGCCTGGTGCACCTGGCGCTGCCGGACGACCTCACCGAGGCGGACGTGCCCCGCCCCGGCGACATGGTCACCGTCACGGTCACGGACTCCGCGCCCTACCACCTGATCGCCGACTCGGCCCTGACCAGCCGCGACTTCACCCTGCGCCGCACCCGCGCCGGCGATGCCTGGGCAGCGGCCAAGAGCAGCAGCCACACCCACCCCACCCCGGAGCCGGGTGCCGTCCCCCTGGGCATGCCGACGCTGCGGGTCGGCGCTGCGTCCTGAACCGACCATGACTCACCCTGCTGTGCCCACCCGGGGGCCGCTGCCCGGATCGGGCACCCGTGCGGGGGTGCAGCTGTTGCGCTTCGCGGTCGACGACGGCGCAGCCGCCCTGGTCCGGCACGTCTGGGTCCCGCTGTGGTCCCTCCCACCAGGCGAGCGCGTGGTCCAGGAGCTCCTGCAGTACCCGGGAGGCAACGTCGTCGTGATGGCTGACGAGGCCGGCTTCTACGGCGTGGACGCCGGTCTGGGCACCCGCGCCCTGGAGGGCACCGGCTGGGGAGTGGGGGTGATGCTCCGGCCGGCCGCAGCCGCTCTGCTGCTGCGCCACCAACCGGCCGATGCTGCGCGGGTGGGCGCCGCCCGGCTGGACGTCGGCACAGCGATCCGGGCTGAACGCACCGAGCTGGGCGCCGACTTCACTGCGGCCTGTGCCCGGGTGCGTGAGCTGATGCCTGTCGAGCCAGAGGCTGCCGGACGGCTGCTCACCGACTGGGTGGTCGCTCAGTGCGGCCCGGTCGATGCCGAGGGGGAGCTTGCCAACGCTGCCGCCGACCTGGCCGAGCAGGGTTCGGCAGGCACCGTGACCGAGCTCGCCGAGCGGGTCGGTGTGGGCGAACGGCAGCTGCAGCGGATCTGCCGACGCCGGATCGGGCTGAGCCCGAAGTGGCTGCTGCAGCGCCGGCGGCTGCAGGACGCCGCCGCCCGGCTCGGGGAGGTCGGCCCGCCGGCGCTCGCGGACCTGGCCACCGAGCTGGGCTATGCGGACCAGGCCCACTTCACCCGCGACTTCACCACTGTGCTCGGCCGCCCGCCGGGCCGGTTCGCCCGCGAGCACCACCCACGCACCAGCGCCGTCAGCAAACCCGCCCCCACCACCCACCCCCACCCCTGAAATTCCTCGTCGATCGGGTCACGAATCGTGACCGAGTCGACGAGCAACGTGTTTCGGGGAGGTCGGATTTCGACAAGATCGCACGGCAGCTGCCGGCGCAGGATCGAACCATGACCACGAACCACACCACGCAGCGCCCCGCCGTCGCCCCGGTCCCCGCCGGTTACACCTCCCTCACCCCGTTCGTCACCGTGACCGACGGCGCCGCTGCCATCGACTTCTACCGGAACGTGTTCGGCGCCCGCCTGGTCGGCCGCACCGACGCCCCGGACGGCACCGTCGCCCACGCCGAGCTCGACTTCGGCAACGGCCGCCTGCAGCTTGGCGACGCCAACGAGACCTACGGCCTGCTGCCGCCACCCGACGGCGACGCCGTCACCCACTCGATCGCCTACTACTGCGAGGACAGCGACGCCGTGGTGGCCCGGGCGGTGGCCGCCGGTGCCACGCTCCGCGAGGAGGTCTCCACCTTCGTCACCGGCGACCGGTACGGCTCGATCCGCGACCCGTTCGGGCTGCGCTGGTCGATCATGACCCGGGTGGAGGAGGTCTCCGAGGCGGAGGCGCAGCGCCGGGTCGAGGCGTGGATGGCCGAGCAGTCCTGAACTGTCGCCTTCGGCGTCTGCATCTGTCGACGGGGCATCAGCCGACCTTGGGCCGTCGCCGGATCATCGAATCTGGATCACTGTCTCCGACTCACCCCACGCCCGGTCCGCCGTGAGCGTTGTGACGCCCAGTCGTCGGGCGAGTGCCAGACAGAGGCGGTCGCCGAGTGAGAGCCCGCTGCCGCGTTGCCACAGGGCGGCTGCCTGCTCCGCGTCCGATGGTGTGACGGGTTCGATGCGCATCCCGTAGCTGAGCAGCAAGGTACGAACGATCGCTGGGTCGCCGTTGCGAGCGCGGACCTTCTGGAGCACCTCGGACCAGTTGGCCGCACCGAGCACGGCCTTCGGCAGTGCTTCCTCCACCCGGTCGGAACCACGCTCGCCCTGGACGTAGGCAAGCACCGCCGAGGCGTCCAGGACGATCACGCGGCGTCGTCCTGCTTCGCCTGCTTGCGCCGCTCGGCAACGAGCTCATCGACCAGGCTGGCACCCGCCAGCTGTGCGCGAACAAGATCCTTGACCTGGTCCCTCGTCGCCAGGACAACACCGTGCGGTGTCTCGATGAACAGCAAGGCGGTGCCCTGCTCCCACTGCTGGCTGGCGCGCAGTCCGGCTGGAACCACCAGGCGGCCACGGTCACCCAACGACGCGCTGTATGTGGTATCCATCCATCCAAATTACCACCGCTGGATCGCGTGTGGGAATCGGTAGCGGTCGAGATCCTGTGCCTTCGATACCCTCGGGCCTCATGACCGCGCCTCACCCCGACCCGCCCGTGGTCGCGGTCGTCGGCCCCACGGCTACCGGCAAGTCCGACCTCGCCCTGGACCTGGCCACCGAGCTCGGCGCCGAGATCGTCAACGCCGACGCCATGCAGCTCTACCGCGGTATGGACATCGGCACTGCGAAGCTGCCGCCCGAGCAGCGCCGCGGCATCCCGCACCACCAGCTGGACGTGCTGGAGGTGACCGAGGAGGCCAGCGTGGCCGCCTACCAGAAGCATGCCCGCGCTGAGGTGCGGGCCCTGACCAGGGCGGGCTCCGCCGTCGTGATCGTGGGCGGGTCCGGACTGTACGTGCGTGCTCTGCTGGACCGGATCGACTTCCCCGGCACCGACCCGGCGGTGCGTGCCGCCTGGGAGGACCGCGCTGCCGAGCACGGCCCCGGCATGCTGCACGACGAGCTCGCTCGCCAAGACCCGCAGGCGGCCGCCCGCATCGACCGCGGGAACACCCGCCGGATCGTGCGCGCCCTGGAGGTCATCGAGATCACCGGCCGGCCGTTCTCCGCGAACCTGCCCGACCACACCTACGCCATCCCTGCCATCCAGCTCGGCCTCGACCTGCCGAGCGCCGACCTGGACGCCCGGATCGACGCCCGCGCCGGGCAGATGTTCGCCGCCGGGCTGGTCGCCGAGACCGAGGAGCTGCGCACGCGGGGCCTGGAGCAGGGCCGCACCGCGGTCCGCGCCGTCGGCTACGCCCAGGCGCTGGCGCGGATCCGAGGCGACCTCAGCGAGGACGAGGCGATCGCCCAGACCGCCCTGGCCACCCGGCAGCTCGCCCGCCGGCAGCGCAAGTGGTTCCGTCGCGACCCGCGCATCACCTGGCTCACCCCTGGGTCGAGCATGCTGGAGCAGGCACGTACGCTGGTTCGGTGACGCTCCCTACCGACCTGCCCACGCTGACCAAGGGCCACGGCACCGGCAACGACTTCCTGCTGTTCACCGACACCGAGGGCACCGGCGAGCTGCCACCCGAGGCGGTCGCTGCGATCGCCGACCGGCACACCGGGATCGGCGCCGACGGCCTGATCAGAGCCGTGCCCACTGCGCTCGTCGATCCGGCCGCTGCCGAGCAGGGCGCCCAGTGGTTCATGGACTACCGCAACGCCGACGGTTCGGTGGCCGAGATCTGCGGCAACGGCATCCGGGTGTTCGTCGCCTACCTGCGCCACGCCGGGCTGCTCGACCTACCCGATGGCGCCATCGCCCGGATCGGCACCCGCGCCGGGGTGCTCGACGTTCGCCGCGAGGGCGAGGAGTACGCCGTGGACATGGGCACCTGGCGGGCCACCGGCGGTGCGGAGGCGCTCGCCTCCGGCTTCGACGCCTCGGTGGTCACCCGAGGCCTGGACGAGCAGCGCCCCGGCCTGCGGCTGGAGCTGGGCAACCCGCACACCGTCGTCGCCCTGCAGGACGAGCAGACCCTCGCCGAGCTGGACCTGACCAGCCTGCCCGGTGTGGATCCCCCACCCGAGCACGGCAGCAACGTGGAGTTCGTCGTCCCGCTCGGGGAGGCAGAGGCCACCGAGGACGGCGGCCGCATCGGTGTGCTGCGGATGCGGGTGTACGAGCGCGGGGTGGGGGAGACCCTCTCCTGCGGCACCGGGGCGTGCGCGGCCGCACTGGCGGTGCGCGCCTGGTTCGGTACCGGAGCGCCAGACCACTGGCAGGTGCACGTGCCCGGCGGACGGCTGCGGGTCCGGGTGGACGGCGACCGGGTGGAGCTGGCCGGCCCGGCCGAGCTGGTCGGGGTGATCACACCCCTGCGGTGAGCCAGCCCCCAGCTACTGCGTGCTCACCTGCAGCACCCGGAACCCCTTCGAGCTGGCGAGCCGGCTGGTCGGCAGGCCCAGCTCGTTGGTGATCCACCGCTGCAGCGAGTCCGAGCCGAGGTTCTTCGCCACCACCAGCTGGGCGGTGCCTGCTGGTGCCAGCCGCGGCAGCCAGGTGCGCAGCATCTCGTGCAGCACCGCTTTGCCCACCCGGATCGGCGGGTTGGACCAGATCGCGTCCAGGCGCAGGTCCGGCTCAGCTGTGAGCAGATCCTCCGGAGTGGCGGTGACCACGTTGGTCAGCCCGAGCCGCTCGGCGTTCGCCGCGGTCAGCTCCAGCGCCCGGGTGTTCACGTCCACGGCCAGCACCCGCGCCCCGGGGCTCGCCATCGCCATGGTCAGCGCGATCGGCCCCCATCCGCAGCCCAGGTCCAGCAACGTTCCCGACGGCGGCACCTCGCCTGCTTCGGCCAGCAGCACCGTGGTGCCGGGGTCCAGCCGGGAGGCGGAGAACACCCCGGCGTCCGTGAGCACCTGGACCTCCCGCCCGCGCAGGGTCACCGTCAGGGTGCGCGGAGCGCTGGCCGCGTGCGGCTCGTTGGTGAAGTAGTGACCCACAGGCGCACAGCGTACGTGCCGGCGCCAGCCGTGAGCGAAATCCTCTGGCGGGACCGCAGGCCCCGTGGGATCGTGGAGGTATCAAGATCCACCTGCCGACAAGGACACCATGACCCGACCCACCGCCCGTCCGAGGTCCGCCGAGCTGGACGCCTCCACCGAGGCCCGCGC
>DATGRZ010000177.1:0-6977 GCA_035303065.1 Ruania sp.
AGCAGCATGGTCAGCCAGTTCAGCCAGGCGAAGTTGCCCGAGGCCACCAGCCACAGCTGGGTGAGGACCACTGCGCCGGCCGCCCAGGTGGCCACCGGCTGCGGGGCGAACAGCAGGAACGGCACCCCGAGCTGCACCACGTGGTTGGCGGCCACCTCCACCTTGTGCAGCGGGCGGGGCAGATGGTGGAAGAACCAGCTCAACGGTCCAGGCATCGGTTGGGTCTCGTGGTGGTAGTACAGCGCAGTCAGGTCCCGCCACACCGCATCGCCGCGGATCTTGATCAGCCCGGCGCCGAACTCCACCCGGAACAGCAGCCACTTGAACGCGAGCAACGTGAGGACCGGCGTACCGGTCTGCTCCGAACCGAGGAACGCGGCCAGGAACCCTGCCTCGAGCAGCAGCGACTCCCAGCCGAAGCCGTAGAACACCTGCCCGATGTTCACCACGGACAGGTACAGCAGGTACAGCACCCCGAAGACCAGCAGCACCACCCACCACGGTCCCTGCTGCGGCAGCCCGACCACCACGGTCGCCGCAAGGACCAGCCCCGCCCAGCCGACCACCCGCAACGCCCGGTCCGAGTACCGGGTGTGGAACAACGTGGGCATCGACCGCAGCGGCACCCGGCCGGCATGCGGGCGCGCCGGCAGCAGCCCGCGCTCGCCGAGCAGCACCGGGAACTGCCGCAGCACCGCCAGGAACGCCATCAGGTAGATCACTGCGATGCCGCGCTGCAGCACCATCCGGGCGATGTCGTAGTGATCCGCTGCGAACCACCCGATCCAGTCCACTGCCTCGATCTCCCTCGGCGCCCCGCCGGTGTGCCCGGGCTACTCCCAGGCGTCCACGGGGCGGTGGTGCGGACCCTCGGGTGGCACGTACTCCACGTGGTGCTCGGGGTCCAGGTAGGTGCGGGCGAAGGTGAGCGAGGCGGCCAGGTCGGCGACCCGCTCCGCGGCTGACCGGGCCCTGCGGGTGCTGATCTCCACTACCACGTCCCCGAGGAACTGGCGCCGGCTGAGCTCGGTGAGCACCTCTGCGCACGGCTGGTCGCCCCGCCCGGGCACCAGGTGCTCGTCCATCATCGACGGCGACCCGTCCGCGAGGTGGAGGTGCGCCAGCCGCCCGGCGAACACGTCCAGCAGGTCGAGACTGTTCTGCCGTGCCACCGCGGCGTGGGAGAGATCCAGGGTCACCTTCTCGTAGTCGTGCTCGGTCGGGTCCCAGCCGGGCAGGTACGCCTTCATCTCTCGTTTCCGACCGCGCCAGGGGTACATGTTCTCGACGGCGATCGTCACGTCCCGGGTCGCGTTCAGCTCCCGTACGTGCTCGGCAAAGCCGCGCGCATACCGGTACTGCCAGCGGAACGGCGGGTGCACCACCACAGTGGGGGCGCCGAGGTCCTCGGCGAGGGTGACCGTCTGGTCCAGCTTGCCGCCGGGGGAGGAGCCCATCACCCGCCGGGAGAGCAGCAGCGTGGGCGCGTGGATGCTGCGGATCGGCATCCCGTACCGGGCGCTGAGCTTGCTGAGGGTCTTGCGGTCCTGGCTGGTGGGGTCGGCCAGCACCATCACCTCGATGCCGTCGTAACCCAGCTCGGCGGCGATCTCGAACGCGAACGGCGCCTTGCGCGGATACACGCTGACAGTGGAGAGGGTGACCGCGATCGAGGTGCCGGGGAACCCCGGCACCTCCCGTTGGTTCAGCGCCTCGACCATCCCGCCAGGGTAGCCCGGCAACAGGGGTGCTGCGTGTCGAGGATCGGTCACAGGCAGCGGTGAGTTGCACCCGATGAGGCCGTCTCGCTAAGTTAAGGCTTGCCTTAATTAGGGCAGCCTTAACTTACATCGAACTACTTCGACGGAGACACCCATGCCACCATCTGTCGTCGCGCGCGCCAGGAGAGCTCTTGCGGCCAGTGCGACCGTGTTCCTCGCAGCCACTGGAGCGGTCACGCTCGCGGCCGCGCCCGCGTCCGCAGCCGAAGGGTCGGTGACCGAGGCGACGCTGAGCTGGGGAGTGCGGGACTCCTTCCGCAGCTACGTCGAGGGCCCGATCGCGCACGGGCAGATCACCACCTCCGGGGTGACCGAGTCCGGCGCCGGGTACGACTTCAGTGCAGGCTCGGGCGTCGCCGACCCCGAGGCGGGGACCGCGGACGTCTCCTTCCCCGGGTCGGTGCACTTCCAGGGGCACGAGAGCAGCGAGCCGGGGGTGTACATCCTGGACCTGCTCATCGAGAACGTCCAGGTGGAGGTGGCCGGGCCAGACGAGGTGTACCTCGTGGCCGACCTCACCTCCCGCCCGTTCGAGTCGATGACCGAACCGAGCGACCTGGAGACCCATGCGGACGTCCGCCTGGTCAGCGTGGACGCGGATGCGGTGACGGTCGATGACGAGCTGGTCTTTGCGGACGGCGCCGCGACCGCGCTCACCGAGGACGGGTCGGTGGCCTTCGGCGAGTTCTACGGCGCTGGTGAGGCGATGGATCCGGTCACCTTCGAGCTGCCGGTGACCGTGCCCGAGGACAGCGAGCCGTCCGAGGAGGAGTCTCCGGGTGAGGACGACCCGGGTGAGGATGACCCGGGTGAGGAGCAACCTGGTGAGGAGGACCAGCCGGGTGAGGAGCAACCGGGTGAGGACGAGCAGCCCGGGGACGAGCAGCCCGGGGACGAGGACGCCGGTGACGCCCCCGACGAGGAGAGCCCGGACCGCCCAGAGAACCCCGAGAGCCCCGGGACCGACCAGGACGACCCAGGCTCCGCCGTCGAGCAGGACGAGACCGCTACCACCAGCCTGGCGGCCGAGAGCACCACGCTGACCTGGGGCCTGAAGCAGTCCTTCCTCAGCTACATCCAAGGCCCGATCGCCCACGGTGAGATCAGCACGGACGGCGGCATCACCTTCGACGGCGACGTGTTCACCTTCTCCGACGGTACCGGCGCTGGCGACTCCGCCGACGGCACCGCACTGGTCGCCTACCCCGGCACCATCTCCTTCACCGGGCACGACGGGCTGCTCGACCTGACCGTCTCGGACCTGCGCCTGCGCATCGACACCCCGAGCGACGGTGCGATCGTCGCCACGATGGTGTCCAGGTCCCTGGAGACCGGTGAGTACGAGACGTTCACCGGTATCGACCTGGCCGAGGTGACCCTGTCCGGGGCGGAGGTGGCCGAGGGCGACCTGCAGGTCAGTGACGCACCCGCGACGCTCACCGAGGAGGGTGCGGCAGGCTTTGCCGGGTTCTACGAGGCCGGCACCGCCCTCGACCCGGTGTCCGCGGAGATCACCTTCACCAGCACCGAGGAGGACGTCACCCCGCCGCCGCCGAGCGACCCGGAGGTGCCGACCACCCCGGACGACCCGGAGACTCCGCAGAACGCGGGTGACCCGGCAGGTGGCGGCAACGCCGGTGGCGACCCGGCCGGTGATGACCCGGCGGAGAGCGGCGAGGCGGCAGCGGTGTGCACGGCGAACGCGGTCAGCGACGCCACCCTCACCTGGGGCCTGAAGTCCAGCTTCCGCAGCTACATCTCCGGCGGAATCGCGAACGGCGGGTGGACCACCAGCGGCGGTATCAGCGACACCGACGGCGGCTGGACCTTCTCCGGTGGCAGCGGCTCGATCAATACCGAGACCCTGGGCGGTTCGGTCACCTTCCCGGGCACGCTGCACTTCACCGGGCACGACGGCATCCTCGACCTGCAGATCAGCGACCTGACGCTGCGGATGACCGGCCCCACCTCGGGCAGCCTCTACGCGGACATGGTCTCCAACGACATGGAGGGCAACACCAGCACCTACTCGGGCATCCAGCTCGCCACCGTGTCCTTCCCCGCGGTGAGCGCAGGCTCGAGCATCTCCCTGTCCGGGGCGTCGGTCACCCTGACCGCCGCCGGTGCCGAAGGCTTCGCCGGGTTCTACGAGGCTGGGACCGCCCTGGACGACCTGGACGCCGAGCTCCCGGTCGGCGGGGCGGTGGACTGCTCGGCGGCTGCCGGCACCACGCTCGCGGCCACCGGCGCCGACCCGGTCGCGCCGCTGCTGGCCGTGGCCGGAGTGCTGATGCTGTTCGGTATCGCCCTGGTTCTGCGGCGGTCCGTGCTGCGATGACCCGTCGCGCACTGCTCGCGTTCGTCCTGCTCCTGGCCACCCTCACCGGGTGCGCCGGGGGCGGGACGGCCGCGACCGATCCCACCGGGGGATCGTCCGGGACCCAGACGGACCCGGGTGCTGCGGGCGAGGAAGACGGCTCCAGCGACCCGGGCGAGGCGGACGATCCGGAGGCCTCCGCCGACCAGGCCGAGGAGAATGCCACCGGCGGTCAGGCCGGCGAGCAGACCCCGGTCTCGACCGTGGATCCGCACAGCCTCACCGGTCCGGCCACCGCCGCGCAGGTGCCTGCCACCGAACCGGTGGCCACCGACCCCGACCAGCAGCTCCCGGTCACCATCACCGGCGAGGACGGGCAGGAGGTCACCATCGAGGACACCTCCCGCATGCTGGCCCTCGACCTGTACGGCACGCTCGCGGAGATCACCGTGGGCCTCGGGCTGGGCGGTGACCTGGTCGGGCGCACCGTGTCGAACACCCAGGACGTGCTCGCCGACCTGCCGGTGGTTACCCAGAACGGGCACGAGCTGAACGTGGAGGCGATCCTCGCGCTGCAACCCACCTTCGTGCTGATGGACACCACGATGGGGCCGCCGGAGGTGCCCGACCAGCTGCGCGCCTCCGGGGTACCGGTGCTGGTGGTCTCCTCCGACCGCGGTGTGGACCTGGTCACCGAACAGATCCAGCTCGTGGCCGAGGCGCTCGGCGTTCCCGCCGCCGGCGATCTGCTCACCGACCGGTTCGAGCGCGACCTGGACGCCGCACACACCTACGTGGCGGCGTTGACCGAGGGCTGGGACCCGCTGCGGATGGCGTTCTTGTACGTGCGCGGCACCGGCAGCGTGTTCTTCGTGATGGGGGAGGACTCGGGCGCCGACGACCTGATCGAGCACGTCGGTGGCATCGACACCGCCACCGAGTCCGGGTTGGCCGATGTCACCCCCGCGACCGCCGAGGCGGTGATCGCTCTCGACCCCGAGCTGATCATCACGATGACCGGCGGGCTGGAGTCGACCGGCGGCGTGCAGGGGCTGCTGGAGCGGCCCGGGATCGCCGAGACCACGGCGGGGGAGACCGAGCGGGTCGTGGACATGGCCGACGGTGCTGTGCTCTCCTTCGGGCCGAGCTACCCTGCTGTGCTCACCGCCCTCGCGGACGCGATCTACCAGCCGTGAGGAGCAGCCGATGAGCACGCTGGCCCGCCCGTTGGGCCTGTTCGACGGCGCCCGGTCGCCGGGGCAGGTCGCCGCACCGGCCCACCCGCTCGCCCCGGGGCGAGCCGGCCGGCTGACGGCTGCGGCCGGACGGCGGCGGGCATGGTGGTGCGGCGCTGTGCTTCTGGTCGCGCTGCTGGGGGTCTGCGTGGCGTCGATGCATCTCGGTCAGTACCCGATCCCGGTCGCTGATGTGGTCAGCGGGCTGGCCCGCAGCCTGGGACTCTCCGATGCACCGGTCCTCGCCTCCGACGGGGTGCTCTGGAACGTGCGCGTCCCACGGGTGGGCGCCGGGCTCCTGGTCGGAGCAGCCCTGGGCACGGCCGGGGCAGTGACGCAGAGCCTGTTCGGCAACCCGCTCGCCGAGCCGAGCGTCATCGGCATCACCTCCGGGGCCGGGGTGGGTGCAGCCGCGGCGACCGTGCTGGCCACGGCGGGCTCCGCCGTCCTGCTCGTGCCCCTCAGTGCTTTCGCCGCTGGTGTGGTGACCACCCTGCTGGTGTGGGGGCTGGCCACGTTGGTGCGCGGCGGCGGCACGGTCACCCTGGTGCTGGTCGGCATCGCCGTGAACGCAGTGGCCGGGGCCGCCTCGTCGCTGATGATCTTCCTCACCGACACCGCCAGCCGGGAGGCAGTGGTGTTCTGGCAGCTGGGCAGCCTGAACGGCGCCACCTGGCCGGCGGTGGGCGCCACCGCGCCACTGGTCCTCGCCGGTCTGGTCTGGTCGCTGACGATGAGCGGGCGGCTGGACGTGCTGGTGCTCGGTGAACGGGCCGCCGCACACACCGGGGTGAACCTGCGCTCGCTGCGCGCCCAGGCGGTGCTGTGCGCTGCGCTGCTGACCGCAGCAGCGGTGTCGGTGGCCGGGATCATCGGGTTCATCGGCCTGATCGTGCCGCACCTGCTGCGCCTGGTGGTGGGCCCGCGGCAGCAGTACATCCTGCCGCTCTCGGCGCTCGGCGGAGCGCTGCTGATCACCGGCAGCGACCTGATCGCACGTACTGCTATCGAGTTCGTGGACCTGCCGATCGGTGCGCTGACCGCAGTGATCGGCGGGCCGGTGTTCTTCCTGCTGCTGCGCCGCCGCGGGAGCGTGACGTGACCGCGGTGCGCGAGCAGACCCGAGCTGGTGGTGACCGTGCGACGAGCCAGGCACCTGCTGGCGGTGTGCAGGTCGAGGGGCTGCGGGTGCTGCGGCAAGGCACACCGGTGCTGCAGGATGTCACCTTCACCGCCCCACCGGGTGCGGTCACCGCGCTGGTCGGACCGAACGGGTCGGGCAAGTCCACTGCGGTGGCGGTGGTCGCCGGCGATCTGGCGCCGGCCGCCGGGCAGGTGACGGTCTCCGGTCAGCCGGTCGCCCGCCTCGGCGCGGCCCGGGCCGCGCAGCTGCGCTCGGTGCTGCCGCAGGAGGTCACCGTGGCCTTCGACTACCTGGGTGCGGAGATCGTCGCCCTCGGGCGCCGGCCCTGGCGCGGGCGGGAGACGGCCACGGACCGGGCCCAGGTGGTGGCCAGCGCACTGGCTGCCACCGACTCCTCGGCCGCGGCGGACCGGCGCGTGCTCACCCTCTCCGGTGGCGAGCGGGCCCGGGTGCAGCTGGCCCGGGTGCTCGCCCAGGACACGGCCGTGGTCCTGCTGGAC
>DATGRZ010000178.1:0-38342 GCA_035303065.1 Ruania sp.
GGCCCGGTACGAGGAGATGGCGGCCGAGGCCGAACGCACCCGCAAGCTGGACTTCGAGGAGATCCAGATCCCGCCGGGCCCGCGGCTGGGTTCGCTGGTCATCGAGGCCAGCGACCTGAAGAAGGGCTTCGGCGACCGCACCCTCATCGACGGGCTGAGCTTCACCCTGCCGCGTAACGGCATCGTCGGTGTGATCGGCCCGAACGGTGTCGGCAAGACCACCCTGTTCAAGACGATCGTCGGACTCGAGGAGCTCGACGGTGGTGAGCTGAAGATCGGTGACAGCGTCCAGATCTCCTACGTGGATCAAGGGCGGGAGAACATCGACCCGGACAAGACCCTGTGGGAGGTCGTCTCCGACGGGCTGGACTTCATCCAGGTCGGCAAGGTGGAGATCCCCTCCCGGGCCTACGTCTCCCAGTTCGGGTTCAAGGGCGCCGACCAGCAGAAGCCGGCCGGTGTGCTCTCCGGTGGGGAACGCAACCGGCTGAACCTGGCGCTGACCCTGAAGCAGGGCGGCAACCTGCTGCTGCTGGACGAGCCCACCAACGACCTGGACGTGGAGACCCTGGGCAGCCTGGAGAACGCGCTGCTGAACTTCCCCGGTTCCGCGGTGGTGGTCTCCCACGACCGGTGGTTCCTGGACCGCGTGGCCACCCACATCCTCGCCTACGAGGGCACTGCGGAGAACCCCGCCCAGTGGTACTGGTTCGAGGGCAACTTCGCCGACTACGAGGCGAACAAGGTGGAGCGACTCGGCCCGGAGGCGGCCCGTCCGCACCGGGTCACCTACCGCAAGCTCACCCGGGACTGATCGATGGCCCGGATGCGCGTGCCGGTGCAGATGCGCTGGGCCGACCTGGACGCCTATGGGCACGTGAACAACGCCGCGATGCTCACCCTCCTGGAGGAGGCGCGGATCGCCACGTTCTGGACCAGCGACCCCGAGGGGGCACGGTCCGGGGCCAAGGTGCTCTCCGGCGGGCCGGCGAGCGACACGCACACGCTGGTGGCCCGCCAGGAGATCGAGTACCTGGCGCCGCTGTCCTACAGCCAGGACCCGGTCGGGGTGGAGCTGTGGATCGGCGAGATCGGTGGCGCCAGCCTGCTGGTCTGCTACGAGGTGCTCACCCCGGCTGGACAGGTCTGTGCCCGTGCGGCGAGCTCGATAGTGAAGGTCGACGCCGGTACGAGCCGCCCGGTGCGGTTCACCACCGAGGAGCGGGAGGCGCTGGCGCCGCTGCTGGACGACCCGGTCACCTTCCGCCGCTGACCGGCCCCGTCGCACGCGAACGCCCTGCTTCGCGGCTGACCCTCAGGTCCGGGCCGCGAAGCAGGGCGTTGGCGACTGTCTGTGGGTGGGCCGGCCCGGAGCGGGCCGGCCCACCCGCTGCCGCTGGTCAGCGCAGCGGGGTGAAGTCCCGGTTGCCGATGTAGCCAGGCCGGGGTGCTGGTGCCGCGTACGGCTCAGTCAGCGTGTTCTCCACGCTGTTGAACACCAGGAAGATGTTCGACCGCGGGAACGGCGTGATGTTGTTCCCGGAACCATGCATGATGTTCGCGTCGAACCACAGCGCAGAGCCGGCCGGTCCGGTGAACTGGTCGATGCCGTAGTCCTGCGCCATCTGCGTGATCGCTGCCTCGCTGGGCACGCCGACCGTCTGTTCCTTCAGTGAGGACTTGTGGTTGCCCTCCGGGGTCTGGCCCACGCCGGGGATGAACCGGCGGTGCGATCCTGGCATCACCATCAGCCCGCCGTTGAACGGGTAGTTCCGGGTCAGGGCGATCGAACAGCTGACGGCGCGGGGCAGCGGCATCCCGTCCTCGGCGTGCCAGGTCTCGAAGTCCGAGTGCCAGTAGAACCCCGTGCCCTTGAAACCGGGCATGTAGTTCACCCGCGTCTGGTGCAGGTACACCTCGGAGCCGAGCAGCTGACGTGCCCGGTCCAGCAGCCGCGGATCGCGGCTGAGCGCATCGATCTTCTCGCTGAAAGCCTGCACCTCGAAGATCGAGCGCACCTCGCCGGACGCCTTCTCGGTGACCACGCGCTCGTCGTCGCGCAGCGAGGTGTCCGAGGTGAGCCGGGTCAGCTCGGCGCTGAAGGTGTCCACCTCCGTGGGGCTCAGGAAGTCCTCCAGGATGGTGTAGCCGCGCTGCTCGTGCGCAGCCAGCGCCCCAGCGTCGAACGGGCCGTCCGAGGCAGAGCCCCACACCGTGGGGTGCTCGCGGGCGATCGGATCCTCGGTGCTCACCCGGGTCGGGTAGGCGTCGGTCGGTGCCACTGTCGTGGCCATGATTCTCCTTTCGTCGGCGAAAAATGAGTCACCCGGTGCGGCGGGGGCCGCACCGGGTGCTCTGATCGACGGCACTCGAGGTGCCGTCAGGTCGTCTCAGGCGCCGGCCCGAAGGCGGGCGCCCTCGTCAGCTCGTCTCGACAATCAGCGGGTAGACGCCGTTCTCGTCGTGCACTTCCCGGCCGGTCACCGGCGGGTTGAACACGCACACGCAGCGGATCTCGGTGCGCGGGCGCACACGGTGCTTGTCGTGGTTGTTCAGCAGGTAGAGGCTGCCGGGTGCTAGCTGGTGCACCTCGCCGGTGGCGAGGTCCTCGATCTCACCTTCACCGTGGGTGATGAACACGGCCTCGATGTGGTTGGCGTACCAGAAGAAGTTGTCGGTCCCTGCGTACAACGTGGTCTCGTGCACGGAGAACCCGACACCCTCACGTGCGAGGATGATGCGCTTGCTGCGCCAGTTCTCGGTCTTGATGTCATCCTCGGTGTCGGTGACGTCGTCGAGGGTGCGAACGATCATGGACGGTGTCCTTCTCTGTGGCGTGCGGTTTCTGATATCTCTCAGGCTACGGCGTCAGCCGTGGCCTGGCGCAGGATATCGAGACCGTGGGCCAGCTCGTCGTTCGTCAGCGTCAGCGGCGGCAGCAGCTTGATCACCTCGTCACGGGGACCGGAGGTCTCCACCAGCAGGCCGGCGTCGAACGCGTTCCGGCAGGTCGCCGCGGCGTGGTCCGGGTTCTCGAACTCCAGCCCGCGGAACAAACCACGCCCCTTGGCGGACAAGCCCTTGGTCGGGTGCTCGGCGACGATGGTGTTCAGCGCGGACTCGGTGAACGCTCCCTTGGCGATGGTCGACCGCTCCAGGTCGTCGTCGGACCAGTAGGTGCGGATCGCCTCCGCTGCCGTCACGAACGCGGGAGCGAACCCACGGAACGTGCCGTTGTGCTCACCGGGCTCCCAGACGTCCAGCTCCGGGCGCAGCAGGGTCAGCGCGAGCGGCAGCCCGTAGCCGCTGATCGACTTGGACAGGCAGATGATGTCCGGGACGATGCCGGCCTCCTCGAAGGAGAAGAAGCCGCCGGTGCGACCACAGCCCGCCTGGATGTCGTCGACGATCAGGATGATGTCGTGCTCCTTGCAGAGCGCGGCCAGCTGCTGCAGCCAGGCGCGGCGGGCGGTGTTCACACCACCCTCGCCCTGGATCGTCTCCACGATCACCGCGGCCGGGGTGTTCAGCCCGGAGCCGGTGTCGTTGAGCAGGCGCTCGAGGTACATGAAGTCCGTCACGTCGCCGTCGAAGTAGTCGTCGTACGGCATCGGCGTGGAGTGCACCAGCGGGATGCCGGCGCCGTCGCGCTTCATCGAGTTCCCGGTCACCGACAGCGCGCCGAGGGTCATCCCGTGGAAGGCGTTGGTGAAGGTCACCACCGACTCTCGGCCGGTCACCTTGCGGGCGAGCTTGAGGGCGGCCTCGACTGCGTTCGCCCCACCCGGCCCGGGGAACATGACCGTGTGGTCCAGGCCGCGCGGACGCAGGATCTGGTCGGTGAACGTGGTGAGGAAGTCACTACGGGCGGTGGTGAGCATGTCCAGGGAGTGCACTACGTTGTCGCCGGCGAGGTACTTGATCAGCACCTCCTTGAGGTGCCGGTTGTTGTGCCCGTAGTTCAGGGTGCCGGCACCGGCGAAGAAGTCCAGGTACTGGTCGCCGTCCTCGGTGTACATGTGGCTGCCCTGGGCCTTGGCGAACGTGGCCGGCCAGGTCCGGGAGTAGCTGCGGACACCAGACTCCAGAGCGGTGGCGTCGATGCTGGTGAGTGTCATTTGGTCGCTTTCCTTCGTGAGGTTGCGGATAAGTAGTGGGCACGTGTCGACGTGCGGGCTGCGCGCAGCGCGCCGGAACCGGCCGGGCCGGCGCAGCCTGGGGCTGTCAGGTGCGCGTGAATCAGCTCCTCGTGAGCGGACTGATGTGCAGGCGGGGCTCGCCGTCGTGACCGTCGGGGAAGTCCGTGGCAGGCACTCCCTCGGACCAGGTCAGCTCCGCCCCGCGGCCGCGGGCGAAGCTCGCGAACAGCCGTCGGGAGGCAGTGTTGTCCTCGGTCACGGTCGCCTCCAGCGTGTGCACGCCCGGCAGGGCGTCGACCAGGTCGTCGAGCATCCGGGCCGCGAGGCGCCGACCACGCTGGTCGGCGCGGACCGCGACCTGCCAGACGAACACGCTGCCCGGCCGCTGCGGGGGCTGGTACCCGAGCAGGAAGCCGACCACCTCTCCGGCACTCACCGCGACCCGGCAGGTGGTGGCGAAGTCGGCCGCCAGCACCAGGTACGCGTAGGAGGAGTTCAGGTCCAGCTCGCCACCGTCACGAGCGAGGAGCCACATGTCGCCCCCCTCACCCGGGCGCGGCGAACGGATATGCACCGGGTCCGCAGCGAGGGTGGACGAGGCCCCCTCAGTAGCTGAGGGTTCAGTAGTAGCAGGACTCGTCGAGGACTCAGTCGGTATCGGCATACGCCCACCACGTTATGCAGTCATTGACCGGAGTGAAACCGGTCGTTGACCGTGCCGCACCCGGTCCGACCGCACAGAAGCATCGAGTTACTCGCTCGCTGCTGCGGGAAAGCCGTTGCCTCCGCACAGGCGAAAAATAGGCCCCGAATTGCGTCCAAATAGTGAGATGATCCGGTGGTCGGCGATCATCAGCGGCGAAAAGAGACCTGCCTCACAGCCGCCGAGACTAGGCTGGAGGGGTGGAGCAGGGCAGCGCGACGGCCAGGGAGAAGACCGAGGCCCTACCGGTACGCTCACCCACCGAGGACGCCCATCCAGGCAGCAGCGACATCGACACCCTCAGCGCAGGCGACGTCGTGGCCACCATCCTTGCCGACGATGCCGCAGTGGCTGCTGCTGTGGCCGCCCGGGCGGCAGAGATCACCACCCTGGTCCAGCGTGGCGTGCAGGCACTGGCCGGTGGCGGGCGGATCCTCTACGTCGGTGCTGGTACCTCCGGCCGGCTGGCGGTGCTGGACGCCGCCGAGCTGCTGCCCACCTACGGGGTGGGCCCGGACCAGGTGCGCGGTCACATCGCCGGGGGAGAGCGTGCCATGCTGCACCCGGTGGAGGGTGTCGAGGACGACCTGGCCGGCGGCAAGGCTGCCGTCGCGGACGCCACCGCTGCCGACCTGGTGATCGGAGTGGCCGCCAGCGGCCGTACCCCCTACGTCGCCGGTGCGCTGGCGCACGCCCGGACCGTGGGTGCCGGCACTGCCCTGGTCTCCTGCAACCCGAAGGCGCCGCTGGCTGAGCTCGCGGACGTGCCCGTGCTGGTGGACACCGGCCCGGAGGTGATCACCGGCAGCACCCGGATGAAGGCGGGCACCGCGCAGAAGATGGTGCTGAACACCTTCTCCACTGCGGTCATGGTCAGGCTCGGGAAGGTCTACTCGAACCTGATGATCGACGTGCTGCCGACCAACGAGAAGCTGCGCGGGCGGGTGCTGCGCATGCTCTCCCAGGCCAGCGGCGCCGATCTTGACCGCTGCCGGACGATGCTCGAGGCCGCCGGCACGCCCCGGTCTGCACTGGTGTGCCTGCTCGCCGACGTGCCCCCGGAGGCGGCGGCAGCGGCACTGGCCGCCTACCCGCCCGACCACCAACGCCAGACGGACCCCTCCGGGGTGCGTTCCGCCGTCGCGCAGCTGCGAGCAGAGCGTGCCCAGCAGAGGTGACCTGCCACGGTGAGCTCCGCCGTCCCGAGGCCGCCTGGGGCCCAGCCGGGGGACGGTGCGGGCTCAGCTCGGGATCTGCGGGACCCGGACCATACCTTCCTGGGCGATCGTGGCGACCAGCTCTCCGGAGCGGGAGTACACCTTCGCCACGCCCAGACCGCGTCCCCCCGAGGCCGACGGCGAGGACTGGCTGTACAGCAGCCAGTCGCCGGCGTCCACGTCCCGGTGCCACCACATCGCATGGTCGAGGCTGGCCACCGACGCTTCCCGGGTCATCCAGGACAGGTGGTGGCGGCGCATGATCGGCTCCAGCATCACCTGGTCGCAGGCGTAGGCCAGCACTGCCCGCTGTGCCAGCTGGTTGGCTGGCAGCGGCCCGCGGGCGCGCATCCACAGGTGCTGGCGGTCGGTACGCACCTCACCCGGTGCGGTGAACAGGTCACCTTCCACGTGCCGCAGGTCGAACGCCCCGTTGCGGTAGAAGAACTGCGCGACCGGGTGGTCCAGGGAGCTGAACAGCTCCACCGAGCTGGGCAGCTCCTCCGGCGAGGGCACCTGCGGCACCTGCTCGGCATGGTCCAGGCCCTGCTGGTCGGCCTGGAAGGAGGTGATCATCGACAGGATCGGCTTGCCCGACTGGATCGCGTGCGTGCGCCGGGCGGAGAAGGAGCGTCCGTCCCGCAGGCGTTCGACGGCGAAGGTGATCGGCTCTTCCAGGTCACCGGGGCGCAGGAAATAGCCGTGCACGGAGTGCGGCAGCCGCTCGGTGGTCATCGTGCGGCCGGCTGCCAGCAGGGCCTGAGCGAGCACCTGCCCGCCATAGACCCGGCCGTGCAGCTGCGGCAGCGAACGGCCCACGAACGTGTTCTCGTCGACCGGCTCCAGCTCCAGGGCGGTCAGTACCGCACCGAGCGGGTCCACCGCCTCGGCGCTCACGCTCGCCCCTCGTCATCATCTTCGAAGGTGTTCACCAGCGAGTAGGCGGCCCGTTCCAGATAGTCCAGCAGGGTGGCCTCGTGCAACGGCGCCAGTCGTGCCTCCTTGACCGCCACGGTCATGAACGCCAGCCACCGGTCCCGGGCCGTGGGGGTGACCCGGTAGGGCACGTGCCGCATCCGCAGCCGCGGGTGCCCGCGGGTCTCGGAGTAGGTGGTCGGCCCGCCCCAGTACTGCTCCAGGAACATCCGCAACCGGACCTCGGCCGGGCCCAGGTCCTCCTCCGGGTACATCTGGCGGAGCAGGTCGTCCTCGGCGACCTGCTCGTAGAACCGGCGGGTGATGAAGGCGAACGTGGGCGCGCCACCGACCGCTTCGTAGAAAGAGTCCGGGCGGGCGGAGCGCGCCGGGGTCACCGCCAGGGCCGGGCGCTGGGTGGGGTCGGAGGCAGGTTCGGGCAGGCTCACGTGGGCCAGCCTAATGTCTTCGTCGCCGCTACGGTCGGGAGCATGGTCGGGAGCATCTGGTGTGCGCTCTGGCGACCGCGCACGCCCTCCGCTCCGGCTGCGGCCCGGGTGTGCTCACAGCGCTAGCTCGGCCAGCGCAGGCAGCGCCTCCCGCACGGCTCGGCGGGCATCCTCGGCGCTCTCCGCCGCCAACGCCAGGCCTGCCGCTGTGCGGCACTCGGCCAGCGTGGTCGCCGCGAGCAGCGCGCCCACGTCCCCCAGCGCACGAGGCGTCATCGACAGGCTGGACACCCCCATACCCACCAGCACCGCTGCCAGGGCGGGATCGGCAGCCGCCTCCCCGCACACCCCGACCGGACGGGACTGGGCCGCTCCGCCGTCACAGGTGTACTGCAACAGCTGCAGCACCGCCGGGTCCCACGGCGTGGACAGCGGCGCCAGCGAGCCGAGCAGCCGGTCGGCAGCGAGCGTGTACTGGGTGAGGTCGTTGGTGCCGATCGAGGCGAACTCCGCTCGAGCCAGCATGGGGCCGGCCAGCAGGGCGGCACTGGGCACCTCGACCATCACTCCCGCTCGGTCCAGTCCGTGCCTCGCGCACGCGGTCACGAAGTCCTCCGCCTCGGCGACCCGGGCGACCATCGGCGCCATCACCCACACCTCCGCCTCGGACGTCTCGGCGGCCTCGGCGATCGCGGTGAGCTGGTTCTCCAGCACGTCCGGGTCCTGCCAGGAGGTGCGGATTCCGCGTACCCCCAGGGCCGGGTTGGCCTCCTCGGTGCTGGTCAGGAACGGCATCGGCTTGTCCGCACCGGCATCGAGGGTGCGGATCACCACCCGACGCCCGGCGAACGCGGCGAACACCTGCGCGTAGGCTTCCACCTGCTCGGCGACGGTCGGCTCGGTGTCCCGACCGAGGAAGGCGAACTCGGTGCGGAACAGGCCTACCCCCTCGGCGCCGCTGGCCGCAGCTGGCTCAGCCTCAGCGACCTCGCCGACGTTCGCCAGCAGTGCGACGTGGTGGTCGTCCTTGGTGCGGCCGGGCGGGTCGAAGGAACGTACCCGCACCCGCTGCCGGGCGGCGGCCACCTGCTCCTCGGTGGGGTCCAGCAGCACCTCACCGGCACCACCGTCCACCAGCACCGTGTCCTCGGCCGCGACCTGCTCGATCGCCGCGCCCACCCCCACCACCGCTGGGATGCCCAGCGCACGAGCGAGGATGGCGGTGTGCGAGGTGGGCCCGCCCTCCTCGGTGACCAGCGCCCGCACCACCTCCGGGTCCAGCTGGGCGGTGTCCACCGGGGCCAGGTCACGGGCGAGCAGGATGTAGGGCTCCTCCCGCTGCGGCACCCCCGGGCTCGGGGCACCGAGCAGGTGGGCGATGATCCGGTCCCGCACGTCGGCCACGTCCCGGGCCCGTTCGGCCAGATAGCCGCCGAGCGACTCGAACTGGCTCGCCACGGCGCCGGCCGCCTCCCACACCGCCCGCTCGGGGGTGATCTGCTCCTCGCGCACCCGCTGCTGGGCGTCGGAGACCAGCGTGGGGTCCTTCGCGATCTGCGCCGTGGTCTGCAGCACCTCCCGGGCAGTCCCCTCGGTGTGCTCGGCACGGCCGGTCAGGTCCTCGGCGACGGCGGTCGCCGCGGCCGGGATGGCTGCGCTCGCCTCCTCCAGGGGCTGGCTGGCGCGGCGCCTGGACGGTTCGCCCGCCGCAGTCGCCATGCGTACCGTAGGTCCTGCGGCCCGACCGGGAGAGACCCCCGCTCCACGGATGATCCGGACCTGCTCGTCGCCTGACATCGTGCCTCCCGTTGCCGCTGGCGTCGAGCCTCATTCTCGTCCGGTGGCGAGAGTGGGGCCATGCAGTTGTAGAGTGGTGTGCATCACAAGGAGGAAGTCAGGAGTGGACGTGATCAAGGCCGAGGACATCCTCGCGGCGCTGGGTGGAGACACGAACGTGGTCGACCTGGAACCGTGCATCACCCGGCTCCGGGTGGAGGTGACCGATCCGGCACTGGTGGACGAGGAGAGCCTACGGGCGCACGGCGCCTACGGCGTGGTGCGCTCCGGCCGGGTGGTGCAGGTGGTGGTCGGGCCGGTGGCAGACGACCTGGCCGCCGACATCGACGGGCTGCGCCCCACCAGCTGACCCGATCAGCTGCGGCTGTCAGGGCCCGAGGGCGTGCCCGGCGACCGCGTGTCCGCTCCGGCGGCACGCGGTCGATCTCTGTGCAGGTGGCGGAGGCGGGGTGTCCAGACGGTCGCAGCCGCCGTGACTCTGGCAAGATCGTCTACAGCGGACAACACCGACCGCCACCTATCGACGCAGGAGTACCGGGTACAGGCCGTGATGGAGGACCACATCGACGTCGGCAGCGGCGAGCTGCGCGCCCTGGCCGCCGCACACGGGGTGGCCACCGAGTTCTGGGACTACCGCGGAAACCATCGGCAGGTGCCGGCTCGCACGCTGCGCGCCGTGCTCGCGGCGATGGACGTGCTCGCCGACACCGACCACCAGGTGCAGGCGGCGCTGGCGGCTGCCGAGACCGCACCGTGGCGGCGCACGCTCCCGTCCTGCCTGGTGCTCCGGGAGGGGACGGCGCAGCAGGTGCCGGTACACGTGCCCGACGGCACCACGGTGCAGCTGCGTGTGCACCTGGAGGACGGGTCCGAGCGCGAGCTGGAGCAGCTGGACGTGTGGGTCGAGCAGCAGGAGATCGACGGGGTGATGGTCGGCCGGGCGACCTTCGACCTGCCGGCCGACCTGCCGCTGGGCTGGCACGAGCTGGTCGCCGAGGTCGGCCAGCAGGGCACTGTTGCGCGCAGCCCGCTGGCCATCACCCCGGCCCGGCTGCCGATGCCGGAGCTGCGGGCCGACCAGGGGGACCGTGCCTGGGGGCTGATGGCCCAGCTGTACTCGGTGCGATCGGCCGGCTCCTGGGGGATCGGCGACCTGGCTGACCTGATGGAGCTCACCAGCCTGTCCGGACGTCTCGGTGGGGACTTCCTGCTGATCAACCCGCTGCACGCGGCCGAGCCGAGTGCCCCGATGACCCCCTCGCCGTACCTGCCCACCACTCGCCGGTTCCTGAACCCGATCTACATCCGACCGGAGGACATCCGGGAGACCGCCTACTTGCCGAACAGCCAGCGCACGCTGCTGGAGTGGGCCCTGGATGCCCTGCGACCGATGAACACCGACGCGGGCCCGATCGACCGGGACGCAGTGTGGGCGGAGAAGAAGTCCGCGCTGGAGACCATCTTCGCTTTCGGCCGCAGCCCGGCCCGGCAGCGGTCGCTGGACCGGTTCCGGGCCGAGCAGGGTCGCGGTCTGGAGGACTTCGCCCTCTGGTGCGCGGTCGCCGAGCAGCACACCGACGGCCAGCCGTGGCCGCTGGACGATGCGAGCCCGGGAGCGGTGGGGCGGGTACGTGAGGAGCTGGCCGAACGGATCGACTTCTTCTGCTGGCTGCAGTGGATCGCCGACGAGCAGCTGGAGCGAGCCCAGCGCACGGCGCTCGAGGCCGGGATGGGCATCGGGGTGATGCAGGACCTGGCCGTGGGGGTGCACCCACGCGGGGCGGACTCCTGGTCGATGGCCGGGGTTCTGGCTCGAGGCATCACCGTGGGCGCCCCGCCGGACATGTACAACCAGCAGGGGCAGGACTGGTCGCAGCCGCCATGGCGCCCCGATGCGCTCGCCGAGGTCGGCTACGCGCCGCTGCGGGACCTGGTGCGCACCATCGCGCGGCATGCTGGTGCCCTACGGGTGGACCACATCATCGGACTGTTCCGGTTGTGGTGGATCCCCGACGATGTGCCCGCGGACCAGGGCACCTACGTGCGCTACGACCACGAGGCGATGGTCGGGGTTCTGACGCTGGAGGCCTACCGGGCCGGTGCGATGGTGATCGGCGAGGACCTGGGCACAGTGGAGCCCTGGGTGCGCGACTACCTCGCCGACCGCGGGGTGCTGGGCACCTCCGTGCTCTGGTTCGAGCAAGAGGACGGCCGGCCGCGTCGCCCGGAGGACTACCGGGAGCTGGCTCTGGCCACGGTCACCACACATGACCTGCCGCCTACCGCCGGCTATCTCGCCGAGGAGCACGTCGAGCTGCGTCAACGCCTGGGGCTGCTCACCGAGCCGGTGGCGCAGGTTCGGCTGGCGGCGCAGATCGAGCGGGAGCGGATGCTGCAGGCGCTGCGCGACCGGTTCCTGCTGCCGCCGGACGCCACCGAACGGCAGGTGGTCGAGGCGCTGCACCGGTTCGTGGTGCACAGCCCATCGGTGCTGGTGGGGGTGGCGCTCACCGACGCAGTGGGGGAGCGGCGGGCGCAGAACCAGCCTGGTACCGACACCGAGTACCCGAACTGGAAGATGCCACTGGCGGACGGCGGTGAGACGGCCGTGCTGGTGGAGGACCTGCCCGGCAACGCCCGGTTCTCCTCCCTGGTGGCGGCGGTACGCGGTGAGCTGGTCGACCGGGCTGCGACGGCTCAGGGCGCTGACGAACGGCGGACGAGCCAGCCGTGATAGTGCACGCTCCGCTGCCCGGCCGCGTGCTGGACCTGGCCGAGGTGCCCGACCAGGTGTTCGCAGCGGGGATCGTGGGACCCGGCCTGGCCCTCGACCCCGACCGCAGGGGCGAGGTCACCGCTGTGGCGCCAGTGGACGGTCGGGTGGTCAAGCTGCACCCGCACGCGTTCGTGCTGGTCGCCGCAGACGGGCGCGGGGTGCTCGTGCACCTGGGCATCGACACGGTCCAGCTGGCCGGTGACGGATTCACCGTGCACGCCGCAGAGGGCCAGGAGGTGGCCACCGGAACGCCGCTGATCACCTTCGAACCGGATGTGGTGGCCGCCGGTGGGCGCAGCCCGGTGTGCCCGGTGCTGGCGCTCGACGGCGGAGCCGAGCAGGTGCACCGGCTCGCCTCCGCAGTGGTCACCGCGGGCGACCCGCTGTTCGACTGGGCCTGAGCCCACCCGGCCCCACCACCTCAGCTGTCCGCGGCGGGACGGTCAGCCCAGTGGCAGGTCGAGGGAGTCGATCCTGACAGTCGTCCCGGTGGCCATCGACTCGTTCGCCGCGATACCGATCGCGGCGCTGCGGAGTCCGTCTCGCCAGCTGGCCCGGTGGCCCAGCGGGTCAGGGCCCGTTCCACGGAAGATGTCGTCCAGCAGCCGGGTGTCGCCGCCGCCGTGCCCGCCGCGCCCGAGGGGGATCGGTACTTCGCGGGCCCGTTCCCAGTGCCGCTGGAGCCGCAGCTGGCTGCCCCGGGTGCGGACCTCGTGGCTCTCCTGCTGCTCGGCGCGTTCCGCCCGGGCGGACGGGTCCACCTCTGCATCGTCCTTGGCTCGGTGCGGGCGTTCGACGACGTCGAGCTCGATGCGTCCCTCGGTGCCGTTGATCGCGACCCGGTAGCCCTCCCACGGGGCGTAGGCGTAGAGGCTGTAGGTCAGTGCCACACCGCTGCGGTACCCGACCAGCACGTTCATGGTGTCCTCGATGGTGATGCCTTCGCCGAAGACGTGCCGGTCGCGCTGGTAGCCGTCCAGGTGCTCCGCCTCGAGGTAGAGCTGACGGAGCCGGTCGTCAGCGTCCAGGTCGATCCGGAACGGGTCGTCCGCGGGGAGGTCACGGCTGGTGGTGGCAGCTGGGCCGGCCCCGGGGGAGACGTTCTCCGCACCATAGAACCTCCTGCTGCCGAGCGCTGTCACCGTCTGCGGCACGTCGTCGGTCCACCAGTTCACCAGGTCGAAGTGGTGGGAGGCCTTGTGGATGATCAGCCCACCGGACTTGTCCTTCTCGCCGTGCCACCTGCGGAAGTAGTCCGCACCGTGCCCGGTGTCCAGCAGCCATTCGAAGTGGACCGAGGTCACGGTACCGATCGACCCGTCCGCGATCAGCTGGCGGACCAGCGTGTTCCGTGGCGAGTAGCGGTAGTTGAACGTCATCGTGACGTGAGCGTCCGACTGCTCGGCCGCTTCGGCGATGCTCTGTGCTCGGATGACGTCGGTGGTCAGCGGCTTCTCCACGATCACGTCGGTGCCGTGCTGCAGGGCACGGACCAGGTAGTCGCTGTGCAGGTGGTCCGGCGTGGTCACCACCACAGCATCCGGCCGCACGCTGGTGAGCATGTCGTCGAAGTCTTCGGCCGGCCAGGAGCTGGGTAGGGGAGCACCGGACTGGTACTCCTGGAAGACCCGGTCGTAGTAGCGCATGCGCACCGCGTTGGTGTCGCACCAGGCGACCGGTGTGCCGACGTCGGCGTGGCTGTCCAGCAGTGCTCGTACGTACATCTCGGCGCGGTGGCCGGTGCCGACGACGGCGTAGCGACGGGTAGCAGGGGAGCTCATCGATTCCTCGTTCTGCAGTGGGTGGATCCGACGACCAGGCTCATGGCGCCGGGGTGAAACCTTCGACCCGGACATCCCAGTCCTCCGGGAAGCCCGGGGCCGTAGCTTCGGGCCCGTGGTCCCAGCCGCCCGCCATCAGGGCGACCGCCGCGAGCAGCCCGCCGTTGCCCGGCAGGTACAGCGGGAGGGAGCCGTCCTGGCGGTTGTGCCCGTTCGGCAGGACGGTGTTCTTCTGGGTGTCGGTGAGCAGGAAGTCGACCGCCTCGTCCGGTCGGCCGAGGCGGGTGGCCGTCATCGACAGCACCGGGTAGTCCCAGCCCCAGGTGCTCGACCAGTCCCAGCGGGCAAGCACGTCCTGCATCGTGCGAGCGACGACCGCCTCGTCGACCTTCGTCGTCAGCGGCAGCACGCCGAGCGCGCAGAGCATCGAGGGATGGTCCTCCCGGATCGTCCATGGTTCGCCCTCGATCGCCGGGTAGATGCCGTCGTGCACGACGGGAGCGAGCATGTCGTCGGCCGTCTCTCGCCAGGAGCCGGGCGGGGTCAGCCCCAGGCGCTCGTACCAGGAGCAGGCGACCTGGAGCGCCCAGTGCCAGTAGACCAGCTCGTAGGTGGGGTTGCGGACCTGACGCCGGATGCCGCCGTAGCTCTCCTGGGCAGGGATCAGTGGTGGCGGCAGCTCGCATCCTCGTTCGGTGCGCTCGGTGAAGGAGACCATGAAGTCGGCGGTCGCAGTGATCTCCTCCACGAGCTCACTGAGCAGGGCGGTGTCCTGGGTGGTGCGCCAGACCAGCTCGGCGAGGTAGATCAGGTGCGGTTGCTGCCAGATCAGGAAGGGTGCGATCGTGCTGGGCGTCTCCAACCCTTCGGGACCGACCTGCTTGGGCCACCGGGCGCCGTCGTAGCCCTGGATCCGCGCCATCTCCCGGGCCTGCGGCAACGTCTGCCGGTACCAGCCGAAGCTCCTCCGGAGCAGGTCCGGGCGCCCCCAGAGGGGGAAGTGGGCGGCGTGCCACCAGTGCATCTCCAGGTGGAACTTGCCCCGCCAGGAGTTGCACACCAGCCCGGTCTCCTGCGGCGGCATCGACCCGGCGCAGTTGACCGCGGTCAGGTACTGGGACAGCACGACCCGCCGTTCCAGCTCGGCGGCACGAGGGTCGGTCACCGCTCCCAGATCGATGGCGGCGCCGGTCTCCCAGAACGATGCCCACGCCTCGGTGCTGCGACGCTGGACCTCTGCTGCACCCGGCAGCGGTGCTGCTGACGCGTGCTGGGAGAACTCCAGGACGACGTCGAGCTCGGTCGTGGTGCTGGTGATCTGCAGCTCGTGCTCGGTCGGCTGGTCGACCCGGCCAGCGGTCTGGATGGTGACGCCGTAGTGGCTCTCGTCCAGGCTGCGGTGCACCTGCCACCGCCCCGGTGCCGGTGCCTCCAGCCGGGTCTGGTGCAGCTCCGGGCTGTCCCAGTCCGAGGCGTGGTGCCAGTCCTCGTTGCCGTAGCTGAAGGTCAGCGCGACGCTCAGACCGTCCTGCAGGGCGGCAGAACGCAGCCGGAAGGCGAGGACGTCCCGGTCCGGGTGACACGACGTCGTCACCTCGACCAGGTGGCCGCCGATGAGCACCTGGCTATGGATCTGCCCGCTGTACAGGTCCAGGCGCTGCCCGCCCGCGGTGATGTCCTCGGGAAGCAGGTGCTGCCCGCGCCACCGCAGACCGATGGTGCCCAGGTCCAGGCGGTGCGGGTTGCCGCGCAGCACGAGGTCGCGCTCGGCTGCGCCCGCCTCGGTGCCGCTGGAGATGGAGCCGGACATGTCCACATAAGGGACGGTGCCGCGGTGGCTCTCGTAGGGGACGAGGGCGTCGCGCCAGCTGTACTGCTTCGCCGAGGGCATGCTGTGCCAGCCCCACGTGGACTGGGTGCCCAGCAGCGTGCCGGCGGGGCGGGACGGATCGCGTGGGGAGACCGGATAGGCATCGGGGATCGTCTGGAGGCCGGTCAGGTCCACAGTGCAGGCGAAGTCTCCGTTGCCCACGGTCAGCGGGGAGGTGGGTTCGACCTGGTGGACCTGGACGGCATGCCTGTCGACGAGGGCTCTGCGGTCGATGGTCTCGGTCATGGCGCTCAGGCCTCCGGAAGGTTGTCGAAGTCCGGGATGTCGACCAGGTGCAGGTTGCCGTATCCGCGGGCGTCGCTGGTGAACAGGATCTGGTCAGCGAACGGGTTCACCGTGGGATGCACGTGCACCGCCTGGGTGTGGAAGGAACCCCGGTGCCGGTGGACCAGTCGCGGACCGGCGAACGCGTCGCCGGTCCGGCGCCAGACCATCAGCTGCGGGTTCGTCTTCGTACCGTCCCCGACGATCGTGTCCAGGTCTCGGCTGTGGTAGTGCATCGAGGTCTCCGCCAGTGGTGCCTCCCACCGGTTGCTGCCGTCGAAGTGCACAGCGCCGTGGAAGGGATCGCTCTGGTCCAGCCCGGACCAGCCGTGGTAGCCGATGTGCTCGCCGTCAGCCAGCCAGTACTCGTGGCCGACGCGCTCACCGTCCGCGGTCGGGCGGATCTTCGAGACGCTCCCGTCGCTCATGTCGAGCAGCCAGATGCGGTGGTCGACCAGGTGCCAGGGGCCTTCGTGGCAGAACGTCAGCAGGTGCGGATGCTTCGGCGAGGTGTTCACGTGCCCGATCCAGGACTTGTCCTCGTGCACCACCTCCGCGGCACCGTCGTCGGTGGAGATCCGCAGGATGCGGGAGAGCGGTCGTGCCTGCCAGTACTCCCGGAAGCCGACGTAGCCGTTCCCCATGTCCATCGGGAACCGGTGGGAGAGGTCCTCGCTGTAGCTGACCATCACGTACCTGCCGTCAGCCGTGACGTTGGTCGTCCCACCCTCGCCGAAGAGCGTGGGGGTGGTGTGCAGGACTCGCTCCTGAAGGGTGCGCAGGTCGAGGGCGACCAGCTCGCGCCCGTGCCAGAAGTACGCCTCGGCGCGCGTCGGGTTGATGCTGGTGGAATGGAACAGGTTGGACTCCACCTGGGCGGCGTCCGGCAGGTCGGTGAGCTGGTGGAACTCCGTGGACGCCAGGTCCATCGAGTACAGGTTCGTCGCGTTGCCACGGTCCGAGGCGAACAGCAGTGACCTACCCTCGTCGTACCAGCCAGGGTTGGTGAAGTAGGTGTGGTGGCTGTGCGCCTTGTGGTCGGTCAGTCGGGTGATGGTCACCCCGGTGACCGGGTCCTCGAACTGGTGTGCCTCACTGGGGAACGTGTCACCCTTGGCCATGATGGAGCTCCTCTACGTGGATCGTTCGTCTCATCGGTGTCTGCTGCAGTCAGCACATCGGCAGTCGTCTCCAGCGATCACTCCGCAGAAGAGGACCGGGACAGTCCGGTCAGACGAAGTTCCTCGGCAAAGTGGCAGGCCGCACGATGGTCGGAGTCGAACGTGCGTAGCGCCGGCACATCGGTCGTGCACTTCTGGTCCCGCACGTGCGGACAGCGGGTGTGGAACAGGCACCCGGCGGGTGGGTTCGCAGGATCGGGAAGGTCGTCGGACCGGGTACGCTCTCGGTCCCGGTCCCGTCGAGCAGGATCCGGGACGGGGACCGAGTCCAGCAGGGTCTCGGTGTACGGGTGCAGCGGGCGGTCGTAGAGGTCTTCTGTGTCTGCCTGCTCGGCCATCTTGCCCAGGTACATCACGCTCACCCGGTCGCTGACATGCTCGACGACCGACAGGTCGTGGGAGATGAACAGGTAGGTGAGGTCGAGCTCCTCGCGCACCTCCTCCAGAAGGTTCAAGATCTGCGCGCGGATGGAGACGTCGAGCGCAGAGACCGGCTCGTCCGCGATCACCAGCCGCGGCTGGGTGATCAGCGCACGCGCGATGTTCAGGCGCTGACGCTCACCACCGGAGAACGCGTGCGGATAGCGGCGCATGTACTCGGGCCGGATGCCCACACGGCGGAGCATCTCCTCGACCCGGTCCCGGAGCTCGGAGCCACGGGCCATCTTGCTCACCTGGAGCGGCTCGCCGACGATCTGCTCGACGGTCATCCGCGGGTTCAGCGATGAGTACGGGTCCTGGAAGATCGTCCGGATCTGCGTACGCAGCCCCTTCAGCTGCCGGTTGCTCATCGGGGCGAGGTCCACAGTGGTGCCCGAGTCCTGGTGGAACTGGATCTCGCCGGAGCTGGGTGCGAGCAGCCCAGCGATGCACCGGCCCAGGGTGGTCTTTCCGCAGCCGGACTCACCGACGAGACCGAGCGTCTCACCCTCGTGGATCACCAGGTCGACGCCGTCCACAGCGCGCACTGTGCCGGTGCTGCGGCGGAAGAGTCCGCCGCCTAGCGGGTAGTGCTTGGTGAGGTTGCGGACTTCCAGCAGCACCGGTGGGTCGGTGTCCTCCGCCGTGGGCGGTCCGTCGTCGGTCTCAGTGACCTGCACGGGCGCCCTGCCGGTCAGGGTGATTGCCTCCGGCAGCGTGCCGGCGTCCTCGTGACTGTAGAGGTGACAGTAGGTCTGGTGGGCGTCGCCAAACTGGCTCGCCGGGGGCGTGTCCTGGTCGCAGATGCCCGGCATCGCGAACTCGCACCGGGTACGGAAGGCGCATCCGCTCGGCCGGTTCTGCGGGTTGGGCACCATTCCCGGCACCGTCGGCAGCGGCTGGTCGCGCCGGTGCGGACGACCGTCGGGGATGGACTGCAGCAGGGCTCGGGTGTAGGGATGTTTCGGATCGGTGAAGATCTCGGTGACGCCGGCGCGCTCCACCGCCTTGCCCAGGTACATCACCGTGACCTCGTCGGCGATCTCCGCCACGACGCCAAGATCGTGCGTGATGAACAGGATCGCCATGCCGAACTCCTGCTGCAGCTCACGGAGCAGGTCGAGGATCCGGGCCTGGGTGGTGACATCGAGGGCAGTGGTCGGCTCGTCGGCGATCAGCAGCTCGGGGTTGCAGGACAGTGCGATCGCGATCATCACCCGTTGGCACATGCCGCCCGAGAGCTGGAACGGGTAGGAGTCCAACCGGGCGTCGGCGTTCGGGATACCGACCCGATCCAACAGCTCGATCGCCCGGGACCGCGCCTGGCTCTCGGTGACGTCCTGGTGCAGCCGGATCGCCTCCATCAGCTGCGCACCGACCGTGTAGAGCGGGGAGAGGGAGGACATCGGCTCCTGGAACACCATCCCGATGTTGCCGCCCCGCAGTTGCCGCAGTTCCTCGCTCTCTGCCTCCAGCTTCGCCAGGTCGACTGCCTCCTCCCCGTCCGGGGACCAGAGGATCTCACCACCGGCGACGCGTCCCGGTGCTTCTACCAGCTGCAGGATGGAGCGGGCGGTCGCGGACTTTCCGCAGCCGGACTCGCCGACCAGGCACATCGTGGTCCCAGGTTGGACGGTGATGTCGACGCCGTCCACCGCCTTGACCACGCCGTCCGGTGTGTCGAACTGGGTGCGCAGGCCCCGGATCTCCAGCAGCGGCAGGCGCTCCTGGGTGCTAGTGCCCGAGTGGCCTGCTGCGCCGCTCGAGGTCTCGATGCTGACGTCGTTCATGAGGAAGCTCCAGGGTCGCGGGCAGCGGGTCAGTTGTTGTAGGGGTCGGCGGCGTCTCGGATGCCATCACCGAAGAAGTTCATGGCGAGGACGGTGATGACCACCGGGATGCCGGGAAGGAGGATCCACGGGGCCGTCGAGATGGCCCGGATGCTCTGTGCCTGCTCGAGGAGGACCCCCCAGCTGACCGTGGGGGCCTGCAGACCAAGCCCCAGGAAGGACAGCCCGGTCTCGGCGAGGATGATGCTCGGGATGGACAGGGACAAGTTCGCGATGATGTGGCTGGTGAAGGAGGGAAGCATGTGGCGGAACATGACCCGGACCTGGCTTCCGCCGTCGGCGATGGCCGCCAGGACGTACTCCTCACCGCGGACGGCGAAGAACTTGCCGCGTACCTCGCGGGCCATGCCCACCCAGCCCACCAGGGAGATGACCACTGTGAGCGCGAAATATCGCTGCACCGGGGACCAGGTCGGCGGTACGGCTGCGAACAGCGCCATCCACAACGGGATGGTCGGGATGGACATGATCAGCTCCATCACGCGTTGGATCGCGTTGTCCACCCGGCCGCCGACGTACCCCGATATCCCGCCGATGAGCACACCGAGGAACAAGGAGAACAGCACACCGACCAGACCGATCGACATCGAGATGGTCGTGCCGTGGATGATCATGGACAGCATGTCCCGGCCGCTGGCATCGGCGCCGAGCAGGTACATGGGGCCTTGGTCATAGTCCAGTGGGCCGATGAGGTGTCGGTCCCAGGGGATCAGGCCGAACAGCTTGTACTCGGATCCCCGGACGAACAGTCCGACGGGAATCACGTTCTCCGGGTCTTCGGTGAACTGCAGCTCCAGCGTCTCGGGGTCCTGCTCCAGGGTGAACCCGAGGACGTGCGGCTGGAACGAGCCGTCGTCGAAGAGATGGATCTGCTGCGGTGGTGCGTAGGTGTAGTCGGCGTCGTGGGCAGTGGTGGAGTAGGGGGCGAGAAACGGTGCCAGGATCGCGATCAGGTAGATGACGAGGGTGACCACGCCGCACACCTTCGCGACCTTGTGTCGCTTGAAGCCGCGCCAGACCAGCCGCCACTGCGAGGCGACCGCGATGTCCTTGCCGTCGCTCCGTTCGACTTCGGGCTCCTCGGCGGTCGCGAGTGGAGTCCCCTCGTCCGGCTGAGGCATCTGGGGATCAGTCATGAGAGCAGTCCTTAGTATCGGAACCGGACACGCGGATCGAGCCACGCGAGGGCCAGGTCGGAGATCAGCGTGCCGATGACTACGAGCACGGCGCTGATCAGGAGCACGGACCCGGCCAGGTACATGTCCTGGGCCATCAACGCGTTCAGCAGGAGCGGACCTGTGGTGTCCAGGTTGAGCACCTGAGAGGTGATGGCGTCGGCGGCGATGAGACCAGGCAGGATCCAACCGATGGTGGAGAAGAACGGGTTGACCGCCGCCCGGACCGGGTACTTGACGGTCAACCTCTTGGCGGGCACGCCTCGGGCGCGGGCGGCTGTGACGTACGGCTTGCGCAGCTCGTCCAGCAGGTTGGCGCGCAGGATCCGGATGTTGCCCGCGGTGCCGGCGGTGCCCCAGATGACCACAGGGATCCACAGGTGCGCCAACGCGTCACCGAACTTCGCCAGGCTCCAGGGCGCGTCTCGGAACTCGGGGGAGAACAGGCCGCCGACGCTCTGCCCGAAGTAGGTCAGGCCGAGCCACATCAGCACGAGTGCGATGAGGAAGTTCGGCACTGCCAGCCCGAGGTAGCCGATGAAGGTAAAGATGTAGTCGCCGGGGGAGTACTGCCGCAGTGCCGAGTAGACACCGATGGGGAAGCTGACGGCCCAGATGAACACCAAGGTCAGCACGGACAGCATCACCGTGAGCGGGAGTCGCTCCCAGACCAGTGCGCTGACCGGGCGGCCATAGCTGAACGAGTCGCCGAAGTCGCCGTGGAAGAGGATCCCGCTGAGCCACTTCCAGTACTGGACGTACCACGGGTCGTTCAGTCCGTAGCGTTCGGTGAGGCGAGCGAGCTCGGCCGCGTCCAACGGCTGGTCGCCCGCCTCGGCAAGTGACGCCTGCACTGTGGTGAGGTAGTCGCCAGGCGGCAGCTGGATGATGATGAACGTGATCAATGAGATCGCCAGTACTGTCGGGATCAGGATCAGTACCCGGCGAAGGATGTACCGCAGCATTCGGGTCCCTATCGAAACGTCGGTTCAGTGCGGCGTGGACTAGGCGAAGTACCAGGTGGGCGGATCGATGTGGCCCGGTGAGAAGTACAGTGGGGAGGCCGGGTAGGAGTCGACCACGTTTCTCAGGTGGTTCTTCGCGACGGCGTATCCGTCGCCGGGCAGGACCGTGCCGATCGCGTAGAACTTCTCCTTGGTGATGTCCAGGATGGCCCGGAAGAGGTCCTTGCGGGCCTCAGGGTCGGGCTCCAGCTCCATCTGCTTGGCGAGCTCCATCTGCTCCAGCACGTCCTCGGGCGGTTCCACGGCGTTCGCACCATTGCCGTCGGTGGTGTAGTACTCGGCCCACCGCACCGCGTAGTTCGACTCGCCCCAGGACGGGAACCACCAGCGCAGCTCATCCATCTCGGTGCGATAGCCACCGTCGCCGGACCACACGTTCGCGTCGTGCTGGTTCGCAGAGGAGGACTTGCGGTCGTAGTACAACGTGCGTTCCAGCGTGTTCACCTGCGCCTGGACGCCGACCGCTTCCCAGTTCTGCACCACGAGGCTCATCGCCTGGATGTCCTGCTCGCTGGAAGCCGGGACATCCACCTGGAAGGAGAGTCGCTCCCCGTCGGGTCGCAACCGGAACCCCGCAGAGTCCTTCTCGGTAAGCCCGGCCGCATCGAGGTGCTCGTTGGCCAGGTCTTCGTCGTACTCGGTGAACTGCTTGGCGAACTCTTCGTCATAGAACTCGGAGTTCGGGTGTGGAGCTGCCTGCCACGGTTCCCCCTGTCGTTGGTAGACGGTGTCGATGAGGTCCTGGCGGTTGATCGCGTGCGAGAGCCCGATCCGGAAGTCTTTGTTCTGGAAGATCTCCCGGAGCTCCTCGTCGCGATGGTTGAGGTTGAGTGAGACGATCATCTGGTTCATCGAGGTCGGCTCGACGGCGATGAACCGGAAGTCGCCGCTCTCTCGCGCGTCGGCCAACACCGGACGGTTCGGGTCGGTGTTGAAGTTGCGGGCGTGGAAGTCGATCTCGCCGTTGACGGCCTTGAGCAGCATCACCTCGGCGTTTTGCACGATCTCGAACTCGAGCCGGTCGATGAAGGGCAGCTGGGCACCCTCGGAGTCGGTCTTCCAGTAGTACGGGTTGCGCTCGGCGACGACGACGCTGCCCTCGTTCAGCGGGCTGGTGATGATCCATGCCGTCAGCGTGGGCAGGTCCGGGTTGTTGTAGTACGCCTTGCGGTCGGCCCAGTAGTCCAACCAGTCGCCGAAACCCGCCTCCTCGGCGAGGTCTTCCGCTTCCGGGTTCAGGTCCGGGATGAAGTCCTGCAGGTAGTGCTTCGGCCATCCGAGCAGGTTCACCGGCTGTTCACCGCGGCTGGCGGTGACCAGGAAGTCGCCGCGCGGGCCCGGGTAGGTGAGCTTGACGGTGAACTCGTCCACCTTCTCTGCGGTACAGGCCTGGTCGTCCGCAGTGAGGAACTCCGGCGTGCTCGGATACAGGGTGTCGTTGAAGAACACGTCGTTGATGGCGAACATGACGTCGTCGGCGGTGACCGGCTCACCGTCGGACCAGCGCATCCCCTCGCGCAGGTGCAGGACGAACTCGGTGCCGTCCTCACTGACATCCACAGCCTTGAACGTGCCCGGCAGCCCGAACTCGTCCAGCTGTTGGCTGGCACGCATCGTGGGCTCGTAGTGGATGAAACGGTCCAGCCATCCGCGGTCCTGGTCAAGCACGACGCCGGCGAACTCGCCACCGTAGGTGCCGTACTCCGGCGTCTCCACCACCAGCCGGTCCTCCGGGATCGGCATGCGCTCGTCCATAGGTGGCAGGTCGCCCGCCTCGACCTGTTCGGTCAGCAGCGGGGACTCCATCGGGCGGTTCGGATCTGGGGTGGTGTTCTGGGTGTCGGCGTCAGCCGACCCGTCCGGGCTGCAGCCGGCGATCGACAGCGTGGCGAAACCGAGAATCCCGCTGCTGCCGACGATCAGCTGGCGACGACTGATCCTATGGGTCGGAGATGGCGATGTGGGCACGGAAAGTCCTCCTTGACGGTGTGTGCGAGACACGTCGTTGTCGCGTGTGGGTCTTCGGTCCACCCGAGGTTGATTCGTTTCAATTTCGACGAAGAATTCCCCACCGCACGATCTGATCCGCGGAGGGGAACCGGTTCCTCACTGAAGCATGCTGTTCTGCGAAAGGTCAAGCCGTCGGATCGATCCGACCAAACTTTCGATGGCGCGAATCGTTGTCATTGCAGCGAGAACTGTCGATCTTGGCCAACTGGCCGACGCCGCGCTATACGAGCATCCGGTTTCTTGATAGGGGCCGCTGAGACCATTGACAGGCGGATCTGAGGCCTGATAGCGTCACGCGGGAAAGCGTTTTCCAAGGTGTGGTCGGCGAAGCTGCTGACTACGGGGGAGAGGTAATGCAAGGAGCCGCGAGACAACGCTCTGATCATCTGGTCCGGCCACTGCAGGCATGGTCCAGGATGCTGGCCGGCCTGCTGCTCGGATCGTCGTTGCTGCTGGCGGCACCGCTCTCGGCGCAGGCTGCCTACGACGAGCTACCGGCGTTCCCAGGCGCCGAGGGCTTCGGCTACGCCGCGGCTGGTGGACGTGGCGGTGAGGTGTACCACGTGACCAGCCACGACCTGACCGGCCCGGGCACGTTGCACGACGCGCTGACCACTGCGGGCTCGACACCGCGGACGATCGTCTTCGAGGTGTCCGGCGACCTGGAGATCCCGAAGATCATCGTGGAGGACAAGGCGAACATCACGATCGCTGGGCAGACGGCACCCGGCGGTGGGGTGACCGTACGTGGTGGCACCATCCGGTTCATCGACAGTCACGACATCATCATCCGATACATGCGCTTCCGGCTCGGTGCGAGCGCCCCGTACAACGACGACACCATGTACATCGAGGACAGCCAGCGGGTGATCATCGACCACTCGTCCTTCTCCTGGGGGACCGATGAGGTGCTGTCCATCAAGAGCAAGAACTACGAGGACCCGAAGTCGCGGGACATCACCGTGCAGTGGTCGATGATCTCCGAGGGACTGCTGACGCACTCCATGGGCGGTCTGGTCGAGATGAACACGATCTCGATGCACCACAACCTGTATGCCCACAACAACGACCGCAACCCCAAGACCAAGGGGCAGATGGACTTCGTGAACAACGTGGTCTACAACTGGGGCTCCTACCCGTACGTCGCCGGTGGTGAGTCCGCGACCCTGGGCTTCGGCAACGTGGTGGGGAACTACTTCATCGCCGGGGACAACTCGGCGAACCCTGAGTACGCCGTCGTCCGTGGGAACGAGAACTACAGCCTCTTCCTCGAGGACAACCGGATCGACAGCGACAACGACGGCATCCTGGACGGCACGGACACCGGCTCGGACATGATGGAGGAGGAGCGGCCCAGCCAGTTGGTGCCCGAACGATTCGAGTACCCACCGGTGCACACCCAAGCTCCAGAGGACGCCTATGAGCTCGTGCTCGACCACGCCGGTGCCTCCTTGACGCGTGATGACACCGATGCCCGAGTGGTGCGCGACGTGCGTGACCAGACCGGTGTGATCATCGGGCACGAGAACGAGGTCGGCGGATTCGCCGAGCTCGACTCCGGCAACGCGCCGGCCGATGTCGACCGGGACGGCATGGCCGACGACTGGGAACGGGAACATGGACTCGATCCGACCGACCCGTCCGACCGCAACGATGATCCCGACGGCAACGGCTACACCAACTTGGAGGAGTACCTGCACGAGCTGGCTGCCCCCGGGTTCCCGGCTGACTACCCACAGAATCCGCCGGAGTGGGACGGTGAGCCGTTCGAGCCGCCTGTGCCGCCGGAGCCCGAGCACGGCCCCTTGCCCGTTCTGGACGGTGAGATCGTCCGCAACGCTGTGGTTCGCGACGACACCGCCAACGGTTACGCGAACGCTTCGGCCTGGTCCGTGCAGCAGGACCTGCAGCCGGGCGACCTGGTGGCCGGGGACCGGAGCTACACGCTCCAGTCGGTGCCCGACGAGCTACGCGGACTGGAGTGGATCCGGACCGCAGTAGAGTCCCGCGGAGCCACGAACGAGGACCTGGTCTCCTTCTACCTGGCAGCGGACGCCGACGTCTACGTCGCCCACGACACCCGCATCTCGGCGAAACCACAGTGGCTGACCGCCGACTACGAGGCGACCGGACTGTCTATCCAGGACGACCAACCGGTCGACTGGGAGGTCTTCAAGCGCCACTACCCGGCAGGATCCCATGTGGTGATGGGGCCGAACGGTGGCGGCTCCAGGATGAACTACTTCGTCCTGGTGGAACCAACTGCGCCGCAGAGCCCGGCACCCGACGCCGCCCCGTCCGGCCTCAGCGCCGAGGTCTCCGGTGAGGAGACCGTGCTGACCTGGGACGCGGCCGCCGACGCCGACTCCTACCTGGTCTACCGACAGTCCATGCTCGATCCGGGCTGGCGGGCAATCGGCGCCACCCCGGACGAGGAGCTCACCGACAGCGAGCCCACCTTCGGCGTGGAGTACCGCTACCGGGTCAGTGCGCTGAGCCCGGGCGGAGAGTCGGACGCCTCAGCCCCGGTCGAGACGATCAGCTATGACCCGTCGGTCCCGACCGCTGACGTTCCCGACGTGCCAGCAGCCGAGCCGAACAGCTACTCCGTCGAGCTCTCCTGGCCAGAGGTGGACGAGACGCTCGGGTACACCGTGCACCGATCGACGACACCGGACGGGGAGTACACCACGCTCGGCTCTGTTGCGGGCGAAGAGTACGTCGACGACACGGTCGAGCCGGACACCACCTACTACTACGCCGTGTCCGGAATCTCGGCCGGTGGTACCTCCGAGCGCTCCGAACCGGTGACGGTGACCACCGGTCCGGCGCTGGAGCCGGTGAGCACGCCCGTGGACCTGACCGCGGCCGAGGTGACGGCCACCGCCGTCACGCTTACCTGGGAGCCCGTCGGGAACGCCGAGAGCTACCAGGTCTACCGGAAGGCCGACGACAGTAGCTACGAGCTGTTGACCACCACGACCTCGCCGGAGCACGTCGACGATGCGCTCGACCCCTCCATCGCCGGCTACAGCTACGCAGTGTCGGCGCAGAACGAGCTCGGCGAGTCCGAGCGCAGCACCGAGGTGCAGGTGCAGACACCGCTCGCCGAACCGGTGACCGACCTGTTCGTCGGCCGGTCCGGGGAGACGTATGTGGGTCTGATCTGGACGTCGCACGGCGGTGCGAGCGAGTACGTGATCTATCGAGCGGCCGAAGGTGCAGATCCTCAGGAGGTCGGCACGGCGAAGGTGGACACGTTCTACGACCGCACGGCGGAACCGGACACGGAGTACACGTACTTCGTCCGAGCGGCGAACGTGGCCGGAGAGTCCGAGGCGTCCGCCCCGGTCACCGTCGTCACCGACCCGCACCAGTGGGACGCAGACCTCACCTACCGGGCCTCGGACCAGGTCAGCTACGACGGACGGGTCTTCGTCGCGCAGTGGTGGACCCGAGGCCAGAGGCCGGGCGAGCCCACCGGGGCCTGGGCCGAGCTGGGCGATGAGGTGAACTACGGCGAGCACGACGTGCGCCGGTGGACGCCGTCCTGGGTCTACACCGGCGGTGAGCTGGTGGTGCACGAAGGCCAGCTGTACGAGGCGGCCTGGTGGAACAGGAACGAGGAGCCCGGCGCAGACGACGGCGCGTGGCAGCTGGCGAACGCCGGCTGATGCCCTCCTACTCTGCGAACGCTCGCCTTCGCGGCGCGTGAACCGATTCACGGCGCGAAGGGGAGCGTTCGCGAACTGGGGTGGGACTTGGTCTCAGGCGCGGTCGCGGGCCTGGGCTGCCAGAGCCCGGCGAGCCGTGTCCCGGGCCTCGACCACCAGCCGGCGCAGCGCCGGCAGCCGGTCGCCCAGACTGTCGAGGAACTCGTCGGTGCGGGCCAGCACGTCCAGGTAGGTGCCGTCGATGTCCGCGAGCTTTGCCGGGTACAGGCCGATCACGATGTTCTGCGCCATCTCGTTGGTCCGCTCGGTCCACACGTGCTCGATCGAGCGGAAGTACCGCTCCGCGAACGGCGCCAGCAGTGCCCGGTCCCGGGCTCGGCCGAAACCGCTGATCACGGCGGCCTGCACCGCGTTCGGCAGGTCGTCGGACTCGACCACCGACGCCCACACGGCCGCCTTGGCTTCCGCGGTCGGGATCGAGGCCCTCGCTGCGGCCGCCGCACGCTGCCCGGTGGCGGTGGAGTCCGCCTCGAGCTCGGCCGCGATCTCGTCCTCTCCGGCAGCCCCGGCGGCCACCAGCCCGGTGAGCAGGTCCCAGCGCAGGTCGGTGTCCACAGTCAGCCCGGGCAGCGTCTCCGCACCGGTCAGCAGCGCGGCGATGGCGGCAGTGTGCGCAGCAGTGCTCGCCCGCCCGGCGAACGCCCGCACGAGCTGGAACTGGCTGTCCGAGCCGGCCTCGGCCGCTCGGGCCAGCGTCCAGAGCCGGTCGGCAACCTGGACGGCGACCGCCTCCCGCTGCGCCGGGTCGGTGTAGAAGTCCACGGCTGTGGCCAGCTGGCGCAGCAGCACGAGCGTGGTGGTGGAGTCGGTCTCTGCGCCGAGGTTGGTCAGCAACAGGTCCAGGTAGCGGCGCGCCGGCCACTCGCCGTCCCGGGTCATGTCCCAGGCAGCGGTCCAGACCAGGGACCGCGGCAGCGACTCGGTGAAGTCCGCCAGGTGGGCGGTGGCTACCCGCAGCGACTCGGGGTCCAGGCGGATCTTGGCGTAGGCGAGGTCGTCGTCGTTCACCAGCACGAGCTGCGGGCGGGTCAGACCCACCAGCTCGGGCACCGGGGTCGCCGAACCGTCGATGTCCAGCTCCACCCGGTGGGTGCGCACCAGAGCGCCGGTGGCGTCCACGTCGTAGCCGCCGACGGCGATCCGGTGCGGGCGCAGCACCGGGTGGCTCTCCGGCGCCTCCTGGGTGATCACGAACGACGTGATTCGTCCGGTGGCGTCCGTCTGTATCTCCGGGCGCAGCGTGGTCACGCCCGCCTCCTGCAACCACACCCGGGACCAGGCACTCAGGTCCCGCCCGCTGGTGGCCTCCAGCTCCAGGAGCAGGTCCTTGAGCTCGGTGTTGCCGTAGGCATGCTTGCGGAAGTACGCCGCCACCCCGGCGAGGAAGCTCTCCTTGCCCACCCAGGCCACCAGCTGCTTGAGCACCGAGGCGCCCTTGGCGTAGGTGATGCCGTCGAAGTTGACCTCGACGTCCTCCAGGTCGTTGATCTCCGCGACGATCGGGTGGGTGGAGGGCAGCTGGTCCTGCCGATAGGCCCAGGACTTCTCCAACGAGGCGAACGTCGTCCAGGCCTCGGTCCACCGGGTCGCCTCGGCAGCGGCCAGCGTGGAGGCGTACTCGGCGAACGACTCATTCAGCCACAGGTCGTTCCACCAGCGCATCGTCACCAGGTCGCCGAACCACATGTGCGCCAGCTCGTGCAGGATCGTCACCGCCCGGCGCTCCACGGTGGCCTCCGGGGCCTTGGACCGGAAGACGTAGTTCTCCACGAACGTCACACAACCGGCGTTCTCCATCGCCCCGGCATTGAACTCCGGCACGAACAGCTGGTCGTACTTCTCATACGGGTAGGCCAGCTCGAAGGCCTCCTCGTAGAACGCGAACCCGGCGCGGGTGATGTCCATGATGTTCTCGGCGTCCAGGTGCTCGGCCAGCGAGGCACGGCAGAACACGCCCAGCGGGATGGTCCGGCCGTTCCGGGAGGTGAGCTCGCCGTCGACCCGGTGGTAGGGGCCTGCCACCAGAGCGGTGACGTAGCACGGCAGCACCGGCGTGGCGGCGAACGTCCATGTCGCCACCTGCGCACCGGTCGGCACAGGCTCCGGGGTGGCCGAGTTGGACACCACCTGCCAGTGCGCCGGCGCGGTCACGGTGAAGGCGAACGTGGCCTTCAGGTCCGGCTGCTCGAACACCGCGAACATCCGCCGGGTGTCGGCCACCTCGAACTGGGAGTACAGGTACACCTCTCCGTCGACCGGATCCACGAACCGGTGCAGCCCTTCACCGGTGCGCATGTAGGCGCAGTCGGCAACCACGGTCAGCTCGTTCTCCGCCGCCAGGTCGGACAGCTGGATGCGGGAGTCGGCGAACACCTCTGTCACCGGCAGCGACCGGCCGTTGAGCACCACCTCGTGCACGACCGGTGCGATCAGGTCGATGAAGCTGCTCGCCCCGGGCGTGGCCGTGAAGTGGACGGTGGTGCGCGAGGAGAACGTCTCCTCGCCCTGGGTCAGGTCCAGCTCCACCTGGTATCCACTCGGTGAGAGGACCGCAGCCCGCTCGCGCGCTTCGCTCCGGGTGAGGTTCTCTCCGGGCATGGGTGCTGCTCCTTCGTCGACGGGATCGACCGTCATCGTCTCGGACACCTGGGCCGGGTCCGATCCTCCCACGTCGCCCGTCGGCTGCCGACCTGATTCGGTGACCACGGCGCCCGACCGTAGGGTAGGACCATGCGTGATCAGCGATGGGTCTTCCGCGACGATGTCGAGGCCGAGTCCGCCGGGGAGGGGGTCACCCGTCGGGTGCTCGCCTACGACAAGGACGTCATGTGCGTGGAGAACACGTTCGCAGCCGGAGCGGTGGGTCCGTTGCACCACCACCCGCACACGCAGATCACCTACGTCGCCAGCGGCGTCTTCGAGTTCGAGATCGACGGTGTGGTCAAGACCGTGCGAGCTGGCGACTCGATGCTGAAAGCAAGCAACGTCGAGCACGGCTGCGTCTGCCGGGAGGCGGGCGTGCTGCTCGACCTGTTCACCCCGATGCGCGAAGACTTCGTCTGAACCGCACCCCACCCGAACCCCCTTGTCCCGACCAGCCAGACCAGCGAGGAGCAGCCGACGTGACGACAGAGATCCCGGACACTGGAACCGAGGCGCAGACCACCGATGTGGCGGACTTCTGGTTCGACCCCGCCTGCCCATGGGCGTGGATGACTTCACGCTGGATCCTGGAGGTGGAGAAGGTCCGGGACATCCGGGTGCGCTGGCACATCATGAGCCTGACGGTGCTGAACGAGGACCGGGACAACCTCGACCCCGGCTACCAAGAGATGCTCGGTGAGGCGATGGGCCCGGTCCGGGTGATCAACGCTGCCCGCGAGCTGCACGGGGAGCAGTGGGTCAAGCCGCTCTACGACGCGATCGGCACCAGGTTCCACCCGGGCGGTCGTGGTGACGAGCGACGCCAGGTGCTTATCGAGTCGCTCGCTGAGGTCGGTCTGCCGGCCGAGCTGATCCGGTACGCCGACACCGACGAGCTGGACGAGTCGCTGCGTGAGTCGCACGAGTCCGGGATCTCCCTGGTTGGACAGGAGGTCGGCACCCCGGTGGTGGCGTTCAACGGAACCGCGTTCTTCGGCCCGGTGATCACCCCCGCGCCGAAGGGCGAGGACGCCGGCCGGCTCTGGGACGGAGTGGTGGCGGTCGCCGCCTACCCCGGCTTCTACGAGCTGAAGCGCAGCCGCACGCAGGGCCCGATCTTCGACTGACCGTCCTGGGCCGGTCAGCTGCCCTGCAGGGACTTGGCCACGGTGACCAGCCGGGTCACCCGCTCGCGGTCGACGTGTGCCACCTCCAGCTCCCAGAGCGCGTCGCGCACCAGCCGAACCAGCGTCAGGGCACGTGCCCGGTCGATGTCGACGCCGGCGACGTCGGCAAGGATCTGCAGACGGGTGCGCACCGCCCGACGCACGCTGGTGGCGCGCTGCACCGCCGGCCAGGCCTCCAGCAGGGCAGGTTCGAAAGCCCACCCGGACTCGGCCGCCAGCGCCTGGGCGTCGATCGCCACCCACTCGCCTGGATCCGGCCGCCAGAGCACGTTGCCGTGGTGCAGGTCGCTGTGCGTGAGCCGGGCGTCCAGGTCGTCTCCGTCGAGCAGCTCATCGACCAAGGTCCGGGCCTCCTCGAGCATCCGCCGCGGAAACTCCAGCGGTGGGCCAGCGAGCGTGGCAGCCAGGTCTTCACGCAGCCGGTGCAGCTGCTGTGTCAGGGTAGGCGCCCACGGCGGTGCTGGCCGGTCCAGGACGTGCACCAACGTGCCCAGCTCCTCGGTGGCGGTCAGCTCCCCGAGGGCGGAGCCGAGTGCTTCGGCCCTCAGCGTGCGTTCCGCGTCCAGGCGCTCCAGGAGCAGCGCCCACCGTGCCGGGTCTGCCGCGAGCAGGCGTACCGCCCCGCGGCCGCCCCACAGCCGCAGTGCTCTGTGCTCCTCCCGCCCATCCGGGTGCGGCCAGACGATCTTCACCACGGCCGATCCGTGCCGGGAGCGCACCGGGAGGACCAGCGCGGAGAAACCGTGCCGGGCGGGCCCGTCGAGCTGCAGGTCCCACTCCTGCAGCACCTCGGCGGCCAGAGCCGGAAGGGTTTCGAGCCACTGCCTGCCGGTCGGCATCCCGGCTTCGGGGACGTGGCCGGAGACCAGCCGGGCCAGCCCAGCCGGCACCGATATCGCATCGTGTGACACCAGCCCTGCCTACCACGTGAGACTGCCGCTGGCGCCTGGGCCGTTACCGTTAGAGTGTCATGCTGGTCCGCTCGCGAACGGAGGAGAGATGGCCAAGCGCGGCGCAGTGGGTCCCGCGGCGATCACGCTCATCGTCATCGATGTGCTCCTGGTCGCTGCCCTGGTCGTGATCATGGCCACCTGGCCGGACGCGACCAGCACTGAGGGCGCTACCGGTTCGGCTACGGCCGACGCGCCTGCCGCGAACGGTACGAACCCGTCCGAGGGTGAGGAGACCACCCAGGCTGAGGCCGTCGAGGTGCCCGACGGCACCCTAGAGGTAGCCGGCTTCATCATGCCCAGCGGCAACATCTGGTGCGAGATCGGCGACGAGAGCACCCAGTGCGTGATCGAAGGTTTCGAGTTCTCTCCGCCGCCGCTGGAGGACTGCAGCGAGGACGTGGCCGGACACGTCTGGCAAGTGACCGCCGACCAGGCTGGTCCGGCCTGCCCAGGCGAGGCAGTGCCCGAGGCTCCGGACGATCTGACTGAGCTCGCCTACGGGGATGCGACCACGGTCGGAGACTTCCTCTGCGAGAGCACCCGGGACGGGGTCGTCTGCCGCGCCATCTCCACCGGGCACGGGTTCGAGATCGCCCGCGGAGGCACCCGCAGCTTCTGACCGTCGTCCATCTGTTGAGATGCGCACTGCCGCTGCCGCGTCGCGCCCGCGTGGCTGTTGTGATGGTGGCACGCACCCGCACCGGGCGGGTACCAGCAACGAGCGAGCAGACGATGACCCTGACCACCGGAACCACCTGGGACCTTGTCCTCAGTGCGCCCACCCGGCGTCGCAGCACCCGGGTCGATGGTTGTGGGATGAGCCCGCGGGCCCTCTACCAGGAGCTGCTCTACGACCGTGCCCGGGTGCTGGACCTGCGCTCCGACACCGAGCGCGCTGCCGGAGCACTGCACCCGGACCTGCCGGTCGAGGTGGTCTCCCCGGCTGGTCTGGTGGCGCACCTGGTGAACAGCACTGCGCTGGTACCGATCGTGCTGCTCAGCGAGGACGGTGCGGCCGCCGCCACGGCCGCCCGCGAGCTGGCCGAGCTGGGCCTGGCCCGAGTGGTGCACGCCGTGGGCGGCTACCGGGCGTGGGCCGAGGCCGGGCTGCCGGTGCTCGGCCGCACGCCCTGAGTCGTCACCAGATCTGCACCCGCTCCTCCGGCGGCAGGTAGAGCCCGTCGCCAGGTTGCACGTCGAAGGCGGTGTGGAACTCGTCCAGGTTGCGTACCACCGCGTTGCACCGGATCTCGTCCGGGGCGTGCGGGTCGATCGCCAGCAGGCGCAGCACCTCCTCGTCCCGAGCCTTGGTGCGCCACGCGCGCGCCCAGGCGACGAACAACCGCTGCATGTCGGTCAGGCCATCGATGGTGTCACCGGTGCTGCGGCCGTTGCGGGCGAGGGCGATCCGGTACGCCTTGACGGCGATACCCAGACCACCGACATCACCGATGTTCTCGCCGACGGTGAGTGCGCCGTTGACGTGCTGGGCGCCGTCGAGCTGGCTAGGGGAGAGCTGGTCGTACTGGGCGATGAGCGCCTGGGTGCGCTTGTCGAACTCTGCCCGGTCGGCCTCCGTCCACCAGTTGTGCAGGCGCCCGTCACCGTCGTACCGGCTGCCCTGGTCGTCGAAGCCGTGCCCGATCTCGTGCCCGATCACTGCCCCGATCGCACCGTAGTTGGTGGCATCGTCGGCGTCGATGTCGAAGAACGGCGGTTGCAGGATCGCCGCCGGGAAGACGATCTCGTTCATCGTCGGGTTGTAGTAGGCGTTGACCGTCTGCGGTGTCATGAACCACTCGTCGCGGTCGATCGGGCCACCGAGCTTGGCCAGCTCGTAGTCGCTCTCGAACGCATGAGCGGCACGGACGTTGCCGATCAGGTCGTCGGCAGTGACCTGCAGTCCCGAGTAGTCCCGCCACTTCGCCGGGTACCCGATCTTCGGGGTGAACGAGGACAGCTTGGCCAGTGCCAGCTCTCGGGTGGCCGGGCTCATCCAGTCCAGCTCGTCGATGGACTGGCGGTAGGCCTCGATCAGGTCGGTCACCAGCACGTCCATCGCATCCTTGTGCGAGTGTGGGAAGTGCCGGGAGACGTACAGCTTGCCGACCGCCTCACCGAGCACCCCCTGCACCAGGGCGACGCCCCGCTTCCACCGTTCACGGATCTGCTGGGCACCGGTGAGGGTGCGGCCCGCGAAGTCGAAGTTCTCCGCCACCAGGGACTCGGTGAGGAACGGTGCCCGGGCGCGCACCACCCGCCAGGTGAGCCACAGCTTCCAGTCCTCCAGGTCCTCCTCGGCCCACAGTGCGCCGAAGCCGGCCACGAACTCCGGTTCGCGCACCACGGTCTCGTCGAGCGAGCTCGCGTCGCCAAGGGCACCGCCCCAGCCGACCCAGTCGAAACCGGGGGCGAGGTCGCGCAGCGCAGCGAGGGTCATCGGGTTGTGCGTGGCCTGGGCGTCCCGGGTGCGCACGTTGTCCCAGTGGTGACCGGCGAGCATGGTCTCCAGCGCCAGTATCCGCTCGGCTGCGGCGCTGGCCTCGTCCTCGGTGACCACTCCTGCCAGGGTGAGCATCCGGGCGACGTGGCCGGGATAGGCCGCCCGGATCCCTGCGTGGGTCTCGTCCGTGTAGTAGGCCTCGTCCGGCATGCCCAGACCGGACTGCTCCAGGTGCACCCGGTAGCGGGTGGGATCGGCGGCGTCGACATCCACGAACGGTGCGATCGCGCCGCCGACGCCGGTGCGCTGCAGCGCACCGAGCACTGCGGCCAGCTCGGCGCGGTCGCCGGCCGCCTGCACCAGTGCGAGCTCCGGCTGCAGTGGCTGGGTGCCGAGCGCCTCGATCGCCTCGGTGTCCATGAACGAGGTGTAGACGGCGGCGATCTTCGCCGCTTCCTCGCCGGCCGGGTCCTCGGGTGGGACGTTGCCAGCCTCGATGATGAGTTCACGCACGTCGCGTTCGGCCTGGTCGTGCAGCTGGTGGAAGGTTCCGTCACGGCCGCGGTCGGCAGGGATCTCGTGGGTCGCCAGCCACGCGCCGTTCACGTATCGGAACAGGTCGTCCTGGGGTCGCACAGTAGTGTCCATCGCGGCCTGGTCGGCGGCGACGCGCTCGGTGTGGGTGAGCCTGCCGGTCGCGTCGTTCAGCGTCGGTTCGCCGCGGGTGGCGGCGGTGGTCTCGGTACTCATCCCCCGAACATACCCAAGCCGCACCGGGCGGGGTCACCCGCCGGTCCACCTGCCCCTCAGCGTGCGGCAGAATGTCGGCATGCGCATCCACATCGCCGCCGACCATGCCGGGTTCGAGCTGAAGTCCGCCCTGATCGAGCATCTGGGCTCCGAGGGCCACCAGGTCACCGACCACGGCGCCCTGGCCTACGACCCGCAGGATGACTACCCGCCGGTGTGCTTCGCCGCCGGCGAGGCGGTGGTCGCCGACCCGGGTTCGCTCGGTGTGGTGATCGGCGGCAGCGGCAACGGTGAGCAGATCGCTGCGAACAAGGTGCCCGGCGTGCGGGCCGCACTCGCCTGGAACACCGAGACCGCCCGGCTGGGGCGCCAGCACAACGACGCCAACGTGGTGGCCATCGGCGCCCGGCAGCACAGCACGGCCGAGGCGCTGGCGCTGGTGTCCGCGTTCGTGGCCGAGCCGTTCTCCGGCGACCCGCGCCACCAGCGGCGCATCGACCAGGTCAGCGAGTACGAGTCCGGTCGCTGACCAGCCGGCGGGAGAGTGCGACCAGCGCCACGTGCAGCGGGACCAGCACCACCACGACCGCCGGCAGTAGGTGGCACAACCCCACCCACAGGCCCACGACGGCTGCGGTGACCACGACGGTCGCCAGCTGGGGCCACTCGTCGGCGCGATCCCGGGTGCGCACGGCTGCGGCCCGTGCGACCTCTCCGGCGCGGCTCTCCGCACCGAGCAGTGCGCGCAGCCGCAGTGCGCGCACGATGTCGGCAGCAGCCGAGGCGGTCAGCCAGCCGGTCGCCGCCGCAGCGGCCGTCAGCGCTGCTGCACCCGCACCGGACCCGTCCACCACGGCTCGTCCAACCAGTGCCACCAGCAGCGCCAGCACCGGGGTCAGAACTGCACCGGTGAGCACTGAGACGGTCACCAGTCGGCGGGAGTCTGCGCCAGCCACCTGCCCCTGGCTGCCGCGGCGTGCCAGGTCCACCGACGCCACGAGCAGACCCGCGGCCGTGGCGAGCGCCCAGGCCAGCACAGCCGATGCCACCAGGGTGAGGCCCGCCGTCACCGGTAACCAGAGGAGCACACCGACCAGGGCGAGCAGCACGAGCACGGTGCGTATGGCGGAGACCACGACCAGGCGCCGGCGGTGTGCGAGCACCACAGCCCGCTCGTCCACGTGCTCGTGGACGTGGGTGTCCTCGCAGTGCGGGCAGACGTAGGGCTCAGCGGGCGCGGGGGTGTCGGTCATCTCATGAGAGATCATAGGCAGGTGCGTGAGGTGGCCGAGGACTACGTGGAGGCGGTGCTGGACCTGGTGTGTCGTATCCCACCAGGGCGGGCCAGCACCTACGGGGTGATCGCCGAGACCATCCGCGTGGCGACCGGTCGCGGCGGCCCCAGGGTGGTCGGCATGGTGATGTCCCGCTACGGCGGCGACACGCCGTGGTGGCGGCTGGTCAATGCGCGCGGGGAGATGGCCGGGCACAAGGCCGGTGAGGCACTGGCGCGCTGGCGCGAGGAGGGCATCGCGCTGACCGCGTCCGACCCGCCGCGGGTGGACCTGTACCGGGCAGGCTGGGAGCCCGGTGAGGACCTGGACCGGTGACCAGCCGCAGGGCATGCGCGCCGGCTCAGATGTAGAGCGCGGGGTCCTCCAGGTCACCCTTCGTACGCGCGGGTACGTGCCGCGGCCGGCCGGGCACCCCGACCACCACCGCCTCGTCCGGCACGTCCTTGACCACCACCGCGTTCGCGCCGATCTGCACGTCGGAGCCGATGGTGATCGGCCCGAGCACCTTCGCGCCCGCGCCGATCACCACCCGGTCTCCCACGGTGGGGTGCCGTTTGCCGCGGCTCATCGAGCGACCGCCCAGGGTGGAGCCGTGGAACATCAGCACATCGTCGCCGATCTCAGCGGTCTCGCCGATCACCACACCCATCCCGTGGTCCACGAAGAACCGCCGGCCGAGCACCGCCCCGGGGTGGATCTCCACCCCGGTGGCCGCGCGCGCCAGCTGGGACAGCACCCGGGCGGGCAACCGCAGCAACGGGAGGCGCCACATGTGGTGGGCCACCCGGTACAGCCACAGAGCATGCACACCTGGGTAGGTGAGGGCCACCTCGACGGCGGTGCGTGCGGCTGGGTCACGACGGCGCGCCGTGGCCAGGTCTTCAGCGATGAGGGCTTTCAGCGGTAGGTGGGGTGACACGTGCTCCTCGGCCTCACTCGGCCAGGTCAGAGAAAAGGACGGTGGACAGGTAGCGCTCGCCGAAGTCCGGGACGACCGCCACGATCGTCTTGCCGGCGTTCTCCGGCCGCTTGGCCACATCGACAGCAGCCTTCAGGGCAGCACCGGAGGAGATGCCCACGAGCAGGCCCTCCTCCCGGGCGGAGCGGCGGGAGGCCTCGATCGCGTCTTCGCCGGTGACGGTGATCACCTCGTCGTAGATGCTGGTGTCCAGGATCTTCGGCACGAAGTTCGCCCCGAGACCTTGGATCTTGTGCGGACCAGCCTCGCCTCCGGAGAGCACGGGGGACTCGGCCGGCTCCACGGCGATGATCTGCACCTCCGGCTTGCGCTCCTTGAGCACCTGTCCCACACCGGTGATCGTGCCGCCGGTGCCCACCCCGGAGACGACGATGTCCACACCGCCGTCCGTGTCCGTCCAGATCTCCTCGGCAGTGGTGCGGCGGTGGATCTCCGCGTTCGCCTCGTTCTCGAACTGGCGGGCCAGGACCGCCCCCGGCCGTTCGGCAGCGATCTGCTCCGCCTTCTCCACCGCACCCTTCATGCCGCCCGAACCCGGAGTGAGGACGAGCTCGGCACCGTAGGCGCGCAGCAGCATCTTCCGCTCGGTGGACATCGTCTCCGGCATCGCGAGGACCACCTGGTAGCCGCGGGCGGCGCCGACGAACGCCAGGGCGATCCCGGTGTTACCGCTGGTGGCCTCCACGATCGTGCCACCGGGCGGCAGGGCACCGGCGGCCACGGCGGCGTCGATGATGGCCACACCGATGCGGTCCTTGACGCTGT
>DATGRZ010000179.1:0-33084 GCA_035303065.1 Ruania sp.
CCCACCAGCGGGTGGTGCGCAAGCACCAGGCCGCCGATGACGACCTGCGCACCCACTACGCCATGGACACCGCGATCCACCGGGCCGCCGGAGCGGAGTGGCAGCAGGCGGTGCGGCTCGGGGCGGAGGCCGGCTACCGCAACGCCCAGGTCTCCCTGCTGGCGCCCACCGGCACGATCGGGTTCATGATGGACTGCGACACCACCGGGATCGAGCCGGACTTCTCCCTGGTGAAGTACAAGAAGCTCAGCGACGGCGGCTCGATGCAGATCGTCAACCAGACCGTGCCACGGGCGCTGCGCGCGCTCGGTTACGCGGAAGAGACCATCGAGGCGATCGAGGAAGCGATCACCGAGACCGGGCACGTCATCGACGCACCCGGGCTGAAGACCGAGCACTACCCGGTCTTCGACACAGCAGTGGGCACCCGGTCGATCACCCCGATGGGGCACGTGCGGATGATGGCCGCAGTGCAGCCGTTCCTGTCGGGGGCGATCTCCAAGACCGTGAACATGCCCGCGGAGGCCACTGTCGCCGATGTCGCGGACATCTACCGGCAGGGCTGGCAGCTCGGGCTGAAGGCGATCGCCATCTACCGGGACAGCTGCAAGGTCGGCCAGCCGCTCTCCGGCGGCCAGCAGAAGGCTGCCACAGACTCCGGAGAGCCGGCGGCTGCCGCCGAGACCTCCCCCCGGGGGCCGGTACGTGAGCGGCTGCCCCGGCGACGTGCCTCGCAGACCACCTCCTTCGCCGTCGGCGGTGCGGAGGGGTACCTGACCGCCGGCACCTACGCCGACGGCCGGCTCGGGGAGATCTTCCTGCGCTTCGGCAAGCAGGGCTCCACCCTGGGCGGGGTGATGGACGCGTTCTCCATCGCCGTCTCCATCGGGTTGCAGCACGGGGTGCCGCTGGAGACGTTCGTGGAGAAGTTCACGAACATGCGCTTCGAGCCGGCGGGCCTGACCGACGACGCCGATCTGCGGATGTCCACCTCGATCATGGACTACGTGTTCCGCCGGCTCGCACTGGACCACCTGGATGCCGACACCCGCGGCGCCCTCGGTGTGCGCAGCACCCAGGAGCGGGCCGAGGTGCTGGACGCTGGTGAGGTCGCCGAGCCCGCCGACGGCGCAGCCCTGGCAGGGGAGCAGGACTCACCTGGCGTAGCCACCGAGCAGGCAGCCGCCGACGGCGCAGCCCCGACCGGGCAGGGCTCCTCGCCTGCCACTGGGCTCAGCCAGGCTGTACCTGCGCGGGCGGACGCCCCGCTGTGCCTGACCTGCGGGGCCACGATGCGGCCCTCCGGCTCCTGCCACGTCTGCGAGGGCTGCGGCACGACCAGCGGCTGCAGCTGACCCGCTCACCCCGAACGAAGGTGTGGTTGTGGTCGTGATCGACGATCACAGCGACCACAACCACACCTTCGCGGTCAGGGGACGGCGGGGACGGCGGTGATGACGGCGGTCAGGCGTCCTGCGCCAGGCCGAGCCAGTCGTGCCAGCCGTTGTGCAGCACCAGCCAGGCGAGCAGCCCGTAGCCGGCCTGCTGCGGGTGGTGCCCGTCGGTACCGCCCAGGTCGGAGACCCACTGCTCGTGGGCGCGCAGCGGCTGGTGGGTCTCCACGTACGGGATGCGGCGCCGGCCGCAGACGTCGGCGAACGCGGTGGACAGCTCAGCCAGTGCATCGGCGTCCACGTCGTGGCGGGGCGCCGGGCCAACCACGAACACCGGGATGCGCCGGTTGGTGGCATCGTCGAGCACGTTCGCCAGGTTCAGCCGGCTGCGTGCCAGTGACACCCCGTGGTGCAGATCGGCTGCGCCGGGGGCGACCACCAGACGGTTGTCCCCGGTGCCGAAGCGCCGGTTGCACTCCGACTCCCAGCGCCCGGACAGGGCCGTGCTGGACTCACCCGGAACAGCCAGCGGGTACCACTCGATCGGGTCCTCGCTGACCGTGCGGGCCGCCACCCGGCCGGTCCAGCCCAGGCCGCGGGCGTCACCGACCCCGGCGACCAGCTCGTCTCCGACCACGCAGATGCGGCTGCGCGCCGACTCTTCCTGTGCCCCCGCTGCGCTCACCGGGCAAAGGCCTCGCTGATCAGCACCTTCTGCTCGGCCTGGTGCTTCTTGGCAGTGCCGGCCGAGGGGGCGGCGGACTCCGGACGGGAGACCCGACGTAGACCGCGCTCAGCGATCGTGGGCACCATCTTGGCGACGCGTGCCCGCAGGTACGTCCACGCTCCCTGGTTCGCCGGCTCGTCCTGCACCCACACCAGCTCGGCGCCGGAGAACCGGCGCAGCTCGGCATCCAGCGCCTCGGCGTCGAGCGGGTAGAACTGCTCCAGCCGGACCAGTGCGGTCGCCTCGTCCTCCCGCTTGTCACGCTCGGCGAGCAGGTCGTAGTACACCCGGCCGCTGCACAGCAGCACCCGGTTCACCTTCGCCGGGTCCGCTGTGGGGTCACCGATCACCGGCTGGAACTCACCAGAGGTGAAGTCCTCCACCGTCGAGGTGGCGGCCCGCAGCCGGAGCAGCTGCTTGGGCGTGAACACCACCAGCGGTCGGCGCGGACGCTGGTAGGCCTGGCGGCGCAGCAGGTGGAAGTGGTTCGCCGGGGTGGAGGGTTCGGCCACGATCATGTTGTCCTCGGCGGACAGCTGCAGGAACCGTTCCTTGCGGGCCGAGGAGTGGTCGGGGCCCTGACCCTCGTACCCGTGCGGCAGCAGCAGCACCACTGAGGAGGACTGCCCCCACTTCTGCTCGGCGGAGGAGATGAACTCGTCGATCACCGTCTGGGCGCCGTTGACGAAGTCGCCGAACTGCGCCTCCCACGCCACCAGGGCGTCCGGGCGCTCCACGGAGTAGCCGTACTCGAAGGCCAGTGCCGCGTACTCGCTCAGCGAGGAGTCGTAGGTCCAGAACTTCGCCTGGAGCGGCGACAGGTACATCAGCGGTGTCCACTCCGCACCGCTGACCCGGTCGTGCAGCACAGCGTGGCGCTGCACGAACGTGCCCCGCCGGGAGTCCTGGCCGGCCAGCCGCACCGGCATGCCCTCCATCAGCAGGGAGCCGAAGGCGAGCAGCTCACCGAACGCCCAGTCGATGCCGCCCTCGGTGGCCATGTGCTCGCGCTTCTCCAGCAGCTGGGTCAGCTTCGGGTGCACGGTGAAGCCTTCAGGTGGGCGGGTGTGTGCGGCACCGATGTGCTCGACCACCTTGGCCGGCACGGCAGTCTGCCAGCCGACCATCATCCCGGCGTCCTCCTGCTGGGACTCCGGCAGCTCCAGGCCCTGCACCTGGGTGTCGGTGCGGGCACTGCCTTCGCGGGTCTCGGTGAACACCCGCTCCAGCTCGCCCTTGTAGTGCTGCAGCGCCTCCTCGGCCTCTTCCTGGGTCAGGTCGCCGCGGCCGACGAGCGCCTCGGTGTAGAGCTTGCGCACGCTGCGCTTCTTCTCGATCAGCGAGTACATCACCGGCTGGGTCATCGACGGGTCGTCGCCCTCGTTGTGCCCCCGGCGGCGGTAGCAGACCATGTCGATGATGACGTCCCGGTTGAACTCCTGCCGGTAGTCGAAGGCCAGCTCGGCCACGTGCGCCACCGCCTCCGGGTCGTCCCCGTTCACGTGGAACACCGGGATCTGCAGCCCCTTGGCCACATCGGTCGCGTACATCGTGGACCGGGAGGCGGAGGCGCCGGTGGTGAAGCCGACCTGGTTGTTGATCAGGATGTGCACCGTCCCGCCAGTGCGGTAGCCGCGCAGCTGGGACAGCTGCAGCGTCTCGGTGACCACACCCTGGCCGGCGAACGCCGCGTCCCCGTGGATCAGCACCGGCAGTACCGAGTAGCCGGCGCCGCCGAGGTCGAGCCGGTCCTGCTTGGCGCGGACCACGCCCTCGAGCACACCGTTGACCGCTTCCAGGTGGGAGGGGTTGGCGGCCAGGTACACCTTCGTGGTGGCGCCGTTCAGCGCGGTGAAGGTGCCCTCAGTGCCGAGGTGGTACTTCACGTCTCCGGAGCCCTGCACCGTGCGCGGGTCCTGGTTGCCCTCGAACTCGGCGAAGATCTGCGCGTAGGACTTGCCGGCTAGGTTGGCCAGCACGTTCAGCCGGCCACGGTGCGGCATCCCGATGCCGACCTCGTCCAGGCCGTCCTGGGCGGCCCGGTCCAGCACCCGGTCGAGGAGGGGGATGAGTGCCTCGCCGCCCTCCAGGCTGAACCGCTTCTGTCCGACGAACTTGGTCTGCAGGAAGGTCTCGAACGCCTCGGCAGCGTTCAGCGTGCGCAGGATGCGCTTCTGCTCGTCCTGCTCTGGCTTGGACCAGCCGGACTCCAGACGTTCCTGCAACCACTCGCGCTGAGCCGGGTCGTGCAGGTGCATGTACTCCACACCGATAGTGCGGCAGTAGGAGTTGCGCAGCAGCCCGAGGATGTCCCGCAGCAGCATCTTCGGCTTGCCGCCGAAGCCGCCGGTGGGGAACATGCGGTCCAGGTCCCAGAGCGTGAGCCGGTGGGTCTGCACGTCCAGGTCGGGGTGCTTGCGCTGCCGGTAGGCCAGCGGGTCGGTGTCGGCGAGCAGGTGCCCGCGGGACCGGAAGGCGTGGATCAGCTCGGCCACCCGGGCGGGCTTGCCGAAGTCCTCCTCCTCGCTGGGGGTGACGTCAGTGGTCCAACGCACCGGCTCGTACGGCACCCGCAGGGCGGCGAACACCCGGTCGTAGAATCCGTCCTCGCCGAGCAGCTTGGCGTGCACGATGCGCAGGAAGTCTCCGGACTGGGCGCCCTGGATGATCCGGTGGTCGTAGGTGGAGGTCAGGGTGAGCACCTTGGAGATGCCCAGCCGGGAGACCGTCTCCAGCGAGGCGCCCTGATACTCGGCCGGGTAGTTCATCGCGCCGACGCCGATGATCGTGCCCTGCCCGGACATCAGCCGCGGCACCGAGTGCACGGTGCCGATGGTGCCGGGGTTGGTCAACGTGATCGTGGTGCCGGCGAAGTCGTCCACAGTGAGCTTGTTGCCGCGGGCCTTGCGCACGATCTCCTCGTAGGCGCGCCAGAACTGGGCGAAGTTCATCTCCTCAGCGCCCTTGATGGAGGGCACCAGGAGCTGACGGGTGCCGTCCGGCTTGGCCAGGTCGATCGCTAGTCCGAAGTTCACGTGCGCCGGGCGCATGATGCCGGGCTTGCCGTCCACCTCCCGGTAGCCGGCGTTCATCTCCGGCATGTCGCCGAGCGCCTCGACCACGGCGAACCCGATCAGGTGGGTGAAGGACACCTTCCCGCCGCGGCTGCGGGCCAGGTGGTTGTTCAGCACGATCCGGTTGTCCACCAGCAGCTTCGCCGGGATGGAGCGCACGCTGGTGGCGGTGGGGACTTCGAGCGAGGTCTCCATGTTGCTGACCACGCGGGCAGCGGGGCCGCGCAGCCGGGTGGCCTCACCTTCGCCGCCGGCATCCCGCGGGCCGCCGCCGGTGACGGCCCTGGTGTAGGCAGCGGTGGGGGCGACCGCAGTGGCCACCGGGGCCTCCGGGGGCACGTCGGCACGGACGTCCGCCGGTGCCGGGGTGGTGTCCTTCTGCTGTGCGGTCGTCGCCCCTGAGGTCTGCCGGGCCGGGGCGGCCGGCTCCTGCTCGGGGGCGGTGGTCGGGGACGGCTCGGCGTCCTGGGTGGCGCTGGCCGGTGGCTGCTGGGCCGGTGCGACCGCCGCTGAGGCGGAGGACTCGACCTGGCTGGGTGCCGAGGTGGCGCTGGGCCGGTCCTGGCTGCGCTGCGCCGGCGCAGCAGAGGCGCTCGGGTCCGAGGCCGTGGTCGTGGGGGACGGGGCAGAGGTTCCGGTACTGCCGTTGCCGGACAGGTCGGCCGGGGAGTAGGTCTCGAAGAACTCCCACCAGGACTCGTCGACCAGGTTCTTGTCCTTCTTGTACTGGGAGTACAGCTCTTCGATGAGCCACTCGTTCCCGCCGAAGATCTCCGCCGCGGATGTGGAGTCGTGGGGTGCCTGCTGGGACACTCGGGGATCGCCCTCTTCCGAAAGGTGGTGCGTGCTGGATGGGTACTACCAGCCTAGGCGAGGAGTGTCATCAGAACCGCATGAACCCCGCGTTTCGGGACATCTGTGTGGTCCAGCAGGCACTCTGGGGCGCACCGGTTCAAGCCTGGGCAAACAACCAGTCAGACGCACGACTGTGAAGGATGAGGCACACGTGTGCCCGGACGGCGGTTCTGCTCACGTCCGGGCACAGCGCCGGGGAAGGCTCAGCGCAGCCACTGGTGGCTGCCGATCGTCCGGCTCCACCACTTGCCCACGCCCCAGGTGTCACCGGCGAGGGTGAGCGCCGGGATGATCAGCAGCAGCGCTTCGTGCCAGTGCGAGTCGACCAGCGGGTTGGTCGAGCCGCGGACCAGCTCCCCGTCCACGACCGCCGTGGCAGCGGGCAGGTCCGCCAAGAACATGAACAGCAGCAGCACGGTCCCGGTGACCGCTGCGATCCGCAGTCCGGCGCCGGCGATCATGGCTACCCCGATACCGAGCAGGCCGATCATGAACAACCAGTCGCCGAAGGGGTTGGCGAAGATCTGGAAGAAGCCCGCGAACGGCCCCTCGATCCCGCCGATGTAGCCCTGTGCGGGTGTTCCGCCGCGGATCCAGGCACCCTCCGACGGGGTGGAGAAGCTCAGCCCGAACGTCTTGTCCAGGAAGGCCCACAGGAAGGTGAAGCCGATGATCATCCGGCTCACCGCCAGCACCTTGCGGATGCCCGGTCGGGTGACGATCTGTTCCTGGGTGCGCGGTTCTCGCGCGGCAGCGGGGGTGAGGTGGTTGGTGGCACTCATGATGGATTCTCCGTCTCCTCAGAGGTCCGGGATGGACCCTGACACCAGAGTGCCGTGCGCACCGCCCGCAGTCGTGGGCCCAAGGTCCCGCAACGGAGGGCAGAATCTGGGCCCTACGTCCCGGTCCCCACCGGCCGGGTCCGCCGGGGTGGTCATCGCTCGTCCAGGTCCGCCCGAGCGGTCACGCCTTCTCGGTACCGGCGTGCCCGGTGCCCGGAGCCGGTCCGCGGGCCGGCAGCGTGACCCGGATCATCGCCCCGGTGCCGTGCGTGGGGTCGACCACCTCGATCGTGCCGCCGTGCAGGCTCACCGCCCAGCGGGCGATCGCCAGGCCCAGGCCGGTGCCGCCGGTGGACTGCCCGCTGCGCTGGCCGGGGGCGTTGCCGCGCTCGAACCGCTCGAACACCTTCTGCCGGTCCTTGACCGGGATCCCCGGACCCTCGTCCTGCACCTCGATCAGCACAGTGTCCGGCACCGACTCGTACCGGCCGGCGAGGTAGATCTTCCCGCCGGCCGGGGAGTGCCGGGCGGCGTTGCCGAGCAGGTTGGCCACCACCTGGTGCAGCCGCTCCGCATCCGCCACCACCCGGAGGTCCGACGGTGTGGTGGTCACCTCCCAGTCCAGCTCCCGACCGGACTCGCTGACCGCGTGCCGCGACTGGGTGGCGGCCTCGGCCAGGAACGGGCCCACCTCGATCTCGGCGAGCTCCAGGTCGGCCGCCCCGGCCTCCAGCCGAGACAGGTCGAGCAGGTAGCCGATCAGTCGGGAGAGCCGCTCCACCTGACCAAGCGCGGACTCCAGCTCCTCCGGAGAAGGTGAGACTACGCCGTCGGCGAGGTTCTCCAGCTGCGCCCGGAGCGCGGCGACCGGGGTACGCAGCTCGTGCGAGACGTTCGCGACCATCTCCCGGCGCTGGGTGTCCAGGGTGTCCAGGTCCTGGGCCATGGAGTTGAACGCCGCCGCCAGCTCGCCGACCTCGTCCTGGCTGTCGGTGTGCACCTGCTGGCTGTAGTCCCCTCGGGCCATCGCGCGCGCCGCGGCGGTCATCTCCCGCAACGGCCGCGTCATCCCGCGGGCGAGGATCTGGGTGAGCACCAGCGAGCACACCAGCGCCACCGGGAACGTGCGCAGCACGCCGACGTCGAGCCGGTCACCAGCCCAGGTGACCAGGGTGAACAGCGCGACCATCGCCCCGATGATCACGATCAGCTTCATCTTGATCGAGCGCAGCGGGTCCAGCGGGCGCAGGTCCCGGTAGAGCGCGTGCCGGGCCTCCTGCCACCCGCTTTCGGTGCGGGCGTGGCGGAACCGGCGCGGGGGAGTGCTCACCTGACTATTGTGCGGGCGCCGGCACTAGTGCGTGGGCTCCAGCGCGTAGCCGACCCCGTGCACGGTGCGGATCAGGTCCGAGCCGAGCTTGCGCCGCAGCGCCTTGATGTGCGAGTCCACGGTGCGGGTGCCCGAGGCGTCCGCCCAGTCCCACACCTCCGCGAGCAGCCGCTCCCGGGAGAGCACCGTGCGCGGGCTCGCGGCCAGGCAGACCAGCAGGTCGAACTCGGTGGGGGTCAGGTGCGCCTCCTCACCTGCCCGGTGCACCCGGCGGGCGGCCTTGTCGATGGTCAGGTCGCCCAGCTGCAGCGGCGCCTCCCCGGCAGGTGCGGGTGCGGCCTGGGACCGCTCCACCCGGCGCAGCAGCACCTTCAGCCGGGCGAGCAGCTCACGCATCGAGAACGGTTTGGTCATGTAGTCGTCCGCGCCCACACCCAGCCCGACCAGCATGTCGGTCTCGTCGTCGCGGGCGGTGAGCATCATGATCGGCGGGACCTGCCGACCGCCGCTGGTGGCCTCTGCCTGGATCCGACGGCACGCTTCCAGCCCGTCGATACCGGGCAGCATCACGTCCAGCACGATCAGGTCCGGCTGCAGGCGGGCGGCTGCCGACACCCCGGTCTGGCCGTCGCCCACAGTGTGCGCGCGCCAGCCCTCGGCCTCCAGCCGGCGGGCGATCTGGGTGGCGATCTCCGGTTCGTCCTCCACCACCAGGACGACAGTGCTCGGGGTGCTCATGCGGCAAAGCCTGGCACATCAAGCGCCCGGACCGGAGGTACTCGCCGGCGCGATTCGTTGTCTGCCACGCACCGGGCCGGTTACCCTGGCGCTCATCATGTCTGGCCATACCTGCGCCTCGAGGTACAAACCGGCGCGATGATCACCGATTGGCTCCTGGTTGCGCTCGGCGTGCTGCTCACCGCCGGCACGGCCCTGTTCGTCGCCGCCGAGTTCTCCCTGGTGGCCCTGGACCCCGCCGCTGTGGACAAGCGCGCCGCCGGCGGCAAGGACCGCACCGCCCAGCTCGTGCAGCGTGCGTTGCGCCAGCTGGCCACGGAGCTCTCCGGGGCACAGGTCGGCATCACGCTGACCACAGTGCTCCTCGGTTACACGATGCAGGCGGCGCTGGCGAACCTGATCACCCGGGGGCTGGAGCTGACCGTGCTGGCCCAGGCGGCCACCGGCGCTCTTGCCGTGGTGATCAGCCTGGTGCTCGTGAACACCTTCTCCATGCTGTTCGGAGAGCTGGTGCCGAAGAACTGGGCGATCTCCGACCCGATGCGGGTGGCCCGGGTGGTGGTGCGCCCGCAGCACGCCTTCACCACGGCACTGCGGCCGATGATCACCGCGTTGAACGGCTCGGCGAACAAGGTCCTGCACCTGTTCGGGGTGGAGCCGCGGGAGGAGCTGGGCGGTGGCCGGTCGGCCACCGAGCTGGCTGCCCTGGTCCGGCACTCGGCGAAGGCCGGCACCCTGGAGCGTTCCACTGCGCTGCTGCTGACCCGCTCGATCGGCTTCGGCGAGCTCACCGCCCTGGACGTGATGACCGACCGGATGCGGATGACCACGCTCGCCCGGGACGCCAGTGCCGAGGAGCTGGTGGCCCTGGCGCGGGCCACCGGGCACTCCCGGTTCCCGGTGATCGAGGACTCCCCGGACGAGGTGGTCGGCATCGTGCAGCTGCGGCGGGCGATCGGCGTGCCGCACGAACGGCGCGGCGAGGTGCCGGTCGGGGCGCTGATGGACCAGGCGCCGCAGGTGCCGGAGACCGCCCGGCTGGCGCCGCTGCTGGTCAGTCTGCGCAACGGGCTGCAGATGGCGATCGTGGTGGACGAGTTCGGCGGCACCTCCGGGGTGGTCACGCTGGAGGACGTCGTCGAGGAGCTGGTCGGTGAAGTTGCCGACGAGCACGACCGGAGCCGCCGGGACGTGCGCGCCGGGCCGGAGGAGTCCTGGCTGGTGCCCGGCACCCTGCGCCCGGACGAGCTGGTGCTGCGCACCGGGCTGCGGGTGCCGGACGAGGCGTCCTACGAGACGCTCGGCGGGCTGGTGATGACCGAGCTCGGGCGGATGCCGCAGATCGGGGACGAGGTCGAGGTCCCCGGGGTGCGGCTGCGGGTGGAGACGATGGATGGGCGTCGGGTGGACACGCTGCGGGTGCGGGCGCTGCCGCGCGTCGAGCCGGAGGCGGCGCAGTGAGCTCGGGCACCGCGCTGCTGGTCACGGTGCTGCTCCTGCTCGGCAACGCCTTCTTCGTCGGCGCCGAGTTCGCGATCATGTCCGTGCGGCGCTCCCAGGTGGAGCCGCTGGCCGAGCAGGGCTCGCGGTCTGCCAAGACCGTGCTCTGGGCGCTGGAGCACGTCTCCCTGATGCTCGCCTGCGCCCAGCTCGGGGTGACGATCTGCTCGGTGGGCCTGGGGGCGGTGGCCGAGCCGGCGATCGCCCACCTGCTGCACGTACCGCTCGGCGCGCTGGGGCTCCCGGCGGCAGTCAGCCACGCGGTCGCGCTGGTGATCGCGCTGGCGATCGTGGTCTACCTGCACGTGGTGATCGGGGAGATGGTCCCGAAGAACCTGGCTGTGGCGGCCCCTGGTCGTGCGGCGGTGTGGTTCGGTCCGCCGCTGGTGTGGGTGTCCCGGGCAGTCTCCCCGCTGATCCGGTTCCTGAACTGGGTGGCCAACGGGGTGCTGCGGCTGGTGGGCATCGAGCCGAAGGACGAGGTCACCTCTACGTTCACCGCCGAGGAGGTGGCGGCGATCGTGGAGCGCTCCCAGGCGGAGGGGCTGCTGCAGGACGAGCTCGGCCTGCTCACCGGGGCGATCGAGTTCTCCGCGGCAGACGCGGGCAGCGTGATGGTCTCCGGCACGGCACTGACCACCCTGCCGATCGGGTGCACGCCCGCGGAGGTGGAGCACGCGGTCGCGCAGACCGGGTTCTCCCGGTTCCCGGTGGTGGAGGGTGTGACCATCGTGGGCTACCTGCACGTGAAGGATGTGCTGTACGCCGATACCGACCGCCAGCGGCAGGCGCCGGTGCCGCCGTGGCGGGTGCGGCCGCTGGCAGTGGCCCGCGCCGAGGACGACATCGAGACCGTGCTCGGAGCGATGCAGCGCACCGGTGCGCACGTAGCCGGGGTGAAGGGCCCGGCCGGTGAGTCCCTCGGGGTGGTGTTCCTGGAGGACATCCTCGAGGAGCTGGTCGGCGAGGTGCGCGACTCCATGCAACGCAGCCGGTGACGGCGCAGCTCACCGGTACTGCGTCAGGTTCCCGGGGCAGCCGGTGACGGCGCAGCCCACCGGCACAGCACCGTCCCGAGGGGAGAAGGCCGTCCAGCAGGTGGATGTTCCGGTCTCGACCCGTGGATGTGAGGATGTTGTGAAGGAAGTCGGCGCCGTCCCGCACCAGCGCGCCGGTGTGCGTCCGGGGTGGTGGATCCACTGCTAGGCGTCCGTTATGATTCCGTAATCTGCTCGGTCGCGGATCGGATTGAGTGCGGCCTGATGCGGACCTTCCCCGTGCAGTACCCCGTGAACGTTCGTTGCCCTCTTTGTTGTGCCCGGAGGTTGTGTGAGCTCGCAGCGTGAGTGGTCCGCTGACGGCTACGTGACCCGTCGCCAGCTCCGCGAAGCGGCCCGCGCTGCAGAAGCTGTTGCGCGCCCGACCACGCCGTCGTCGGGCACCGCCCGGACCGGCAGCAGCACCAGCGCCCAGACCGGGAGCACCGCCAGCAGCCCGGTGAGCGCGGTCTCGGCCGGCGAGGCTGCGCCGTCCAGCGGTGCCGCACCGTTGACCCGACGCCAGATCCGTGAGCGGGAGCGTGCCGAGGAAGCTCGCCGCAAGGTACAGCAGGCTCTGGACCGGGACACCGCCAGCGACACGTCGGCCGCCAGCGCCGAAGAAGCTGCTAGCGCAGCCGAAGAGCCCGCCAGCGCGACCAGCGTCGCAGGCTCTGCGCCCGAGCTGTCGGAGCAGACCGCCGCCCGCACGGCCACCGAACCAGAGCAGCCCCGGCGCGCAGCCAAGGAGAGGACCGCCGCCCGCCGGTGGCTGCCGCGCGTGGCGGTGCTCGGTGCTCTTGCCGCAGTCACCACGGTGGTACCGCTGACCGGAGCCGCGCTGCCCACCTCCTCCAGCGACCCGAGCACCGGACCACCGCTCGGGGAGACCAGCGCGCTGCAGGTGTTCGCAGCCGGCGGCACCCAGCTGTCCACCGACACCTCCGCGGCCCTGGCCGCCGACCCGTTGGCTTCGCTGCGCTCGATGGTGACCACCAGCAGGAGCACCGACCGGGAGAGCGCCACCTGCGCCGACGGGGCGATGGAGGCCAACGGTGTTCTTGCCAGCGAGGTGGAGAGCTCCCCGCCAGAGATCGTCATGCCGCTGGCCGAAGGCTCCTTCCACTACACCTCCCGGTACGGGCTGCGCACCCACCCGATCTTCGGCAGCTACAGCGAGCACACCGGTCTGGACATGGCGGCCGCGGCCGGCACTCCGATCCACGCCGCCGCCGACGGCACTGTGATCCATGCCGGTGCCGGGATGGACGGCCGGTCCAGCATGCTGGTGATCGTCGAGCACGAGGTGGACGGTGCCAAGTTCTGGACCTGGTACGTGCACATGTACCCGAACGGGGTGTACGTCTCCGAAGGACAGCAGGTCAGCGCGGGTGAGGTGATCGGCGCCGTCGGCTCCTACGGCAACTCCACCGGACCGCACCTGCACTTCGAGGTGCACCTGGACCAGGACCTGACCACCATCGACCCGGAGAGCTGGCTGGCCGAGAACGCGGTGCCGTTGGACAGCGAGACGCTGCAGTGCACCGAAGGCTGACCGCCCGGTGAGCCTCGGCCGGCGGAGCCTCGGCCGGCTGACTTTCGGCAGGGTTGCCGGCCCCTCGGCCGGCTGCTGACCCTCAGACCAGCCGCAGTCCCCAGTGCACTGTGTACCGGTCGCCGGGGGCCAGGCGCACCAGGTCGTCCCCGGTGCGGAACGCGTCGGCGATGCAGCTCATCGGCTCGGCGGCCAGACCGGTGCGTCGGGCGGCTACGGCACTGACGTGGTCCCCGGTGCACAGCTGCCAGGCGCGCAGGGAGGAGTCCATCCACACCTCCACGGTGCGGCCGTCGCTGCCGCGCAGGCGCAGCCAGGACCGGCCGTCGGCGTCGAAGGCCGGATCCAGGAACGCGTCGTCCAGGTCGGTGCTGCCCAGCCGCCGGCGGGTGCGGAAGTCGAACTGCTCGGGCACCTTGGTGGCACCGGTGGGCAGCAGCCGCTCGTCGGTGGTGACCCAGCGGGCCACGTCCAGCTCTAGCTCGGCATCGTCCAGGGCACCGGGACCGGGGGAGAGCCAGGGGTGGAAGCCGACGCCGTAGGGTGCCTCGGTCTTCCCGGTGTTCGTGCCGGTGGTGGTCACCTCCAGGCCTGCCTGGCTCAGCTCGTACCGGGTGGCCACGGTCAACGGGAACGGGTAGCCGGGAGTGGGTGGCAGGTCCACGGCCAGCTCGACCGCGGAGGCCGTGTGCGAGCGGACGCCCCAGCGCAACCAGCTCACCAGCCCGTGCAGCGCAGTCCGCCGGGACGGCTCGGTCAGCGGGACCTGGTAGTCGACCCCGTCGAAGGTGTACTGCCCGTCCCGGAGCCGGTTCGGCCACGGGGCGAGCACACCGCCGTTGGAGGCCGGTGGCAGCTCCTCGGCGGCGAACGGCACCACCACGTCCCGCCCGTCGACCTGGAACAGGCGCAGGTGCGCGCCCACCTCGGTGATGACGGCGTAGGCGCTGCCGTGGCGGATCTCGAACTGCTGGCCGGTCAGTGCATTCACAGGCAGTGAGCCTATCGCCTCCAGCAGGTGGCTTCCTGCTGTGCTCAGCTGGCTTCCTGGGTGCGCCGGGAGGCCTTCTGCGAAGCACGGTCCTGACCGAAGAAGCGGCGTGCGATGTAGCCGCCGATGGTCGAGCCCGCGGCCAGCCCCAGACCGGTGGCGAACGCCAGCACGAGAGCGGGCAACGCCTCGTTCACGCCGTACTCGCTACCCATCAGGGAGTACAGCGCCCGGTAGACCGCCAGTCCTGGGATCAGGCCGATCAGGCCGGCCATCGTCATCGCCGCCTCGGGAACCTTGAACCACCGATAGGTCAGGTAGCCGAGGACCCCGGCCACCACCCCTGCCATCCCGGGCACCAGCCCCGGCTGGTCGGTGATCGGGCGGAGCAGGTAGTAGACGGCGAAGACGATCCCGGCGACCACCGGCAGCAGCGGGACCATCCGCAGACGGACGTAGGAGGTGAGCGCGAAGCCGATCCCGATCAAGGCGGAGCCGAGTGTGCCCGCCAGCAGACCGCCGTCGGGCCCGAGGGAGGTGCCCACGACGATCGGCACCCCCAGCTTGAGCACCAGCCCGAGCGTGGCGGAGATGCCCACCGTCAGCGCGAGGGTGAGCATGAGCACCTCGAGCATGCGGGCCGAGGCGGTGACGTAGTAGCCGTCGATCGCGTCCCGGGCGGCCGAGGTGAGTCCGATCCCGGACAGCAGCATGATGATGCCGGAGATCACGATCACGGTCGGCCGGTTCGCGCCGGGCAGCTCGACCCCCTGGGACTGCACCCAGTACATCACCGCTGCGATCCCGGTGGTCACCGCGGCCGCACCCATCTGGGTGAAGAAGGCGGCGATGCCCCACCGGTCCATCAGCCGGGTGATCAGGTCCACGGCGACGGCCGCCAGCGCTGCGACGATGATCAGCACGAAGCTCGCGTCGTACATCACCACCACCCCGCCGGCGAGGATGGCCTTGCCGAGGGTGACCACCCAGCGCCGGTAGGGGTGCGGCTGGGTGAGGATCTGCCGCAGCCGGAGCCGGGCCTCGGCGAGGTCCACTGGTTCGTCGCCGTCGGTGATCTCGCTGATCAGCTTGTACACGCCCTGGATGCGGGTGTAGTCGGTGGTGCGCGCCTTGACCACCCGCATCACCGAGATCGGGTCCTCGTCCAGCCCGCGGCGCACCGAGACGGTGATCGAGGTGAAGGTGATGTCCACCTGCATGCCGGACAGCTCGTAGGTGTCGCTGATCCGCAGCACAGTGGCTACCACGTCCGCAGCCGAGGCGCCGGCGGCGAGCATCGCCTCCCCGGTGCGCAGGCACAGGTCGATCACGCTGCGGGCGTGACGCTGGGAGATCTCCTCGTCCGGGTCGGTCAGGACGATCCGTTGGGTCGGTTCTCGGACCGCGCGCATGATCGCCCCGGCACGCAGCCGCCAGGAGCGCAGCAGCTCCACCGGACCGGACGAGTCCTCGTCCTCGCTCTGGTCCGGCGGGTCGGCGACGGCATCGCTGGGTTGGGGGAGCTCAGGGTCAAGGGTCCCGTCCTGGTCGCCGGTCGTCTCGGCCGCGGAGGCGTTCTCGGTCACGCTTCGTCCTCGCTCGTGGGCTGGTGGTCACCGTGTGCCCAGGCGAGGTTGTACGCCCGTCGCCCGGCACGCCATCAGCACGATAACCAAGCAGTGCAGCGGCTGACGAACTGCGGTGCTGTGGGAATGTGCTGGCCGGTGCGAGCGCCTGCGAGGAAGATGTCCAGATGAACTGCTCGACCCTCGCTACTGCCGTGCTGGCCCGGAACGGAGAGTGAGACCTGATGCCGAGCTACGCCTGGATGTACCGGCTGGGCCTCACTCCCTGGGAGCGCTACGGGCAGGTGGCCGGAGCCTCGGTGGCCGAGCACCTGGACCTGGAGCGTGCTGCTGCGGGCCAGCCGCCCGGTCGCGCGCTGGACCTGGGCTGCGGGCGCGCACAGCTCACCCCGGAGCTGGTCCGCCGCGGCTGGGCGACAGTGGGCATCGACATCGTGCCCGCGGCGATCGAGGCGGCGCGCCGCACAGATCCCGACGGCGCCACGTACGTGGTCGGGGACGTCACCTCGCTGGCGGGGAGCGGTCTGGGCAGGTTCGACCTGTTCGTCGACGTCGGCTGCTTCCAGGGGTTCGACCCGGCCGGGCGGGCCGCGGTCGGGCGGGGTGTGACCGCACTGGCGAACCCGGGCGCCCGGCTGCTGATGCTCGCCTTCGGGCCGACCCGGCTGCGCTCGATGATCGGTGGGGTGACCGAGACCGAGGTCACCTCGGCGTTCCCCGGCTGGCGGCTGACCGGTTCGCAGCCGGCGGAGACTGCTGGGCTGGGCTGGCCGATGAACCGCACCGCCCCACGGTGGTACCGGCTGCAGCTGGCCTGAGGCTGGCGGCCGGCAGCGCTGGAGCCGGGCGGGCGCGGCTGCTACTGGGTGGTCGCACTCGCCGACGCAGCCGCCACCAGCGGCAGGAACACCGTGTCCACGATGTCCACGATGGCCTCGTCCGGCACGGTGCCCAGGTTCATGATCAGCTCGTGCCGGAACAGGTCGAAGGGCAGGTTCACCACACGGTCCGGTGGCGGCGTGGAGATCTCGCCACGGTGCACGGCGCGTGCGACGAGACGAGGCATGGCCAGCTCCCGGTCACCGAGCAGGCGGCTGCGCAGCTGGGCCGGTGTGGCACCGGTGTCGTCGAACAAGGACCCGAAGATCGTGCTGAGCACGGCCGGTGCGCCGTCGCCGAGGCGGTTGGCTGAGCGCAGCAGCGCGAGCACGTCGCCGCGCAGATCACCGGTGTCCGGGACCTCGCGCGGTGCTCCGAGATAGGAGTGGGTGAGCACGGCGCGCAGCAGCGACTCCTTGTCCGGCCAGCGTCGGTACAGCGCCGCCTTACCGGTCTGGGCACGTTCGGCGATCGCCTCGAAGGTGAAGCCCCCGTAGCCGGCCTCCCGCAGCTGCTCCCAGCCGGCGGCCAGGATCGCTTCCTCCAGTGCCGCGCCGCGGCGTCGAGTGCTGGCCATGCTGCTCCTCGTTAGACACGCTTGCGTTCACTATTGTAGCGGGAGTACCGTAGGGAACGGAGGCGTTCCCTATTGGAGGAATCATGACAGACACCCAGGCGGCACCCGCGGCCTCCGCCCAGTCGACGGGCAGGTTGCTCACCGCACTGATCGTCGGTGGCATCACCGCGATCCTGGACACCACGATCGTGGCGATCGGGCTGCACACCCTCACCACGGCGCTGCACGCCCCGATCTCGACGATCCAGTGGGTGAGCACCGGTTACCTGCTCGCACTGGCGGTCGCGATCCCGTTCGTGAGCTGGGCACAGGCACGTTTCGGCGGAAAACGGCTCTGGCTGTTCGCGCTCGGGTTGTTCGTGCTCGGGTCGGCGCTGTCGGCCTGTGCCTGGAACGCCGAAGCGCTGATCGCCTTCCGGGTGCTGCAGGGGCTGGGCGGGGGCATCATGTTCCCGCTGCTGCAGACGCTGGCGATGCAGCACACGGCACCAGAGTCGCGCACTCGGGTGATGGCCACTGCGAGCCTGCCGATCGCGCTCGGCCCGATCCTCGGTCCGCTGCTGGGTGGCATCGTGCTCAGCTGGCTGGACTGGCGCTGGATGTTCCTCATCAACGTCCCGGTCGGCATCGTCGGCCTGGTGCTGGCCGTGCGGTTCATCGCCACAGATGCACCGGCACCCGGTGCAGCCCACGAGCGGCCGGACCTGGGCGGAGCAGCGTTGATGATCCCGGGCCTTGCCGGACTGCTCTACGGCCTGTCCAACGCCTATGGCGCCGCCGGCTTCGCCAGCGCCGACGTGCTGCTGCCCTGCCTCGGCGGCGCAGTGCTGCTCGGGGCGTTCGTGCTTTGGGCGACCCGCCGCGGCGGGGAGTCGCTGGTGGACCTTCGCCTGCTGCGCGTGCCGTCGGTGCGGACCGCCACGACCGCGCTGACGTTCGCCGGCGCAGTGCTGTTCGCGGGCAACTTCCTGCTGCCACTGTTCTTCCAGTCGTTGCGTGGCTACAGCCCGTTGGATGCCGCGTTGCTGCTGATCCCGCAAGGGGTGGGGACGTTGCTGATCCGGCTGGTCGTCGGCCGGCTGGCCGACCGGTTCGGTGCTCGGACGGTGGCGGTGGCCGGAGCGCTCATGATGGCCGCCGCGACGGTGCCGTTCGCGCTCGCCGGACCCGGTACGAGCCTGTGGCTGCTCGGCGCCGTGCTGTTCGTGCGCGGTCTGGGCAACGGGATCCTGCTCATCCCGATCATGACGGTCGCCTATGTCGACCTGGAGAAGGAGCAGATGGCACACGCCTCGGCGATCACCCGGATCGTGCAGCAGCTCGGCGGTGCCTTCGGCACGGCGCTGGTAGCAGTCGTGCTCGCCGCGCAGGCCGCGGTCGGTCAGGCGGCGGCTGGGTTCGACGCCGCGTTCTGGTGGACCGTTGCCATGACGATGGCGGCGGCGCTGGCGGGGCTGTTCCTCCCGAAGGCGGACAAGGCCCAGGTCGACCCGGCGCGGTCCGGGGCGCCCGCGCTCTCCCGAGATCTCAGATGACGTCGAAGTTGGCCATCATCATCATGTCCTCGTGCTCGAGGTTGTGGCAGTGGAAGACGTACCTGCCGCGGTAGCCGTCGAAGCGAACCAAGATCCGGGCGCGTTCCGCAGGGCGCAGATCGATGGTGTCCTTCCAGCCGTGATCGAAGGCGCCCGGGCCGCCGGTGCCCCGACCGAGCACCTGGAAGTGGGCGAGATGAAGATGCACCGGGTGGTGCAGGTCGGCGGTGAGCTCCCAGATCTCTGTGCTGCCCAACGGGATCCTCGCCTGTGTCACATCGGGACTGAACGGTTCACCATTGGTCACCCAGCCGTGCTGGTCGCCGATGCTCTGGGAGCGGAAGACCATGGAGCGCACCACGGTGGCATCCTCCTCACGGAGACGTTCGAACGATCCGCTGAGCGCCTCCGGGATCGAACGGTCGTCGCGGGCCGCGCGGGTGACGTCGAAGCGCATCACCAGGTGAGTCTGCCCGTCGCCGAGATCATTGACCACCCTGACCCGGCTGCCCACAGTGAGATCGCGGAAGTCGACGAGCACATCGAACCGTTCGGCGGAGGCGAGGGTGAGATGGTCGTGCCTGATCGGCGCGGGCAGAAGGCCCTGGTCGGAACCGATCTGCACGATCGGTAGGTCCCTGCCGCCCTCGACCTCGAAGCGAAGCTGGTAGCGGCGCGCGTTGGAGGCGTTCAGGATGCGCAGCCGGTACAACGCCGTACCCACCTCGTGGCGGGGCCAGCTGCGCCCGTTGACCAGGATGACGTCGCCGAGCACCCCACCTTCATAAGGGGGCGTCACTCCTGGTGTGTGCGTGAGCGTGGGGTCGAGGCTGGGGTAGAACAGCTGCCCGCGTGCGTCGAAGGCGCGATCCATGATCACCAGCGGGATGTCCCGGTCCTCGTCCGGGAGGTCGAGGGCTGCTTCTTCGTCATCGGTGACGAGATGCAGTCCGGCCAGTCCCTTCCAGACGGCCGGCGCGGTGAAGTCCATCCGGTGGTCGTGGTACCAGAGGGTCGCGGCGCGCTGGTCGTTCGGATACTCATACACGCGGGTGCCGACGGTCACGTCGCCGCCGTGGTGGCCGTGCCCGTGGTCGTTCCAGTGCTCGTCCGGGAGGATGAGGTCGGTCGGGTAGCCATCGTGCTCGGGCGGGGTGACGCCGCCGTGCAGATGAACCACAGCTGGTACCGGTAGCTCGTTGTGATGGGTCACCAGCACCCGCCGCCCGCGCCGGGAGAGGATCGTCGGGCCGGGGAAGCTGCCACCGTAGGTCCAGACCTCACTGCGCCACCCGGGAACGAGCTCAGCGCGGCTGACCCCCTGCGCGATCTCGTAGTGGTCGGCACTCGCACTCGATCGGGCGGGCGTCAGCACCGGCGGGATCGTCAGCGGCCAGCCGAACGGTTCGGGCAGCGGGATGCGGCTGGCCAGCACGGTCCCGGTAGAGCTCTGCCCTCGCCAGCCCGCCAGGACGGGTGTCCCGATGACACCCGCGGCAAGGGCTGCCGCTCCACCCGCGAGCAGTCCTCGCCGGCTGAGCCGGTGCCGGCCCCCGCCTTGCGGCGTCGCGCTCATCGAGACTCCCCTCGCCATGCGGCGGAGGTCCACGTACCCCAGGCAAGCGCCCACACCAGACCGATCAGGGCGACCCCGAGCGGCACGTGCAGCCAGACGATCCGGCCTGCACCGGTCGCGGCCTGTGCCTGCGAGACGATCATCGCGGCGAGGGTGATCAGGAACGGTGCAACGGGGCCACGGGCGACCCACCTCAGGCCCGCAGCCGAGACGAGGGCGATGAACATCAGGATGTCGGCGGTCGTCGTACCGAGCTGGTGCAGGCGCAGGAAGGCGTAGTCCCCGTCGAGGAACTGTCCGGCTGAGACGGCCTGGAACAGATAGGTGATCGCCGCCAGCGTCACCGCGACGCGGAGCACCCACAAGCAGCTCGAGTACCAGCGTGTACGCGTCGTGGCCGAAGTCTCCATCATCGGGAGTCTACAGTGATCACAGATATTGTCTACGCTGTAGCGTTGAGGAGGGGGTGGGAAGATGACCCCGATGAGGCAACCACGACGACGGACCGCGCTGTCACAGCGCGACATCGCTCGTGCTGCCCTCGAGCTGATCGACGCGGACGGGCTGGCCGCGTTCTCCATGCGCAAGCTCGGGGCACGCCTCGGTACCGATCCGATGACGATCTACCGACGGTTCGAGGACCAGGAGGACCTGTTCGACGAGGTCGCGGTGGAGATGTTCCGTGGCGTGCCGGTCGAAGACCTGCCATGGGACGCCGCCTGGCCCGACCTCCTGGACGCCTATGGCAGTGCCTTGCACGACGCCCTGCTGCGGCATCCGAACGCCCTTCCGCTCTACGGCACGCGGCCGGTCCGGTCCCAGGAGGCCACCGAGTGGGGTGTGCGGATGCTGTTGAAGATGGCAGACCAGGGGGTGCCCAGTCCCTCGGCACTCCAGGTCGCGCTGTGTGTCAACGAGTACGTGATCGGCCACACCATGGCCAGGAGCGCCGATCTGACCGCTTCCCACCGCAGCCGCGCACCCGAACCTGGCTCGGCCGGCTTCAACGTGCTCGCAGCCGCTGTCGCAAAGGTCCAGCCGGATGCGCACTTCCGCCTGGGACTGCGCGCGCTCATCGACGGTCTGCAGCGCGCAGTGTCCCCGCACGGAGGATGACCGTCGCCATCGAGCTGCAGGCAGGTGGCACGACCCGGTGACCAGACAGGTCACCGGAGGAAGCAGAACACGCTGACGGCGATGCAGATGAGGAGCATGCCGGAGGCGTTCACGACGAGGTTTCGGCCGAGGTCGTGGGCGCGCAGGTGTGCGGCAACGGCCAGCAGGAAGTACAGCACCAGCGCCAGGGACGTCGTCGCGCCGAGACCGGGGATCCAGATTCCTGCGACGAGACCGGCCACCGCGGCGAACTTGATGATCGGCATCATCCACCACAGCCGGCGCGGCCACCGGACTGCTTCGAAGCAGGCGGCGATGAACCTGGCGGGCTTGAGGCACAGGATCCCGTCGATGGCCGTCAGGAGAGCCAAGGCGATCACGGGCCACACGGGGTCGGGCAGGGTGAGCATGGGTCTCCTCAGCGTTCGAGCACATCATCGGCGTTCGTCCTTCGCAGCCAGTACGCCAGCACCGCCGCTGCCAACGCCGGGCCCCACAGGTAGAACGGGAAGATGAGCTGCCACAGGAGTGCAGTGGCCAGACCGTCCCCGTGGATGAACGGCATGAGCAGCATCCCGGGAGCGGACATGGTGATCGCAGCGGCGACCACCGCCCCGACCGTGGCGACCAGTCGGACCGGGACTCGTGCGCCGCCGACCACCGGTAGCCATGCCGGGAACACCCTGCCCCACTCGCAGATCAGCCCGAGGACCAGGAACACCGACGCAGCGCAGGGGAGCACGAACAGTGCGCCGGTGACGCGAGTGGTGGCGTCGAGCTCGTCGATGAAGATCTCCGCGTTGCCGCCGCCCATCGGCCAAGGGGTGAGCCAGGTGAGGCGGAGCATGCCGTAGGGGACTGCGCCGAGCGCGGCGACGATGGTCACCGGCCGCGCCCAGCGCTCCAGCTGCGGTGGTCTCGTCCACGCTGCTCGCTGCCTCAGCTGGTCCCGCAGCTCCGCCACGGCCGCCCAGCACCAGCAGGCGGCAGCCGCCGCCATGGTCCACGACCATGCGATCGGGGACAGGTAGTCCCCGAGGCTGCCGATCGTGTGTGTGACATAGGTGCCGTAGAGAGCGAGCAGGTTGGACAGCTGCCCGGACGCCCAGAGTGCGCCTGTGCCGGCGACAGCGAGCAGCAGCACCGGTCCTCCACTTCGTGGGCGCGCCTTGGTCAGGACCACCAGCAGCCCCAGGGCGACGAAGGGCAGCAGGAGTCCGACGAGATAGCCGAGCGAGGAGAACAGGCTGGTGTCGCCGAGCACGATGGCGAAGCCGGCGGCCAGGACCGCGGCGCCGATGGCGGCGCGGCCGCCGGCGCACTTCCGCAGCAGCAGAGCGATCCCGAGCACGCCGAGCGCGAGCAGGGCCACCGCACCGGCGGAGGCGGGCAGGAGCGCATTGAGTCCGGTCCGCACCGTGGCGTGCGGTCCGTAGGGATACTCCTCTGGCCGGAGCAGCCAGAGGGCGCCGACCACCGTCGCGGCGATGGAGACGGTGCCGGCGACGAGCCATGGCCGGGGCGGCAAGGTGATCACCGTGTGCCTCCTGTTCGCTCGATGGTCTGGCTCTTCCTGCCACGGACCTGCTGTCGGACCGGGTCGCCGGTGCGGGCGTCGAAGAGGATGTGTGCGCCCCAGAAGCGGCGCCACTGGGGCATGACGAGCGCGGCCTCGACCGTACGGCCGCCCGGACCGGTCGCCTCCTTGGTGAGCTCGAAATCGGTGAGCTGCAGTGCGTCACGGCCGCTCGCGCCGATCGCCACCAGGCGGAGCTGGGTCTCATCGGAGGTGATGAAGGTCGCCGGGTCGCAGAGCAGGAGCTGCATCCACGTCCGGCCGCGCAGCAGGTGGCTGCGGCTCACTGGCTCGCCGCCGAGCGTGCCCGTCAGCGTGATGGTGTGGCCCTGCACGATGGCGTGCAGGGTGGTCTGCTCGGCGGGGATCTCACATCGCCACTCCCGGGTGACCAGGTCCGGGCCGGAGCGAACGGTCTCGGACCGCAGAGTCTCCCCGGTGCGTCGGTCGCGGTAGGTGAGGGTACGGATGCCCTCCTGGAGGAAGCCGCTGCGGTCGTAGCGCAGGAGTGCGTCGTGCGGGACAGCGCCTCTCGTCCGGTCGAGGTACTCCAGCACCGGTGGGTCCGGGCACGCATAGGTGGCCAACGCAGGCGGGGGTGGGGGCGCAGGCGCCCGGTGGATGATCGTGCCGTTCTGCACCACCAGGTCGATGTCGGTGAGGTTCTCGATCCGCTCCAGCGGGTCCGAACCAAGGAGCACCAGATCGGCTCTGCGTCTCGGCTCGACCACACCGCGGTCGGGACGCCGGAGGAGCTCGGCGGCGTCGGCGGTGGCGGCCCGGATCGCGGCGACCTCGCTCATCCCGGCCTCGACCATCCGGCCGAGCTCGTCGTGCAGCGAGCTCGCAGGCATCGCACCGATCATGCTGTCCGTCCCGGCGGCGATCCGCACGCCGGCCCGGTAGGCGCGGGTGAGGTTCCCCCGAGCGGTGTCGATGTACAGGGTGCCGTCGGGGTTCGGGAACACGGCGGCGATGGTCAGCGTCGGCACCAGCCAGGTGCCGGCGTGCGCCCATGCTCGGAGCAGGTCCTCGCCCTGCAGCTCGTGCTCGATCACACCGTGCTCGATGCTGTCGATGCCCAGCTCCAGCAGGTCGGCCACGTCGTCCTGATAGTGGGTGTGCGCGCTGACCGGTAGGTCGCGACGATGGGCTTCGTCGACGATGGCTCCCACGACCTCGCGGGAGAGCTGGTGCAGCCGGATGCGTTCCGGACCGTACAGACCGCCCTGGTAGACCAGCTTGACCAGATCGGCACCCTCGCGGTGCAGGTCCCGGACCGCAGCCCGGGCACTGGCCGGATCGTCCACCGTCAGTGCTATCCGTTGCCGCAACCACCTGTTCTCTCGCGCGAGCGTGACCTGCGGGTGCCCGCCGCCAGCGGTGAGAGCAGGGCCGGCGGTGAGGATGCTCGGGCTGGTGATGCGTCCCTGCTCCACCCGTCGGCGCAGCCGGGCGGCGGGCGCCAGCGGGTCGGCCATGCACCGGATGGTCGTCACACCGTTGCGTGCCAGCTCGCCCAGCGCACGGGGGAGCGCTCGCCGGGTCTGCAGCCAGCTGCTGAACGGGCCGCGCACGGTGAGGAAGTCCAGGTGGACGTGCGCGTCGACCAGCCCCGGGATGAGCGTCTTGCCCTCACCCTCGACGACGGTCGCGTCCTGGGCTGTCAGGCGATCCTCGGTCACGGTGTGGATACGTCCGTCCCGGACCAGGACGTCGGCGTCGTCGATCTCGCGGCCGTCGCCGGTGACGAGGTGTGCGCTGCGGACGAGGAGCGATCCTCCGGGGTCGTGCGGTGCCACGTGTCCAGCCCCTCGTGTAGGTAGTAAGTAGTTACTGCATACGGTAGCCTGGCAGCATGGTCAAGACAAGAGGGACGGCGGAAGCTCGCCGGGAACAGGCTGTGGACGCAGGTCTGCGCGCGTTTGGCGAGCACGGACTGACGACGACCGCGGTGACGCAGGTGGCCCGAGAGGTGGGGCTCTCGCAGCCGTACATCTTTCGGCTGTTCGGCAGCAAGCGGGACTTCTTCCTTGCCTGCATGGACGAGCTCGAGGCGCGCGAGCTCGCGGCATTCACCGGCGAGGGCCAGGGGACCGGGGAGTCGTTCGACGAGATGGGGGCGGTGTTCCGGTCGTTGGTCGGGGACGGGACGCTCGCCGGGTTCTCCATCCAGGCTCTGGCGATCGCACGTCGTGACCCGGAGGTGGCGGCGCGCTATCTGCGGATGCTCTCCACCACGCTGCGGGCGGTCGGCGAGCGGACCGGAGCCAGCAGCGAGGAGCTCACGCTGTTCCTTGCCCGCGGTGTCCTGATCGTGCAGCTGCAGGCCCTCGGTGTCGATGTGGCGAGGATCTCCAGCACGCAGGCGGTCGAGTCGCTGCTGCAAGGTGGTGAGGTGTGAACCCCGTCGCGCTTCTCCTCGCCGCCGCCCAGGGGGCCCGGCTGCGCCGGGCCACCGAGATACTCCCGCCGGCCACCGGCCCGACCCGCGGAGTGGTTCCCGGTCCCAGCGACCGCACCGCTGTGCGGCTTCTGGTGATCGGGGACTCCACGGCCGCCGGTGTCGGTGCCGCGAATCACGAGGAGGCCATCGCTGGATCTCTCGCGCGCCTGGCCGCCGAGGATGTGGGATCGGCGGTCGAGTGGCGTGTCATCGCCCGGAGCGGAGCGACCTCCCGCCGCGTGCGCCACTCGCTCCTGCCGGAGCTGGAGGCGAGTGATCCCTTCGACCTCGCGGTAGTGCTGGTCGGGGTCAATGATGTGCTGGCCCGCCGTCACCCGGACCAGTGGCAGGAGGACGTGGCCGCCGTGCTCGCCCGGGTCACCGGACGGGCCGGGCTGGTCGTCATGACAGGGATCCCGCCCTTCGACCGGTTCCCGTCGATGCCGGGCACGCTCGGCCGGTACCTGACCCGCAGGGGACGCCGCCTGGACGAGGTCGCAGAACGGCTCTGTCGGGACCAGGAGCGGATCGTCTGGATCGACTCGGCTGGGCTGCTGGCCGACGATGCAGAGTTCTTTGCCCGGGACGGATTTCACCCGTCGGCCACCGGGTACCAGACGTGGGCGACGGCGATATGGCGGCGGGCCCGCACCAAGCTGGTGCCCCCGGCGGGATTCGAACCCACGACCTTCTGCTCCGGAGGCAGACGCTCTATCCACTGAGCTACAGGGGCTTTCGCCGCTGCGTGAGCCTACCAGGGGAGAGGGGGTGGATCGAAATCGGCTCTGGTCGTCGTCGGCAGGTGGGCGCCGTACCATGGCTTACCGGAGTTGCCGCAGCCGTTGTCGACCAGAGGAGCGTGTGGTGACGCAGGATCCACCTGAGCAGCCAGGAGGGCAGCAGGGGCCGTTCGGCCCTCCCGGACAGTACGGTGCCGGCGACCCACAGCAGCCGTCCCACGGCCAGCCGGGACAGCCAGGCCAGTACGGCCAGCCGCCGCACCCAGGCCAACCCGACCAGCAAGCCCAGCCCGGCCAGCAAGCCCAGCCCGGCCAGCCCGGCCAGCACGGCCAGCACGGCCAGCCGGGTCAGTACGGCGCGGCGCAGCCGCCCTACGGGTCGTCGCAGCCGCCGTACGGCCCGGCACAGGGCGGTCCGGGCTACGGCGGCCAGCAGCCCTACGGGACCGGCGGAGGCGGCCCGGCCGAGCCGGCGAGCCCGATGGGGCCACCGCCGGGCGGGGGCGGTCAGCGCAGCAACGGGCCGATCATCGCCGGCATCATCATCGGTGGACTCGTGGTCCTGGCGCTGCTGGTCTGGGGTGCGATCACCCTCATCGACGGCCGCGACGACACGATCCCTACACCGACAGCAACGGCGACCGAGCCCACCGACCAGCCCACCGGCCAGCCCACCGACGACCCGTCCGAGCAGCCCACTGACCAACCCGATGGCGGCGAGCTCTACGACCTGCTCACCTCCGAGGGCGCCGAGGTGGAGGACGTGGACGGCAATACCTGGACCGTGCAGGGCGACTGGTCCGAGGCCGGTGACCTGAGCGCGGACGCCACGGAGGCCTATACCGCCACCTACACGTCCGACGCAGGTGAGCTCACCTTCACCGCGGCTTCCTTCCCGGACGCGGATGCAGCTGAGGGGTACGTCTCCGGTGTGCAGGAGGACCGCGGCGACCCGGACCACACCGGCCCGGTCTGGCAGGAGGACTACGGTCAGGGTGAGGGCACCAGGATCGACTACGCCGGCGACGACGGCTACAGCATCTACTGGTACGACGACACCGCCGTGGTCTACCAGGTGGACGCTGACGACCAGGACATCGCCTCCGGCTTCTACGGCTCGCTGAGCTTCTGATCAGGTGCACCCGAGGCTGACCGAGCTGCTGCGCAACCAGGCAAGAGCTCTCGGCCTGAGGCCACCGGCACGGACCCCGTTGCGCCCGGTGCGCCGCGGTCTGCCCGGGGACTGGTCCAGCCCTCTCGCGCACGCGCTGGCCACCCCGGAACGTGGCGCCGAGGACATTGCGCGAGCCCTCGCCGTCGGTCTCGCCCAGCAACCCGACCTGGTCGCGGTGCGGGCAGAGGCCGGCACCCTCGTCCTGACCCTGTCCACCACCGCACTGGCCGCCGGAGCGCGGCAGCTGCTGGAGCACCGGCCGTCGGTCGCGGCCGGAGCAGAGTCGAGCCGCCGGTCCCCGCAGCGGCCACCGGACGACCGGCGGCCCGAAGACCCGTGGCCGGCTGAGCTGGAACCGGTAGCCCTCGCTCACGCCCGGTGCCGGAACGTGACCCGGGCGGCCCGGGCGCACGGCGTACGCTCTGTGCCCGGTGAGCAGCTCGAGACCGCCCTGACCGCCGTCGTCGAGCAGGAGCGGACCCGTGACCTGCTGGTGCACCTGGGCGCCTTCGCCCCCGCCCGGCCGGTGTCCACCGCGCAGCACCCGCCGGGTGCCGTTGCCGAGGCCCCCGCGGTGCGCGACCCCGGTACGAGCGTGCTGCTGCGCGACCTGGCCGAGTGCTATCAGGACTTCTACGCCCGCACGCGGACCGCACCGCGTGGCACCGAGCCGGTAACCTCGACCCACCGCACCTACCTGACCCTGACCGAGGCGACCGCCGTGGCCCTCGCCGCCGGACTGTCCGCGCTCGGCCTACCCGCCCCGGAGCACCTGTGACCCATCCCGAGCAGAGCGGCCTGTGGCCGGAGAACCTCACCGTCGTCGACGGCGTCTGGCGTCTGGGCAGCGTGCCGCTCACCGACCTCGCAGAACAGTTCGGCACCCCCTCCTACCTCCTGGACGTGCCCGGGCTGCGCGCCCGGGCCGCGCGCTACCGCGCCGCCTTCGCCGAGGCCTTCGCCCCTGCGCCGACCGAGGTCTACTACGCCGGTAAGGCGTTCCTGTCCATCGCCGTGGCGCGGTGGATGCACGCCGAAGGCCTGCGCATCGACACCGCCTCCGGTGGTGAGCTGGCCACCGCCCTTGCCGCCGGTGTGCCCGGGGCGGACATCGGGCTGCACGGCAACAACAAGTCCCAGGCGGAGATCGACCGGGCCCTGGAGGCCGGTGTCGGCCGGATCGTGATCGACTCCCTGGACGAGATCGACCGGGTGCAGGCGCTCGCCGCCGCTCGCCGGGTGCAGGCCCCGGTGATGGTCCGGGTGACCACCGGGGTGCACGCCGGCGGGCACGAGTTCATCGCCACCGCGCACGAGGACCAGAAGTTCGGCCTCTCCCTGGCCAGCGGTGGCGCCGCTGAGGCGCTGGCCCGGATCGAGGCCCGGGACAACCTGACGCTGCTCGGGCTGCACTCCCACATCGGCTCCCAGATCCTCGACCCGGCCGGTTTCGCCGCCGCCGCCCGCGCGCTGCTCGGTCTGCGCGCTGAGCACGCCGAGCGCAGCGGCACCCTGCTCGCCGAGCTGGACCTCGGTGGCGGGTACGGCATCGCCTACCTGCCCGGTCAGCACGAGGTGGACATCAGCACGCTCGCCCGGTCGCTGGCGCGCACCTGCACCGAGGAGTGCCAACGGCTCGGCACCCCGATGCCGGCGTTCTCCTTCGAACCGGGGCGCGCCATCGTCGGCCCGAGCATGCTCACCCTGTACCGGGTCGGGACGGTCAAGCCGGTGCCGGTCTCCGCCGAGCTGACCCGCTGGTACGTGTCCGTGGACGGCGGGATGAGCGACAACATCCGACCCGCGCTCTACGACGCGGAGTACCACGCCGCTCTGGTTCGCCCCTCCGCCGCCGAGCCGGTGCTGGCACGGGTGGTGGGTAAGCACTGCGAGAGCGGTGACATCCTGGTGCACCAGGTCCAGCTACCGGGGGACGTGCGCACTGGTGACCTGCTCGCCGTGCCCGCCACCGGAGCCTACGGGCGCTCGATGGCCAGCCAGTACAACCTGCTGCCGCGTCCGGGGGTGGTGGCGGTCGGGGACGGCGAACCGCGCGAGATCCTCCGCCGGGAGACGATCGAGGACATCCTGGCCCTCGACCTCGGCTGATCCCCGACGTCCACTCTGCGGCACGGCCCGAGCCGCTGCGACGCCTGCGTCTATTGTGGGGCGGGCGCGGGTGGACGGCCCGCGCCAGTCATGACAACGAAAGGACAGCATGAACGATAGTGCCCGCAGGGTTCGCGTAGCAGTGCTCGGCTGCGGCGTGGTCGGCACGGAGGTGGTCCGCTCGCTGGTCGAGCACGCCGACGAGCTGCACTCCCGCACCGGCACGCACCTGGACCTGGTGGGCATCGGCGTCCGTTCTACCGCCACCCCGCGAGATCCGGTCGTGCCCAGCGAGCTGCTCACCGAAGACCTGCCCGGCCTGGTACGCCGCGCCGACCTGGTGGTCGAGCTGCTCGGCGGCATCGAACCCGCCCGGGAGCTCATCCTGGACGCGATCGGCTCCGGGGCGAGCGTGGTCACGGCGAACAAGGCGCTGCTCGCCGCGCACGGACCACAGCTGTATGAGGCTGCCGACGCCGCCCGCAGCGACTTGTTCTTCGAGGCCGCCGTGGCCGGGGCCGTCCCGGTGGTCCGGGGGCTGCGGGAGTCGCTCGCCGGGGACCGGATCACCCGCATCCTGGGCATCGTCAACGGCACCACCAACTACATCCTCGACGAGATGACCTCCTCCGGCCTGGACTTCGAGACCGCACTGGCCCAGGCGCAGCAGCTCGGCTATGCCGAGGCCGACCCCACGTCGGACGTGCAGGGCCTGGACGCTGCCGCCAAGGCTGCGATCCTCGCCTCGCTGGCGTTCCACTCCCGCACTGCGCTGGGTGACGTGCCGGTGCAAGGCATCCGGGAGATCACTCCTGCTGACATCTCCTCGGCAGCCCAGACCGGGCACGTGATCAAGCTGCTCGCCATCGCTGAGGTCGGCCGGCACGGGGACCGCCCGGGCATCGCCGTGCGGGTGCACCCCGCCCTGGTGCCCACCGAGCACCCGCTGGCCAGCGTCCGCGGCCCGTACAACGCGGTGTTCGTGGAGGCCGCGGCCGCCGGCACGCTGATGTTCTACGGGGCCGGCGCCGGGGGAGTGGCCACCTCCAGCGCCGTGCTCGGCGACGTGGTCGCCGCTGCGCGCAACGCCGTCAACGGGGGCAAGGCGCCGGCCGAGTCCGCCTATGCCGCGCTGCCCTCGATGCCCGCAGAGGCGGTGCGCACCCGGTACCAGATCCGTATCGAGGTGGCCGATCAGCCCGGGGTGCTGGCCGAGGTCGCCGCCCTGGTGGCCCGCCGCGGAGTCTCCATCGAGACCGTCCGGCAGGGGGCGCACGCCTCGGCCGACGACGTCGCCGAGCTGGTGATCGTCACGCACGAGGCGAGCGAGTCCGCCCTGGCCGCGACCGTCGTCGACCTCGATACCCTCGAGGTGATCAAGCGGATCACCTCGATCCTGCGCGTGGAAGGAAACTGATGGCCCAGCCGTGGCGCGGCGTGATCGCCGAGTACTTCGACCGTCTCCCGTTCACCGACGGCGACCCGGTGGTCACCCTCGGTGAGGGCGGCACCCCGCTGGTGGCCGCACCGGCGCTGTCGGCGGCGACCGGGGCCGAGGTGTACCTGAAGGTCGAGGGTGCGAACCCGACCGGGTCGTTCAAGGATCGCGGGATGACCGTGGCGATGAGCAAGGTGCTCGGTGAGGGAACCCAGGCAGTGGTCTGCGCCTCCACCGGGAACACCTCTGCTTCTGCTGCGGCCTATGCCGCACACGCCGGACTGACCTGCGCAGTGGTCCTGCCGCACGGCAAGATCGCCGCCGGCAAGATGGCCCAGGCGATCGTGCACGGTGCCCAGCTGCTCGCCGTGGACGGCAACTTCGACGACTGCCTGCGGATCGTGCGCGAGCTGGCCGAGGCTTACCCGGTCGCGCTGGTGAACTCGGTGAACCCGTTCCGCCTGCAGGGGCAGAAGACCGCCGCGTTCGAGGTGGTCGACGCCCTCGGGGACGCCCCGGACCTGCACGTGCTGCCGGTGGGAAACGCCGGCAACATCTCCGCCTACTGGATGGGCTACCAGGAGTACGCCACTGACGGCCCGGCCACCCGCACGCCGACGATGTGGGGGGTGCAGGCCGACGGCGCCGCCCCGCTGGTCAAGGGGGAGCCGGTGGAGCACCCGGAGACCGTGGCCACGGCGATCCGGATCGGCAATCCCGCCTCCTGGACGCTGGCCCTCGCCGCTCGGGACGACTCCGGCGGGCGGATCGACTCGGTCACGGACGCGCAGATCCTGGACGCTCAGGCCTTGGTCGCCCGTAGCGTCGGGGTGTTCGTCGAACCTGCGTCCGCTGCCAGCGTGGCCGGTCTGCTCGCCCGGGCCGAGGCCGGGGACGTGCCGGCCGGGGCCACGGTGGTGTGCACAGTGACCGGCAACGGCCTGAAGGACACGGCCACCGCGCTCGGCGATGCCCGGGTGGACCCGGACGTGATCGCCCCGGTGACCGCGGATGCAGCCCGCGCGCTCGGCCTGGTCTGAGATGCGTCTGCAGCGGGACGAGGTGACCGTCCGGGTCCCAGCCACCAGCGCGAACCTGGGCCCGGGCTTCGATGCGTTCGGGCTCGCGCACGCCCTGCACGACGTGGTCACCGTGCGGGCCACCACCGGTGCCACCGACGTGCTGGTGACCGGGGAGGGGGCCGGGGAGGTGCCCACCGGCGACGACCACCTGGTGGTCCGGGCGCTGCGAGCCGGGCTGGACCACGCCGGCGCCCCGCAGGCCGGGTTCAGCCTGCACTGCCAGAACTCGATCCCGCACGGCCGGGGGCTGGGCTCCAGCGCGGGCGCGGTGGTCGCCGGGCTGCTCGCTGCCCGCGGGCTGATCAGCGAACCGGAGGTGCTCTCCGACGAGGTGCTGCTCGACCTGGCGACCAGCTTCGAGGGGCACCCGGACAACGCTGCCCCCGCTCTCCTGGGCGGGGCCACTGTCGCCTGGATGGAAGGCACCCGCGCCCGCGCGGCGCAGATCCCACTGCACCCGGAGGTGCGCCCGACTGTGCTGGTGCCGGCCGAGCGGCTGCCCACCAAGCGTGCCCGTGCTGCGCTGCCGGCCACGGTGGCGCACGCGGACGCGGCGTTCAACGCCGGAAGAGCCGGACTGCTGGTGCTCGCCCTGAGCTCGCGGCCGGACCTGCTGCTGCCCGGCACCGAGGACCGGTTGCACCAGGCGCAGCGCGCCGACGCGATGATGGCCACGACTGCGCTGGTGCAGCGGCTGCGGGAGGCTGGGGCGCCTGCGGTGATCTCCGGTGCCGGCCCCACGGTGCTGGTGCTGACGGCGCTCACCGATGCCCAGCGCAGCGTGGTCGGCGCGGCCTGGCAGGTGCTCAGCCTCGCGGTCGATCTCGACGGCGGACAGGTCAGCGTCCCAGAGCCGTCCCGGGGCTGAGGTCAATGGTAGGCTCGTAGGTGCGCCATGACTCGTCGGTGACCTGATCGCCACGACGGCGCCTCCACGCAGCATCCTTGTTGATGCGTCTGCGTGATCTATTCCACTCCGGCGTTCGATCCGGTGACATCTCCAGCCTGACAGATCTGGGTCGGGCTGTGTCGAGGGAAGGAACCTCGTGACCGAAAGCACGACCCCCCCGGGCCGCAGCAAGGCCTTGTCCACGCTGCGCGTCGCAGAGCTGCAGGAAGTTGCCGCAGAGCTCGGGATCCGCGGAACCGCCAAGATGCGCAAGAGTGATCTGGTCTCAGCTATCCGGGCCGCCCGTGACGGCGCCTCCGCTGGCCACCAGACTCCTGCACGCCGGCAGCAACGGGACACTGCGCCGGCCAAGGACAC
>DATGRZ010000180.1:0-5376 GCA_035303065.1 Ruania sp.
TCGTCCTCGCCCACCTCGAACGCCGGTGAGGTGGAGTAGGAGAGCACGATCGGCCGGTCGCCCTCACCGGTGGAGCCGGAGAAGTCCACCGAGTAGGCGTCCGACCAGCTGTCCACCACCTTCAGCCCGTTGTCGGCGAGCTGCTGCCAGTAGTCCACCCAGCCGTCCTCGCCGTACGCGCCGACTGTGGCCAGCAGGAACGCCAGCCCAGGTGAGGAGGTGGCCGGGTTGGTCACGACCACGAGGTCCTGGTACTCGGGCTGCAGCAGGTCGTCCAGGGTCTCCGGCTCAGAGACGTCGTGGTCGCTGAACCAGGTGTGGTCCACGTTCAGGCACACGTCGCCCATGTCGATCGGGGTGAGCGAGCCGGCCTCTTCCGGCAGGTACTGCTCGGCGCCGGCGGGCAGCTCGGCGGAGGTGTACTCGGCGAACACCCCTTCGGCGATCGCACGCCCGGCGAAGGAGTTGTCCACCCCGTAGGCGACGTCCCCGAGGGGCGAGTCCTTGGTGAGGATGAGCTGGTTCACCAGCGCACCGCCATCACCAGGGGCGCTGAGCTCCACGGTGTAGCCGGTGTCGTCCTCGAAGTCGGCGATCAGGTCCTCGGACACGGCGAACGAGTCGTGCGTGACCACCCGCACCACCCCCGGGTCGTCGCCGTCGTCGCCACCACCCTCACCTGAGCTCTGGCCGATCAGGGAGCAGCCGGTCGCCCCGAGCACGACGGCGGTGCTCACCATCGCGACCGCGGTGCGGCGGGTGGTGCTTCTGGTGCAGGTCATGCATCCTCCTCAACGGTGATTGAGAAGGGGTCCGTGGACTTCCACGTCGAGAGATGCTCGACTCCCTTCGCCGGTGCGAACCGGAGCAGGTTCGAGGGTCTGCGGTCGGCCGCACTCTCAGCGCTCGGAGGCGCTCCCCTGTCGTCTGCCACCCACGCTACACCGGGCCTCGGGCAGGAGCGAGCGAAGGTGACCTGGCTCACCTGGGTGGACGGCGGTCCAGCTGAACCGTTCCATGACCCGGTGACCCGGTCCCGGTGACGCGGTCCCGGTGACCGGGGGCGAGGTGCTAGCGATCATGTGCAGCACCGAAGAACGCAGCTGTCGGCAGGACCGCGCTCGCCGTGGTGGATAGGGTGGCCACGGAACACGATCGAGGAGTCGGGAATGAACGTGCAGAAGCTGGTCACCACGGTGGCGGCGGTCGCCGCCGGTTTCGCCGCGAACAAGCTGCTTGCCGCCGGGTGGAAGGCCGTGACCGGGCACGAGCCGCCGACCGGTGACCCCGACGATGGCGAGATCAGCATCGGCGAGCTGGTGGTGTTCGCCGCGGTCAGCGGGGCCGTGGTCGCCTTTGCCCGCGCCTTCGCCACCCGCGGTGCCGCGAAGTGGATGGGTAGCGGGGATACGCCCGAGCTCGAGAAGGACTGACTCGCGGCATCCTCCAGGTGCACGACCTGGTGGGTGGGCGCCTGTACCCCGAGGGTCTGCTTCGCGCGACCGGCACGTCCGGGAGGTGCGGGTGAGCAGGTACGGTACCGGTCTGGCGGCACTGCGTCCGGACCTGCCGGCGAACACGTGGCACCGCGCGCTCCGGCGGCACTTCCACCTGGCGGGCTGACCCAGCGACAAGAAGGTCAATTGAGGTCGGGCACCGGTGCCCGACCTCAATTGACCTTGTGGTGTAGGTCAGGACTCCTGCTCTGCCTCGGCGCGGGCACGCTGCAGGTCTTCGGTGAGCTCGTCGGTGACCAGGTGCTCTGGGTCGACCTTGTGCGTGCGGTATCCGGCGCGGCCGACCATGTGCGCCGAGACCGGGGCGGTGATCAGCTGGAACATCACCACCAGGGTGAGCTTCCAGGTGATCTGGCTGGAGCCGAGGCTGATCGCCAACCCGCCCATCATCAGCAGCAGCCCGAGCACCTGCGGTTTGGTGGCCGCGTGCATCCGGGAGAGCAGGTCCGGGAACCGGGCCAGCCCGACAGCGGCGATGAAGGTCAGCGCCGACCCGCTGATCAGCAGCACGGCGGAGAGGATCTCGGCGACGGTCACGGCTCACCGTCCCCGAACCGCGCGCGGGCCTCAGCCTCGGCAGCCTCTTGAGCGGTGAGGATCCGCCCCTCCGCCTCCGGTTCCGCAGCAGCGAACCGGGCCAGGGTGACCGATCCGACGAACCCGACCAGCGCGAGCACGGTCAGCAGCAGCACCAGGTCGGTGCGGCCGAACCACAACGAGACCAGCGCCAGGCAACCCATCAGGCAGGAGACCAGCACGTCCAGGGCGACGATCCGGTCCAGCATGCTCGGTCCGCGCTCCACCCGGAACAGGGTGATCAGCGCCGCCGGGACCAGCAGCGCAGCGCACACCGCCATCACGATCGGGCTCACTGCTGGCTCCTTGCTGCCTGCTGCCGCGCGCGCCGCCGCCACGGGCGGGGCGGGTAACCGGCCTCGGCGATGTCCTCGTCCTTGGCGAGGGCATACATTACCCACTTCTCCTGCTGCAGCACCCCGCGGCGCGCCTTCTCCACCGCACCGGGCGCGCTGGCGTCGAGCACGTGCACGTACAGCATGCCGGTGAGCCGGTGCGCCTCCACCACGATGGAACCGGGCACGATCACGGTGAGCTCCGCCGTCAACGTGAGCACCAGGTCGGAGGTGGAGGCGAGCTTCACCCGCATCACCGCACCCTTGGGGTAGTGGCCGAAGCGCAGGGCGTGCGCAGCGACGTTGATCGAGGCACGGGTGATGTCCACCAGCAGCCGGCCGAGCAGCACAACGGTGCCGATCACGGACACGTGCCCGTCGAAGCCGACCCGCGGCATCGGCATCACCCGCAGCAGGCCGAAGCTGATCACCGCGCCGGTGATCGCGTTCGCCACGGTCAGGTTGCCCCAGAGCAGCACCCAGACGATGGTCATCCACACCGCCATCGGCCAGCGGCGCAGCCAGTCGTAGGCGTCCGGTGATCTCATCCGTCACCTCCGGCAGCGTCGGAGGACTGGCCGGTGCCCCGGTCCCCGTGCACCAGCACCGACTCGATGTAGGGGGTGCGGGAACGCAGGTCGCGGGCGGCGTCATCGGTGTAGGTGTACAGCGGGCCGCCGATCACGGCGATCAGCACCCCGACGGAGGCGATCGCTGCGGCCGGTCCGAACATGGTGCGCGGCACCCGGGTGTCCGGCAACGGCTCGGGGGCCTCCTGCCAGAACGCCTTGTTCCAGGCCTTGATCACCGCGTACAGGGTGAGCAGGGAGGTGAGCAGCCCGGTGCCCACACCGACCAGGGCGAGCACCGTCCCGTCCTGGACGCCGGCCTGCAGCAGCCCGACCTTGCCGAGGAACCCGGACATCGGCGGGATTCCGGCCAGGTTCATCGCGGACAGGAAGAACACCGCACCCAGCGCCGGGGCGACCTTCGCCAGGCTGCCCAGCTGCTCCAGGGAGGTGGTACCACCACGGCGCTCCACCAGACCGGCGATGAGGAACAACGCGGTCTGCACGGTGATGTGGTGCACGATGTAGAAGATCGAGGCGGACAGGCCGGTGTCCGAGGCCAGCGAGATGCCGAAGATCATGTAGCCGATGTGGCTGACCAGGGTGAACGAGAGCAGACGTTTGATGTCCTCCTGCGCGACCGCGCCGACGATGCCCACCAGCATGGTGGCGATCGCCGCGACCAGCAGCACCGTGTCCAGCCGGGAGTCGGTGAACAGCAGCGTCTGGGCGCGGATGATCGCGTACACACCGACCTTGGTGAGCAGTCCGGCGAACACTGCGGTCACCGGTGCCGGGGCGGTCGGATAGGAGTCCGGCAGCCAGGCCGACAGCGGGAAGACCGCCGCCTTGATGGCGAACCCGAGCAGCAGCATGATCTGCAGCAGCAGCCGCACCCCGGAGTCCACCTCCGGCAACCGCTCGGCCAGCTGGGCCATGTTCAGTGTGCCGGTGGCGGCATAGATGAGCGCGATCGAGACCAGGAACAGCACCGAGGACAGCAGTGAGACCACCACGTAGATGGACCCAGCACGGATACGTTCCCCGGTGCCACCGAGGGTGAGCAGCACGAAGCTGGCCGCGAGCAGGATCTCGAAGCCGACGTACAGGTTGAACAGGTCCCCGGACAGGAACGCCATCGACACTCCGGCGGCCAGCACCAGGTAGGTCGGGTGGTAGATCGCCACCGGGGCGCCGTCGTTGCCGTCCGCAAGACCCTGAGCCAGGGAGTAGGCGAGCACGCCGAGGATCACCAGCTCGGAGACCACGAGCATCAGCGCGGAGAGCCGGTCGGCGACCAGGGCGATCCCCACCGGCGCCGCCCAGTCGCCGACGTCCACCACCTGCGGGCCGGCGGTGTGGGTGAGGAAGATCAGCACCACCGCCACGGCGAGCACTGTGCTCACCGCAGCCACCGAGATGATCCCCTGCGCGCGGGGGCGTCGGGAGACCGCCAGCGCCAGACCGGCGCCCACCAGTGGCACCACCACCGGTAACGGGACGAGCCAGGTCATCGGTCTCCTCCCGTGCTCGGGTCGCCGGAAGAGTCCTCCGGGGTGTGTGCCTCCGGTGTCCCCTGCGCGCCGGCCGGCACCTCCTCGGTCTCGTCCCGGGCCTCGGCGGCCTCGGTCTGCAGGTCGGTGCCGACGTCATCGGCGCGGCTGTCCGCCTCCCGCAGTGCGGCACGGCGGGCGATGCGGCGGTCCTCGAGGTCGTCCTGCACCTCGTCGTGCCCGTGCAGCTGCCAGGACCGGTAGGCCATCGCGAGCACGAAGGCGGTCAGGCCCAGGTTGATCACGATGGCGGTGAGCACCATCGCCTGCGGCAACGGGTCGCTCATCTGCTCGGTGTCGGTGGAGCCGATCAGCGGCGGCCCACCGGCGGCACCGCCAGCGATCAGGAACAGCACGTTCACGCCGTTGCTGATCAGCGTGACGCCGACGATCACCCGGGACAGGGACCGCTCCAGCAGCAGGTACACACCGGTGCCGACCAGTACGCCGACCGCGACCACGAGCGCGAGCGAGGGGCTCATCTCGATGTTCACCGCACCCCCCTCTCTACCCGCTGCGGTGCCTCGCTGCGCCGCACCCCGTTCCTCGGCGCACCTGCGTGTGGGCTCCTCGCGGTCATCGGGCGCCCCCGTCCCCGGAGTGCACCAGCTCCGGCTCGGTGTCGTCGGCGGTGCTGCGTGGGGAGTCGTGCGCCACGTCCGGGGCCGCCTGGCCGGCGGCCTCTCCCTGCCGGTCCACCTCGGAGCCCAGCGAGCGGAGCACGTCCAGCATCAGCCCGACCACCACCAGGAACACGCCGATGTCGAAGAACAACGAGGTGACCAGGTGCACCTCGCCGAACACCCACAGGTGGAATTCGAACTGC
>DATGRZ010000181.1:0-7923 GCA_035303065.1 Ruania sp.
GCTGGTCTCCACGGCCCGACCCCACCGCTGCAGGAACCCGGCCAGGTCGGCGGTGACGTCGTAGACCAGCTGGCCGAAGCCGATGTCGCCCACCTCGTCCACCTCGAACTCGAACGAGGTGACGATCCCCAGGGTGAAGCCGGCGCCGCGCACCCCCCAGAACAGGTCCGGGTTCTCGCTCTCGCTGGCGCGGACCACCGAGCCGTCGGCGAGCACCAGCTGCACAGCCCGCACGTGGTCGATGGTCAGTCCGTGGGCTCGGCCGAGGAAGCCGATCCCGCCGGTGGTGGCCAGCCCGCCCACCCCCACGCCGCCGGAGTCGCCGGAGCTCAGCGCCCAGCCGTAGGGGCGCAGCGCTGCGGCGACCTCACCCCAGCGGGCACCAGGTTCGATCCGGACCCGGCGGGTGGGCAGATCGAGCACCTCGATCTCCCGCAGCCGACCCAGGTCGATGACGATGCCGCCGCGGTTCGTGGACCGCCCGCTGACCCCGTGCCCGCCGCTGCGCACGGACAACGGCACCGGCTGGGTGCGGGCCCAGCGGATCGCCTCGCCGACCTGGGCGGTATCCGCCGGTCGGAGCACGAGCCCGGGCGAGCCGCTACGCAGGTAGTTCGAGCGGGTGCGGGCGTAGGCGACGTGTCCGGGCTCGACCGCCTGCTCGACCAGCGTGGTCGGTACGGAGTCGTAGTCGATGCCCGGGTGACGCTGGATGCGCACGGCGGTGCTGACCACCGTGCGGGTGGCTTGGCCGCGGCCGGAGCGCTCATCGGCGACTGCCGCGCGCAGCGCCGGGGCGACCTCCGCGGCGTACCGTTCGATGGTGGCCGCATCGTCGGCGGCCAGGACCAGGGTGCCGATGCCGTGCTCGAGCGTGAGCGGAAGCAGCTGCTCCACCCACTGGCCGGGCGGGCCGACCAGCAGCCCGCCGTCGCGGTCCTGGAACCGGCCGGGCAGGTTCAGCACGCGGCGGATCTCCCGCGGGTCCCGCCCTGCGGCGATGACGGCCGTGTCGATCCGGCGGTTCATCTCCGGCAGGTCAGCCAGCTCGGAGGTGCCGCCAGGGACCACCCAGCCGTCGGCGAGCCGGCCGATGAGGTCGAGCATCCGCGGCTTGCGGCCACCGACCCAGATCGGCACGTCGTGCTCCGGCGCCGGCCCGCGGCCAGCGTCCTGCACCCGGTGGTGGCTGCCGCGGGTGGTCAGCGGGGTGCGCACGGTGGCGTTCCACAGTCCGCGGATGATGTCGATCGCCTCCTCGAGGGCGTCCACCGCCTCGCCACCGCGCAGCGGCCGTGCGCCCATCGCGGCCATCGCGTCGGAGAAGGCACCGGCACCGAGCGGCAGGGTGAGCCGTCCGCCGGAGAGCAGGTCCAGGCTCGCGGCCGCCCGGGCGAGCACGGCGGGCTGGCGCATCGGCACGTTCAGCACGTTCGGCGCCAGGCCGATCCGCTCGGTCTGTCCGGCCACCCAGCCGAGCAACGTCCAGGTGTCGTGGAACGCGGGCTGGTACGGGTGGTCCTGGAAGGTGACCAGGTCCAGGCCGGCCTGCTCGCTGCGCCGGGCGAGGTGGACCGGCAGCGAGGGGTCGGCGTTCGTCGGGGTGATCGTGACGCCGAAGCTGAGTGGGTGTCCGTAGTCCATGAGGTCCTCGGGTCGACGGGGGCGTGGTCCGGGGCGGTCAGGCGCTGGCCCGCTCGCTGCGCACCAGCTCGCGCACTGCCGGGGCGATCTCCTGGCCGAACGTGGCGATCGCGGTGGGGTCGTCGCCGGCGAGGATGAAGGCGCTGATGCCGTGCTCCAGGGTGAGCGTGGCGAGCTGGTCCACCCACTGCCCTACCGGGCCGACGAACAGCTGCTCGCTGCTGCGGTCGGTGAGCTGTCCGCCGATGTTCAGCAGCCGCCGGACCTGGCTCGGGTCGCGGCCCGCGTCCTGAGCGGCAGCGTCGATGGTGGCGTTGGACTCGGCGATCTGCTGCATACCCCCGAGGTAGGCCAGCGACGGCAGCCAGCCGTCGGCCTGGCGGCCGATGAGCCGCAGCATCCGCGGCTTGAGCCCACCGACCCAGATGTCGATGTCGTGGGCGGGTGCGGGTCCGCGCTTGGCGCCGTCGACCTGGTGCACCTGCCCGTCCACGACCAGCCGCTGCGTGGCGCCGGCGTCCCAGATCCCGCGGAAGATCTCGATCGCCTCGGACAGGCCGGTGACCGACTCACCGGGAGTCAGCCGGGTACCGCCCATCGCCACGATCGGGTCCCAGAACCCACCCGCCCCGAGGCCGACCTCGATCCGGCCACCGGAGAGCAGGTCGAGGCTCGCCGCGGACCGGGCCAGCACCGCCGGCTGACGCAGCGGCAGGTTGAGGACGTTGCCCGCCAGCCGGATGCGTTCGGTGCGGGCCGCCAGGTAGGAGAGCAGCGTCCAGGTGTCCAGGAACGCCGGCTGGTACGGGTGGTCCTGGAACGTGGCCAGGTCCAGCCCGGCCCGCTCGGAGAGCTGGGTGAGCGCGACCACGCTCTCCGGGTCCCGGTTGCTCGGGGTGATGAACGAGCCGAAGAGAAGGTCGTGTCCGTAGTCCGTCACAGGTCCTCACCGCTGGTGGTCGTATCTGGTGCACTCGTCCCGCAGCACGACGGCGGTCGATGCGTTTGCATGTATCGGAACCGGGGCATAAGAGGTTCTATTCCGGGCGGTTGCGCAGCACCGACCGTGCCGGCCCGGCGGGCATGCCTCATCGGCTGGCCGAGTTGGCCTCGTGCTCGGCGACCAGCCACGCCGGGGCGCCGCGCAGGCGGGGATCGTCCTGGCCGCCACCGGCCGCGAGCGCCTCCAGGTAGGCGCGGTCGGCGGCGAGCCGGGCCGCCGGGCTGTCCGCGGTGCCCGCGCGGGCGGGTGCGCCGTGCCCCGGGACGAGCACCTGCGCCTGGTGCACATACGGCTCGAGCCGCTCCAGCCCGCTGGCGTAGGTAGCCACCCCGGTCTCCGCACACAGCGGGATCTCCGTGTCGGAGAGCATGTCCCCGGCGAGCAGCACCTGCGCCTCCGGCAGCCAGAGGGCACCGTGCCCCGGGGAGTGCGCCTGGTGCACGACCACCTCGGCGACCGGGCCGGACCAGGGCAACCGGGCGCCGTCGAACGCCTGCACCTGCCCGGCGAGGTCGCGCAGCCCCGCCGGCAGGGTCGGTTCCAGAGCCGCACGGACCTCGGCCAGGTGCACCCTCGCCGTGGCCGCTGCCGACGGCGTGGCCCACCGGGGCGCCGACCCGAACCGGGGGTGCCAGAGCAGGTGGTCGTGGTGGGCGTGCGTGGCCCAGCCCAGCTCGACCTGCAGCCCTCGGTCCGCGAGCACATCGGCGATCGCCTGCAGCTCCTCGGCGTGCCAGGCCGGGTCGACCAGGAGTGCGCGGGTGCCGTCGTGCACCACTGTGGAGGTGGTGGCCATCGTCCGTGAGGTGAACACCAGCACGCCGGGGGCCACGTCGCTCGGGTCCGCCATCCGGCCAGCCTCGCACAGCGCGACGTAGGGGCCACGCACCTCAAGGTGCCTTTTGTGCCGCCCTCAAAACTCACTCACCATGTTGTTACGCACTACTAGTGAGGTGAAGAGATGAAGAAGCAGATGCCCGACTCAGAGGGCGCTGACGTGGTCATCGAGATGTGGGCGGACCTCGGCTGCCCGTGGTGCTACGTCAGCAAGCACCGGCTCCAGGGCGCCATCGAGCGCAGGCCGGACGCCGGCCGCTTCACGGTGCTGATCCGCTCGTTCCAGCTGGACCCGGACGCACCCACCGAGCCGGAGACGAACGAGGCGAGCTACCTGCGCAGTCACGGTGGCAGCGCCGAACAGCTCCTCGCCGCAGAACGGCAGATGCAGGCGTTCGCACGTCGAGAAGGACTCGAGTACGCCATCGACCGCATGGTGGCCAACACGTTCGACCTGCACCGGGTCGTGCAGTACGCGGCCGACCAGGGCCTGGGGTTCGAGCTCTTCTCCACCCTCCAGGACGGCCTGTTCACCGGCACCCTCGACCCGTACCAGACGGACGTGCTCCTCGGCGTGGCCGAGGGCGTCGGTCTGGACGGGCAGCGGGTCCACGAGATCCTCGACAGCGACGAGTATGCCGACCGCGTCCGCGCCGACCGGGACGAGGCCCTGGAGCTCGGCGCCAGCGGTGTCCCGTTCGTCGTCGTCGGCCGGCGGGTGGCCGCCCCCGGTGCACTCAAGCCGTCCGGCTACGACCAGCTGCTGGAGCAGGCCGCCGGAGCCGTGCCGAGCGAGCGCGCATCATGAGCGGGAGCAGGACCAGGCCCGAGCTCTTCACCGTCCCGGCCAGCGGATGGTGCGATCCGGAGACCGGAGTGTGCCACATCGACACCACCGAGAACACGGCGACGGCCGGCCCCGACGACCAGAAGCCTCCTGGCGCCGGGGCCACACCCGGCGACCGGCCGGAGGCCACGCACGAGTGACCCGCCGGCCACTCACCGGCCCGGCGCGCCTGCCCGCGCTCGCTCCCGGCCCACCCCGGCCTGCCGGCTGGCCGCCCGGTTGCTGGCGATCTCGCCGTGGTGGGCGGCGGCCCACCGGGCCATCTCGGTGACCGCAGCCATCAGCGATCCACCTAGCTCGGTCAGCTCGTACTCCACCCGGGGCGGAACCTCCGGGTAGGCGGTCCGGGTGATCAGCCCGTCGCGCTCGAGGTGCTTCAGCGTCTGGGTGAGCATCCGCTGGGAGATTCCTGGGATGCTCGCCTGCACGTCGGAGTAGCGCAACGGTCCGGAACCGAGCGTGCTGACCACCAGCATCGTCCACTTGTCGCCGATCCGGTCGAGCACCTCGCGGATGAAGCCGCTGTCCTCCGGCCACGCCTGGCACGGACCGCTGATCTTTCGTTCGACCGCCATCACGCCCCTCCTTCGGTGTGCAACCGCACTCCCAGTATGTATCGCCCCGGCGGCGGGCACCAGCCGCCACCCACGACCCCCGTTCGGCAGATCGCCGGAACGGACTCTGCCACTACGAAAGGAACCGCTCATGTCCTACCTGCTGCACATCGACTCCTCCGCCCTCGGCGAGGCCTCCATCTCCCGGCACGTCGCCGACTCCTTCCTGGACCACTGGGACGGCACCGTGGTGCACCGGGACCTCGCCGCGGCGCCGGTGCCTCACCTCGACGCTGCCGGGATCACCGCCCGGGAAACCGATCCCGCCGAGCACACCGAGGAGCAGGCAGCCGCCGTCGCACTGCAGGACGGCCTGATCGAGGAGTTCCTCGGGGCCGGGGCCTACCTGTTCACGGTGCCGATGTACAACCTCACGATGCCGTCGGTGTTCAAGGCCTGGCTGGACCAGGTGATCGTGGTCGGTCGCACCGTCCGACCGAACCCGGCGGCCGGGCGCCCCGCAGTGCTGGTCTCGGCGCGCGGCGGCAGCTACGGTCCGGAGGCTCCCAACCACGGTTTCGACTACGTGGTGCCCACTGCCGAAGCGATGCTCGGACGGAAGGAGCTCCTGGGCCTCGACGTGGCCACCGTCGTCCCGGAGCTGACGCTCGCACCCCATACGCCGGCGCTGGCGCCGCTGCTGCCGAAGCACCAGGCCTCGATGGCGGACGCGCACGACCGTGCCCGCCGGCTGGCAGCACAGATCACCGGCCGCCTGGCCGCCTGAGCGGCCCGGAGGCACCGGGCTCACCGCATCCCTGCCGGCTCCCGGCACCTGTGCCGCACCATCTCCAGGGGCCCGGGCACACCCGATCGGAATTTTGTTAGGCTGGCCTTACCTAATCAAGGAGGTTTCTGTGGCCCGTCGTGCGCCTCAGCGTGCCGAAGTCGTCAGTACCGAGCGGATCACCCCGAAGATGGTGCGCATAGTGCTCTCCGCTCCGGGCGGCGGCCCGTTGGCTCTCGACCCGGCAGGCAACACCGACGCCTACGTCAAGGTGATCCTGCCCCGCCCGGGGAGCGGCGTCGTCGAGCCGTTCGACATGGAGGAGGTGAAGGCCCGGATCCCGGCCGAGGACTGGCCGGTGATGCGTACCTACACGATCCGCTGGTTCGACGCCGAGACCGGCCGGGTGGCCCTGGACTTCGTGGTGCACAGCGGTGAGGGCATCGCCGGACCGTGGGCAGAGCACGCCAAGCCCGGCGACCAGGTCCAGGTCGCCGGCCCCGGTGGCGCCTACGCCCCCGACCCGGAGGCGGACTGGCACCTGCTCGTCGGTGACGAGTCCGCGCTGCCGGCCATCGCCACCGCACTGGAGGCGATGCCGGAGGGCGCGAAGGTGCACGCGTTCATCGAGGTCGCCGATCCGGCCGAGGAGCAGACCCTGCTCACCGCTGCGCACGCGCAGGTGCGCTGGATCCACCGCTCGGAGGCCACCGGCGGACCCGGTGAGGACCTGGTCCGTGCGGTCACCGAGCTGGAGTTCCCGCCCGGCCGGGTGCACGCGTTCGTGCACGGGGACGCGATGACGGTCAAGGAGCTGCGCTCCTGGCTGCGGTTCACCAAGGAGGTGCCGAGGCAGGACCTGTCCATCTCTGGCTACTGGCGCCGCGGCAACAACGACGAGCAGTGGCGCGCAGCCAAGAAGCAGTGGAATGCCGAGGTGGACGCCGAGGAGCTGGCCCACGCCGCGAGCTGACCGGCGACCCCGGCCCACCCAACCCGCCGATCCGCAACTTCGCCCCACTCAACCCTCCACCGGAAGCTCGCGAGGGTGCCCTTGTGGTTGCGATCTGCGCGATCTGCAACCATAGGTGCACCCTCGCAGCCATAGAGCCGCCCCCGCGAGGGCCGCCCCCGCGGGACGAAGAGCTGGTCAGCTGGCCTTGGCCTGCGCCTTGCGCAGGTCCTTCTCGCTGATCGGGCTGTCCCCCGAGGCCCGCTGGCGCCGGTAGTACTCCCGCGCCTCGGTCTGGCGCTCCGCCTCCACGCCGGTGCCGATCGTGGCCCCGATGTGCTCCTTCGTGTAGCCGAAGGCGTCCACCAGGTCGACGGCGTGGGCTCGCAGCCGAGGCAGCAGCCGGTTGATGTAGCTGGTCACCGTGCGCGCCCGCTGCGCCGAGAGCCGCCCGTTCAGCAGGTACCAGGCGAGGTTCTTCTCGATCGTGGTCAGCCCGTACAGGTCCCGCAGCCAGGTCATCACCGTCCGGGTGCCGGAGTCCGTGATGCCCTCCAGCGCCTCGGTGAACGCCTCCCACTGCAGCAGCTCGGCGTGCGCCCGGGCCGCTTCGATCAGATCGTGCTGGTGGGAGTTGAACAGGTCCGCGGCCACCTGCGGTGGCGCCCCCTTGCCGGCACGCAACGCCAGGGCGACCTCCTCGACCATCGTCTCCACCCGGTCCTCGAGCAGCTCGCGCTGCGCCTCGGGGTCGCGCACCTCGGTGGCCGACCGGGCCCGGGAGCCCCAGTCCTGGATCGACTGCGCGGTCCGGCGCAGCGGGGTGCGGTGCAGGGTCATGTCTACGGCCCGGTCGGCGACCCAGCGCACTGCGCCGGCCACGTCCATCTGCGCCATCTCCCGGCTGTAGTCGGTGAGCAGCCGCTTGCCGACCAGCTGCAGCAGCACGTTGTTGTCGCCCTCGAAGGTGACGTACACGTCCATGTCCGCATGCCAGCCGACGAACTTGTTCTCCGCCATGTACCCGGCGCCGCCGCAGGCTTCGCGGGCCATCTGGATGGTCTCCAGCGCCAACCAGGTGCTCACCGGCTTGGACGCCGCCGCCAGGGTCTCCAGGTCCTGCCGGTCACCGTCGGTGTCGTGCTCACCGGAGAACACCTCGTGGAACCGCTGGCCAAGCTGGTTGTGCATGAACTGCGCCGCGTAGGTGCGCGCCAGCAGCGGCAGCAGCCGGCGCTGGTGCTGCTGGTAGTCCAGCAGCACGGTCTCGGTGTTCTCGTCCCCGCCGGTGAACTGGCG
>DATGRZ010000182.1:0-3225 GCA_035303065.1 Ruania sp.
CGACTGGGACGCCGCCCTCACCGCCGAGGTGGTCGCGCACGAACCCGACCTGGTGATCTCGGCCGGCTTCCTCAAGCTCGTCGGCCCGCAGTTCCTCGCCGCGTTCGGCGGCCGTTACCTGAACACGCACAACTCGCTGCTGCCCGCCTTTCCCGGTATCCATGGCCCCCGGGACGCGCTGGAGTATGGCGTGAAGGTCGCCGGCGCCACCCTGTTCGTGGTCGACGACGGAGTGGACACCGGCGCGATCATCGCCCAGACCGCGGTGCCGGTGCTGGACGAGGACACCGAGGAGACCCTCACCGAGCGGATCAAGGTCGCCGAGCGCGCCCAGCTGGTGGAGCAGGTCGGCAGGCTGGCGCGCGAGGGCTGGCGGGTGCAGGGCCGCCGCGTGCACATCGGCTGACCCGCCCACCCATCCTTCGCGAACGCCCTGCTTCGCGGCGACACGCCGGGCGGGAGCCGCGAAGCAGGGGCGTTCGCAGTACGTGGGGTCAGCGGCGGAAGCGGAGCGTGCGCACCTCGAACGGGCCCAGCTGCACCGGGAGCCCCGCGTCACCGGCACCCCCCGGCTCGCCGGCCGGCTCCAGCTCCCGCTCCAGCAGGTCGGTGACCACCACCTCGCGGCAGGCGAAGTCGGCGTGCACCCGCGCCTGCCGCCGCCCACCGAGGGCCTCGTACAACCGCACCACCACGTCCCCGCTGCGGTCCTCGGCGAGCTTGACCGACTCCACCAGCACCCCCTCGCCGTCCACGCGCACCAGCGGCGCCACCTCACCGGTCGCCCGCGCAGCCCGCAGCGGCAGGTTCGCCCGGTACCCGGCGGCGACCGCCTCGGCGATCCCGGCCCCGGGCTGCACCAGCGTGGTGAAGGTGTGCCGGCCCTGGTCCGCCTCCGGGTCCGGGTACAGCGGCGCCTTTAGCAGCGACTGACGCACCAGTGTCGCCGGCGCCGCACCGGTGGCCGGCAGCGGCCCGGGTGTGGTGGTGGCCGGCGCTGGCATCGGGGCGCGCACCCGGGTGACGTCGTGGCCGTAGGTGGCGTCGTTGGCGATCGCCACCCCGAAGTCCGCCTCACCCACGTGCACCCACCGGTGCGCGCAGATCTCGAACTTCGCCGCGTCCCAGGAGGTGTTCGTGTGCGTGGGCCGGACCACGTGCCCGAACTGTGTCTCCGCTGCTGAGGAGTCCGCGTGCACCGCCAGCGGGAAGCCGAGCTTGACCAGCTTCTGCCGCTCGTGCCAGTCCACCTCGGTGTCGACCTGCAGCACCGCATCGCCGCGGCGCACGGTGAGCACCTGGGTGAACGTCGACGCTCCGGAGACCCGCCGCACCTGTACGCGCGCCTCCTCCGGCCCGTGGGCCAGCACCTCCACCTGCTCGGCCTCGGTCAGCTCGGTGGCCACCCGGCGGTACTCCGCATCGGTGTCCCACGCGTCCCACTGCCGCGGTACGTCCCGGTGCACGGTGAGCAGGTTCCCGGCCATCCCGGCAGCGATCGCCTCCCGCCCGGAGGGCAGGTGCACCAGCGAGGTGACCAGTCCGCGACCATCGATCTCCACCCGCAGCACACCGTTCTCCAGCACGACGGCGTCGCCCGCCCGGGTCAGGCGAACCTCCTCCCCGTCCGGCTCGCCCGGTGCGCTGCCCGCGCCCGCGGCTACCCCGCGCACCGGTAGCGGTCCGGCGTTCAGCAGCACCTCCTGCTCACCCTCACCGGCGACGGCGGAGATCGCCTGGTCGATCACGCCCTCCAGGTCCTGGCTCACCTGGGCGTAGTCCGCCTCCGCGTCCCGGTACACCCAGCCGATCGAGCTGCCCGGCAGGATGTCGTGGAACTGGTTCAGCAACACCGTGTGCCAGCAGCGCTCCAGCAGCTCGTAGGGGTACTCGGCGCCGGTGCGCACGGCAGCGGTGGTCGCCCACAGCTCGGCCTCCCGCAGCAGGTGCTCGCTGCGCCGGTTGCCGCGCTTGGTGCGCGCCTGGGAGGTGTAGGTGCCGCGGTGGAACTCCAGGTACATCTCCCCGGTCCAGGTGCCCAGGTCGGCGGGCACCTCGGCCTGGGTGGCGGAGAAGAACGCCACCGGAGAGTCCATCCGCACCCGGGGGACGCCGTCGAGATCGGAGTACCGCCTGGCCCGGGCGACCATCTCCCGGGACGGGCCACCTCCGCCGTCGCCATATCCGAACGGAACGATCGAGGCGGAGGCGACCGCCTTGTCCGCGAAGTTGCGCTCGGCGTGCGTCAGCTCCGCAGCGGACAGGTCGGAGTTGTAGGTGTCCACCGGCGGGAAGTGGGTGAGCACCCGGGAGCCGTCGATGCCCTCCCACCAGAACGTGTGGTGCGGCATCGCGTCGGTCTCGTTCCAGCTGAGCTTCTGGGACAGGAACCACTGCGCCCCGGCCAGCCGGGCCAGCTGCGGCAGGGCACCGGAGTAGCCGAAGGAGTCCGGCAGCCACACGTCCCGGGTCTCCAGGCCGAAGTGCTCCAGGAAGAACCGCTTCCCGGCCACCAGCTGGCGCACGAAGGCCTCCCCGCCGGGCATGTTCGTGTCCGACTCCACCCACATCGACCCGACCGGCACCCACCGGCCCTCGGCCACCCGCGTCTTGATCCGGTCGAACAGGGCGGGGTAGTGCTCGGCGATCCAGGCGTACTGCTGCGCCGAGGAGCAGACGAACACGAAGTCCGGATCTTCGTCCATCAGCGCGAGCACGTTCGCGAACGTGCGGGCGCACTTGCGGATCGTCTCCCGGGTGGGCCACAGCCAGGCGGAGTCGATGTGCGCGTGCCCCACTGCGACCACCTGGTGCGTGCCCTCGGCGGCCCGCACCGCCAGGGCCGGGGCGAGCACCGCGCGGGCGGTGGTCGCACTGCCGGGCACGTCGTCCGGGTCAACGGCGTCCACGGCGGTGTCCAGCGCGCGCAGCACCTGGGCCCGACGGGTGCTGTGCTCGGGGAGCTCACGGGCCAGGTCGCGTAGGGCGGTCACGTCGGCGAGCAGTCCGGCCACCTCGACATCCCGCAGCACCAGGTCCACATGGTCCAGCGTGTACAACGGGCCCTGCTCCCGCGCCTCCGGTACGCCTAGCGTGGTGGGCTGGAAATCCCGGAAGTTGCTCACGTCCGGGTTCCCGGCCGCTTCGATGTAGACCTCGACTTCGGAGCGTGGGTCGGCCAGCGCGATGCGCTGGTTCCGCGGCGAGACCGCTTCGAGGATCTCC
>DATGRZ010000183.1:0-4678 GCA_035303065.1 Ruania sp.
GCCGGGTCGAACAAAGGGATCGTCTCCTCGTCGTATCGATTCGACCATCGTAGGACCGGTCATTGTGCTACACAATGGCAATTATAGACGCTATAGGTTGGATAAATGACGTGTGGCTGCTTAGCGTGGTACTGCACCACCGACCACACGACCCGAGATCTCCGCATCGGCAGTGACTCCCGTGCACTCGGCCCGCTCGGGTCCGACCTGGCCGTCCACCACCGACCATCCACCTGATTCCGCGACCCCATACGTGACTGCCACCGAACTCGATACCGACACTGAACCCGACTCCAGCACCGACGCGGCACCCGCCCGCACGGTCTCCGCCCGGGAGGCTCGCGCGCAACGCATCCGGGCCCGACGGCACAACCGGCCAGCCAAGGTGCGCCCGTCCCGACGGCACCGCCACCTGGGCCTGTCCACCGCCCGGCCCGGCACGTCCGGGACCAGCACGCCCACCCCCGGGCCCACGTCCAGGCCCACACCCAGCACGATGGTGCGCCTGGCGACCACCCGCCGACCCGCCTGGGCGAGCCTCTCGCCCCGGCGACTGCACCGCACGGCCCAGGCTGCGCCGTCGTCGGAGACCGGACTGGTGGACGCGCTCAAGGTGCGCAACTACCGCCTCTACGTCACCGCCCAGCTGCTCACCAGCACCTGCGGGTGGGCCGCCCGGGTGGCCCAGGACTGGCTGATGCTCGAGCTCACCGGCTCAGCAGCCCTGGTCGGGCTCACCGTGGCGATGCAGTTCACCCCGATGCTGCTGTTCGGGCTGTTCGGCGGGGTGCTGGCCGACCGGTACGACCGGCGCACGATCCTCACCATCACCCAGTCGCTGTTCGGCGTGTTCACCCTCGCCGTCGGCGTGCTCACCCTCGCCGGTGTGGTGCAGGCCTGGCACGTGCTGGCCTCCGCGTTCCTCGGCGGGATGGCGATCGTGGTGGACAACCCGGCCCGGCAGGCGTTCGTGCACGAGATCGCCGGTCCCAAGCTGCTCCGCCGGGCGATCAGCATGAACACCTCCATCTTCCAGCTCGGTGCGCTGATCGGCCCCGCGTTCGCCGCCGCGCTGATCGCCCTGGTCGGCAGCGGCTGGGCGTTCGTGGTGAACGCGCTGGCCTGCTTCACCGCCGCGTCGCTGATCCACTCCATGCGCCGGGCGGAGATGTTCGCCGTACCGGTGCTGCGCCGCGCCAAGGGCCAGCTGCGCGCCGGGCTCGCGCACGTCGCCGAGCGCCCGGAGATCCTCTGGGCGTGCGTGCTGGTCGGCTTCGTGGCGCTCACCGGTGTGAACATGGCCACAGTGCTCACCGCCTACGCCGCCGAGGTGATCGACCTGGGCGCCAGCGGCTACGGCCTGCTCACCTCCACCCTCGCGATGGGTGCCATCACCGGTGCACTGCTGGCCGGGCGGGCCCGGCGGCTGCGGCTGCGCACCCTTGTGGCCGGCGCCGCCACGCTCGGTGTGCTCCAGCTGGTCGCCGCCCTGGTCGGCAGCACCGCGCTGTTCCTGCTCGTGCTGTACGCGATGGGCGCCACCTGCCTGCTGTACCTGACCCGGTCGAACACCCTGGTGCAGACCAGCGTGGACCCGGCCATGCGCGGACGGGTGCTCTCCTTGTACGTGCTGATCAACATGGGCGCGCAGGCGGCCTCCGGAGTGATCATCGGCTGGGTGTGCGAGTGGGCCGGCCCGCACGCCGGCCTGGCCGCCTGTGCCGCCGGTCCGCTGCTCGGCGCCCTGGTGGTGGGCACGATCCTCGCCCGCCGCGGGCACCTGCGCCCGGCCTTGCGCATGCCCCGACGCTCGGCCCGCTCCTTCGTGTACCTGGTGCGCCGGCCGGTCTGACCGAGTCTCAACCCACGTCCGGCGGCCCGATGTCCGCCGGGGCGAGGTCCGGGCGCCAGCCCCGCCACCGCGGGTGCCGCAACCGACCGGTGGGCGTCCACTCACCGAAGACCACCTCGGCCACCCGTACCGGGTCCAGCCAGCGTGCGTCCCGGGCGTCCGCGGCCGGTACGTCGGCCACGGCGGGCTCCTCGACCTCCTCCGGGGTGAGCATCGCCACCCAGTCCCGGGTCTGCGCAGCGGAGAAGCCGGTGCCCACCCGGCCCACGTAGCGCAGCCCGCCGGCCGCGGTCGGTACGGCCAGCAGCAGCGAACCGATCTGCCCGGTGCGTTCCCCGCGCCCCGGACGCCAGCCGCAGACCACCACGTCCACCGCGGCGGTGTGCTTGATCTTCACCCAGGTGGACGCGCGGCGCCCCGGCAGGTACCGGCCCGTCGGGTCCTTGGCCAGCACACCCTCGAGGCCGCGGGCACGGCTCGCCGCCAGCGCCGACTCCAGGTCTCCGTCGAAGGCCGCTGGCACCTGCACGTGCTCCGTCGGCTCCACCAGCCGGGCGAGCAGGTCCCGCCGGTCGGTGTAGGGCTGCCGGGTGAGGTCCTGCCCGTTCGCCTCGAGCACGTCGAAGACCAGGTAGTGCACCCGCTGCTGCCGGGCCGCCGCAGCGATCTCCGCCGACCGGGAGGCCTGCATCCGCGGCTGCAGCAGCGCGAACGACGGCCGGCTCTCGCCGTCCAGCGCGACCACCTCGCCGTCCAGCAGCGCCGAGTCCGCGTGCACGTCCAGCTCGGCGAGCTCGGCATAGCTGGCGGTGATGTCCCGCCCGCTGCGTGCCCACAGCCGCACCTCGCCCTTCGCCACGTGGGCGAGCACACGTTGCCCGTCCCACTTCATCTCGATCGCCCAGTCGGGGCCCACGTCGCTCTCCGTGCCCGGGGTGGCGAGCATCGGGCGCACGACGGCGGAGCTCACCTGCCGTCGGGCAGGTCCGGGTGGCCTCGGGGCGCGGGTGGGGGAGCGGCGCGAGGTACCCGGTTTCATCGCGTGCACCAGCCACTGCCGCTCGGTGGCGTCGGTGCAGATCAGCGCGAACTTCGCCGGCGGTCGCTCGGCCAGCGGCCCGTCGGCGCGGCCGTGCAGGGTCACGATGATCTCCTTGCCGAGCCACCACTTGTGGATCTCGAACGTGCCGGTGTCCCAGACGGTCATCTCCCCGGCGCCGTACTCCCCGGCCGGGATCGTCCCGGAGAAGGTGAGGTAGTCCAGCGGGTGGTCCTCGGTCTGCACCGCCAGGTGCTGCCGGGTCGGGTCGGTGGGCAGCCCCTTCGGCACGGCGAAGCTGGTCAGCACCCCCAGGTAGGACATCCGCAGGTCCCAGTGCAGCCGGCGGGCATGGTGCTCGTGCACCACGAACACCTCCGCACCCGGTGCGGCCACCGCCTCCGGCACCGGTTCGGGGGTGCGGTCCGCGCGCCGCTTGCCGCGGTAGTCGGCCAGCGCGTCGGCGGTCTCCGCCCCGGCGAGACCGGCCGCCATCAGGTCGCCGTGCTCGGCCAGCCGTGCGACCACCTCCTCCAGGGTGAGCTGGTGCAGGTCCGCCTCGTCCAGCTCCGCCCAGGTGCGCGGGGCCGCCACGTACGGGGTGAGCGTGCCGCGCAGGGAGTAGGGCGCCACCGTGGTCTTGTTCGGGTGGTTCTGGCTCCAGTCGATGAACACCTTCCCGGCACGCTCGGCCCGCTTCATCCGGGAGACCACCAGGTCCGGGTGGTCGGCCTCGAGCGCCCTGGCGAGCTCGGCCGCCACGGAACGGACCTGATCAGCGGAGGCTCCGCCGTCGAGCACGGCATACACATGGATGCCCTTCGAGCCGGACGTGACCGGCACGCTGGCCCACCCCATCCCGGCCAGGATGTCCCGCACCCAGCGGGCCACCTCGGCCACCTGCACCAGCCCTACGCCCGGGCCAGGGTCCAGGTCGAACACGATCCGGTCCGGAGGGAGCACCATCCCGGCGGAGTCGAACCGCCACTGCGGCACGTGCAGCTCCAACGCCGCCATCTGCGCCATCCACGCCAACGAGGCCCGGTCGTTGACCAGCGGGTAGGTGCTGCGGTGGTCGGAGTGCTGCAGATCGGCGCGCACCACCCAGTCCGGGGTGCCCGAGTCCAGGTTCTTGGTGAAGAACGCCTCCCCGGGGGACTGCGCGGTGCCGACACCGTCCACCCAGCGCTTGCGGGTGACCGGCCGGCCGGCACAGTGCGGCAGCATCGCAGCGGCCACCTGCAGGTAGTAGTCGATCACCTCCGCCTTGGTGGTGCCGCTGGCCGGGTAGAGCACCTTGTCCAGGCTGGTCAGCTGCAGGCGCCGGCCGTCGAGCTCGGTCAGGGTGGAGCTGCGGGCCATCACCCCATCCTTGCCTGCTGGCGTTCACCGCGCATCACGTGTTCACTAGAGACCACGGCAGAACTCCGGGCACACTGTGCTGGCGTGCGGCGGGGGGAAGGAGCGAGGATGCGGGCGATCTGGAAGGGTGCGGTGACCTTCGGGCTGGTGAACGTACCGGTCTCCGTCTACAGCGCCACGGAGAGCCACGACGTGCGCCTGCACCAGGTGCACGACGCCGACGGCGGGCGCATCCGCTACCAGCGCCGGTGCGAGAAGTGTGGCGAGATCGTGCCGTTCGAGCACATCGACAAGGCGTTCACCGACGGTGAGGCCTCCGTGGTGCTCACCGAGGACGACCTGGCCACGTTGCCGGCCGAGCGGAGCAAGGAGATCGACGTCCTGGAGTTCGTGCCGAACGACCAGGTGGACCCGATCATGTTCGG
>DATGRZ010000184.1:0-4063 GCA_035303065.1 Ruania sp.
GTCGGCGTCCGCAGCGAGCTCCTCGTCGGCGAGGTCTGCGATACCGTCCAGCTGGCAGGAGCCCAGGTAGGCCGGTTGCCACGGTCGCCCGGCCGGCGGCGGTGGCGCCATCCGGGGCGCGGTCAGTGCATTCACCGCGCCCGGTGCCTCCTCCGCAAGGGTGAGCACCCAGCCGTCGGCGTACAGCACGGTGGTGAGCAGGCGGGTGCCGCGGGCGTTCCCGACCGTGAGCAGCACCTCGGCAGAGCCCGGCTCCCCCGCCGGCTTCTCCTCGGTGCCGGAGCACTCGGCGGTCGGATCCATCGGCTCGGGGTTGCATGCACTCACCCCCAGGGCGAGAAACGCCCCGCACAGCACAGCAGTTGCAGTTCGTCGCATCTGCCGATGCTACGTAGCCTGAGCCGCCCGGTGACCGCCCCGTGATGGGCACTTCTGCCCCGGGCGGTCGTCCTGCCCGGCAGTCGTCCTGCTGGACGTGGGACTGGCGTGCTCTGGCAGGATGGTCTGCCATGGACACCGGCTTCGGACCCAGCCCCGACCGACAGCAGCCCGGGTCTCAGCAGCAATTTGGCCATCCAGGACAGCCCGGGTACAGCGCCGCCGCCTACCAGCCGGGCCCAGCCACTGGCAGCAACTCGGCTGGGCGGGTAGCTCTGGCCGCCGGCATCCTGGTGGTCCTCATCGGGCTCGTCCAGCAGCTCGTCGCCTACGTGATGCCCGCACTGTTCAGCAACTTCTTCGACACGTATCAGGTGTTTGCCCTGATCGTCTCCGGGGCGAGTGTGGTGATCGGGCTCGTGGCGGTGATCGCCGGCGGTATCGGCCTCATGGCGCCCGGCAAACCCAAAGGGGCCGCAGGCGCCGGCTGTGCACTGGGCGCGTGGGCCGTGCTGGGCGCGCTCATCGGCTTGCTCGGCCCCGCGATCATGACCGGACTGACCTGATCTGAGCGGCTGAGATCGCGGGGCACGCTGCTCAGCCGCAGCCGGCGATGCCCGGCGGCAGTGCCCGCACCGTCAGCTGCGACCCCGCCTCACCCAGGCCGTCCTCGCGCGCACGCTCGAGCACCGCCGTCGCCTGGTCCTCGGCGAGCACACCGCAGCCGTCCTCGCCGAGCAGCTCGGCGGGCGGGGGGCCGGGCCACTCGAAGTCCTCGCCCACCTCGTGGCTGCCGTCCACCTGCACGGCCGTGACCGGGAGCTCCTCGCCGGTGCTGACCAGGTTCGCCTGCAGGAAGTGGGTGAGCTTGGCGAGGCTTTCCCGAGCCCGCCGCTCCGACCAGTCCAGGCCTTCGGTGTAGCCGGTGTCGAAGGCGTACACCTCCACCTCTGCGCGGGTGGCGCCGTTGTCGTAGCTGACATAGGTCCACGGGCGGTCGGTGACCGCCACCCGGCCGTACTCCGGGGAACCGAACAGGGCGTCGGTGGCCAGGGTGCGCACCTCGTCCAACGCGCACGGCAGCAGGTAGCCGCCGTGCCAGGAGCCCGGCTGGTCGGCGTACGGGCCCGCCACCGCGCGCGGCACCGCGCCCGCAGCCGGCAGTGCGTTGGTGCTCAGCGCCTCCTGCTGCCCGTCGAGCACAGCGGCGGTGCCGTCGTCGTAGACGACCGTCGTCAGGTCCCAGGGACCTGCGCCCTCGGCGATGGTCAGCAGCACCCGCGCCTCACCGGGTTCCGCGGCCGGCGGCTCCTCACCGGGGCACTCCAGCGGCGGATCGTCCTCGAGCCCGAACAGGGAGCAGCCGGTCAGCCCGGTGCCGAGCAGCGCCACTGCCGTCACAGCGGCGGCGACCCGAGCGCGTTGAACCATGGGGAACACCTTATCGAGGCGGGCCGGCTGGCCGGTGCTCAGCGGAGCAGCTCGCGGGGCACCTGAGCGGCCCCGCGCACCCCCTCCAGCAGCCGGGCGTCGATCCCGTCGCCGCGGCGCAGCACGCTGATCGCCCCAGAGGGTTCGAACACCACCGCCGCCACCTCCCCGCGGTGCCGGATGCCGGCCTGGCGCAGCCGGGACTGCAGCTCACTGAGCACCACGTGGCAGTGCCGCATGTTCTCCTCGATCACCGTCGAGCCGGCCATCAGCAGCACCGGTTCGGACACGATCAACCGGCCACCGCGCCGGACCGCTCGTACCAGGCCGGCGATGCCCTGCATCAGCACCAGGGTGGCCAGGGAGAGCACTCCGGCCGCCAGCCGCGGGGCCTCACCGAGTGCGGCACGTCCGAGCACCGACCCGAACGCGATCACCGCAGCCACGTCGAAGCTGGACATGCTGGAGAGCATCCGCTGCCCGACCAGCTTGATGATCACCACCATCGTCAGGTACATGCCCGCAGTGCCCAGCACCACGGCCAACGCCTCCATCGGGCTGACCCAGAGAAGCTCTTCTATGCTCACCCTGCTCAGTCTTCCAGCGCCGGGTGCAACGAGTGCAGCGCCCAGGTGCGTTTGCGAGCCATCACCAGACAGACGCCGACGAACGCAGCCACGCCCACTGCGACGAGCACGATCACGTCTCGGGTCAGGTGAGCGGTCAGCCCGCCGGTGAACACCACCCGCAACCCGTCCACCAGGTAGGTCATCGGCAGGTACGGGTGGATCGCGCGCAGCACCGAGGGCAACGTCTCCACCGGGTAGATCCCACCGGAGGAAGTCAGCTGCAGCATCAACGCCACCAGCAGCACCGCGGACCCGACCAGGCCCAGAGCGCTGCGTGCCAGGTGGGCGATCAGGGTGAACACCAGGGTGGCGAGGGTGACCATCGCGAACGCGCCGAGCGGATCGACCACGTCCAGACCGAGCGCGAACTCAGAGACCGCGAGCAGCAGCCACGACCCGAGCAGGCCGACCGTGGCCACCGGCAGCCACCCCACCAACGCCATCCGCACCGGTGAGGCGGTCGATGCCAACGCACGACCCGTCGTCGGGCGCAGCACGAGGAACACCACGATGCCGAACACCCACAGTGAGATGGAGAAGAAGAACGGCGCCAGGCCGCGGCCGTACACGTCCGCCGGGTTGTCCACGGCCAGGGTGACGTCGGTCGGGTCGCCGAGCACGGCGGCGTTCCGCTCCCGGGTGTCCGGATCCAGTGCGGGCACCGCGGCCACCAGCTGGTCCAGACCGTCGGCGAGGTCGTTCGCACCGTCGGAGGCGTCGGAGATACCGTCGGCCAGCTCGGCCGAACCATCGGCCGCATCGGAGATCCCGTCCGCCAGCTCCGCCGCGCCGTCCCGGGCCTCCGGCAGCTGGTTGGCGAGCTGTGCTGCACCGTCGGCCACCTGGTGGGCGCCGTCGTTCAGCTCGTTGATGTTCGCCTGCCCGGTGCGGATCTCGTTCTGCAGGTCCGGGACGGCGGTGAGCAGGTTCTGCGCATCGGTGCTGACCTGCTGCGCATCGTCGTTGACAGTCTGCAACGTGTCATCGATCTCGCCGGTGCGGTCCGAGACCCGGCCGGCCGCGTCCTGCAGGTCCGAGAACGCCGGGTCGTCGGCGAGCTCGGGGTGCTCCTCGACCAGGGCCGCCAGCGCGTCGTCCACCTCATCGGTGCGGGAGGAGAGGGAGTCGCTGCCGCTGGCCACCAGGTCGGTGACCGAGGCGACCGACTCCGAGACCGAGGCGGCGCCGTCGGCCACGTCCGGGATCCGGGGCACCACCTCGTCGGCGAGCGGGTTGACCACGTCGGCGACCTGCTGGGTGCCGTCGGCGACCTGGCTCGCACCGTCGCTGAGCTGCTGGGCGCCGTCGGTGGCGTCCACCAGGCCGTCAGCCAGCTCCTGCGACCCGGACTCGGCATCGACCAGGCCGTCGGCCAGCTCCTGCGAGCCGGACTTGGCATCCACCAGTCCGTCGGCGAGGTCGTGCGCACCGTCGTCGGCCTGCACCAGACCGTCCCGGAGCTGGTCCAGCTCACCGTAGACGGACTCGAAGTAGGCGGAGGTGGCGGCCACGTTGATCTGCTGGTGCAGCTCGGCCTGCACCGACTCGGCCATGATGCCGACCACGTACCCGTTGGCGTCGTCGCGGCGCATCTGCACCTCGGCGCGGTGCGGGGTGCCGTCGGC
>DATGRZ010000185.1:0-2617 GCA_035303065.1 Ruania sp.
CCAGAAGACATCGCCGTGGTCCGGGCTCTCCTGGACCAGACAACCGTTGACGAGATCGCCGACGTCGCAGCCACGCAGGGACGCACCAACGCGGCGCTGGCGCGGGTGCAGAAGGTTGTCGAGTCGTGAGCAGGCTCCCGGACGAGATGGATACCGTTGCCGAACATTTCGGAGTTGCCCCTGCGCAGGTCGAGCGCGACCATCTCGTCTCCCACGTACTCGCAGCCATCGCGCGGGCGGTCGGTACCGACGACGTTGTCTGTCCGCGCGCGGTTCTGAGTCGTCAGTACTGCGCACGGACAGTGGGCTCTCGGTGCGTATGCAGCTGCTTCATCAGGAGGGCTACCCGAACTGACCGACCGAGGTCCTCGACATCGACCAGCGGTACTCCGACGCCCCGCCAGCCAGGCTCCGAGTACTGACCGCTGCCGCATTCGGCGCGGCGAAGCTATCGGCCTGGTTCGATCGCCATGCCAGCAGAGATCTGTACGACCTCTATGCGATGGCCCAACGCCACCTCATCACCGCCGAGTCCGTCGGCCTGTTCACCCGACACGGTCCGCAGACCCACCTTCCAAGCGACTGGGCGTGGTCCAAAGTGCCGAACCCCGACCAGTGGCGGATCGACCTTGGCCACCAATGGCGCCTAGAGGTCGGTCCAGACGAGGCGGCTTCTGTGGTGCGGCGAGCCTGGACCACCGCCGCCAGCTGACTGGCCACCGGCCACGCGATCACAGCCCCACCTCAGCCGTGCAGCCGCGCCAGGAACTCCCGGGTGCGCGCCTGTTGCGGTTCCTCGAGCACCTGCTCCGGTGGGCCGCTCTCCAGCACCCGGCCGCCGTCGAGGAAGCACACCTGGTCGGCGACCCGACGGGCGAAGCTCATCTCGTGGGTGGCCACCAGCATCGTCATCCCCTCCTCGCGCAGCCCGACCAGCAGGTCGAGCACCTCCCCCACCAGCTCCGGGTCCAGGGCGGAGGTCACCTCGTCCAGCAGCAGTAGCTCGGGATCGTTCACCAGCGCACGAGCGATCGCGGCCCGCTGCGCCTGCCCGCCGGAGAGCTGGTCCGGGTAGGCGGTGGCCTTGTCCGCCAGCCCCACCCGGGTGAGCATCTCCATCGCGGTCGCCTCGGCCACGTCCTTGCTCCGCCGGTGCACCAGCCGCGGGGCGAGGGTGAGGTTGTCCAGCACCCGCAGGTGCGCGAACAGGTTGTAGGCCTGGAACACCATGCCCAGCCGGGCGCGCACCGCGTCGGCGTCCACCCACGGGTCGGCGATGTCTACCCCGCGCAGCTCGATCGACCCGTCGTCGATGTCCTCGAGCAGGTCCACCGCACGCAGCAGCGTGGACTTGCCCGACCCTGACGCGCCGATCAGCACCACGCAGGAGTGCTCCGCCACCTCCAGGTCCACACCGCCGAGCACCAGGTGCTCCCCGAAGGACTTGCGCACCCCACGCAACCCCAGCAGCGGGGTACGCACCCCACCTGAGGTGAGCTCCGCCGTCGACGGCTGGACGGGCCGACCCCACGACTCCCGACTCATCGGATCGCTCCCCCGACACCGCGGGCTCCTCGCCAGCCGCGGCGGGCGTTGTAGGCATCCACGGCACGGGTCAGCGGGATGGACACCAGCAGGAACAGGAAGCCCGCGGCCACGTAGGGGGTGAAGTTGTAGTCGCCGGTGACCGAGATCTGCGCCACCCGGATCGCGTCCACCGCACCGAGGATGGAGATCAGGGCGGAGTCCTTCTGCAGCGCCACCACGATGTTCAACAGCGCCGGCACCACGTTCCGCACCGCCTGCGGCACCACGATCCGGCGGGTGGTCTGCGCCCGGGTGAGGCCGAGCGCCCGGGCCGCGGCCACCTGTGCCGGGTGCACCGCCTCGATGCCGGCGCGGAAGATCTCCGCCAGATAGGCGCTGTAGGTGAGCACCAGCGCGAGCGTACCCAGGAACGCCACCTGGACCGGCAACCAGGACAGCCGCAGCGCCGGCAGCCCGAAGCCCACCAGCAGCACCACCAGAAGCACCGGCACCCCGCGGAACACGTCCACGAACACCACCACGGCCGCGCGCAGCGGGAACAGCGCCGCCGCCGTGGTGGTGCGTGCGATCGCCAGCAGCAGCCCCAGCGCCAGCGAGATGGCCCCGGCGATCACCCACACGCGCAGGTTCAACCACAGGCCACCGGTCAGCGCCGGCAGCATCTCGATGAACCGGTCGGGGTCGAAGAACGCCTCCCGGGTGCGCTCCCAGCCCGGTGACGTGACCAGCACCCAGTACGCGAGCGCGGCGACCACCACGGTGGAGGCCAGTGCCACCAGGAAAGAGCGGCGCCGGCTCCGGGCCCGGTAGGCGGTGCGGGCGAGCGCCTTCTGGCTCGGCTGCCAGGATGCCTGGTCCGGTGCGGCGTTCGGCTCGGCGACCATCGGCGCCCCGGTCAGGCCAGCTCGGGGATTCCGTCGGTGTTCAGCCACTCCGACGCGAGCTCGGCCAGCGTGCCATCGTCTCGTAGCGCCTCCACCGCATCGTCGACGCACGGGGTGAGCGCGGACTCCTTGTCCAGCACGAACCCGAGCTGGGCCACCTCGCCGGAGGCGGGCAGGGTGCCGAC
>DATGRZ010000186.1:0-4537 GCA_035303065.1 Ruania sp.
CCTGGCCCCGGCTGCGGCCCGCCCGTACGGTGGAGAGCATGCGAGCCGTCTACGCCGCCAGCCAGGATGCCCGGGACCCGCTGTCCGGTCTGCAGGTCGGTGATCTGTCCGTGCCCAGCCCGCCGGAGGGCTGGGTCCCGGTGCAGGTGCGCGCCGCCGCGCTGAACCACCACGACCTGTGGAGCCTGCGTGGTGTAGGCCTGCCGGCCGACCGGCTGCCGATGGTGCTCGGCACCGATGCCGCTGGCACCGACTCCGAGGGCAACGAGGTGCTGGTGCACGCTGTGGTCGCCTCGCCGACCTGGCAGGGGGAGGAGACGCTGGACCCGAAGCGCACGCTGCTGTCCGAGCTGCACCCGGGCACGTTTGCCGAGACGGTCTGGGTGCCGGCCCGCAATGTGGTGCCCAAGCCCACTGAGCTGAGCTTCGCGGAGGCCGCCTGTGTGCCCACGGTGTACCTGACCGCCTACCGGATGCTCTTCGATGCCGCCGGTGTGCGCCCCGGGCAGCGGGTGCTGGTCCAGGGGGCCGGCGGGGGAGTGGCCGCGGCCGCGATCCAGCTTGCCCGCGCCGCCGGCTGCTACGTGCTGGCCACCTCACGTAGCGAGACCAAGCGAGCCGCCGCCGTCGAGACGCTCGGCGCCCACGAGGCGCTGGCCACCGGGACCCGCGTGGCCCCGGTGGACGCCGTGCTGGAGACGGTCGGTGAGGCGACCTGGGAGCACTCGCTGCGCTCGCTGCGCCCCGGCGGGGTGGTCGCGGTCGCCGGCGCCACCAGCGGACCGGCACCCTCAGCGGACCTGAACCGGGTCTTCTTCCGCAGCCTGCGGGTGGTCGGCACCACCATGGGCACCCTGGAGCAGCTGCACGAGGTGGTCGCGATGATGCTGACCACCGGGGTTCGGCCGGTGATCGACTCCCGCTTCGTCCTGGACTCCGCTGACGACGTCCGTTCCGCGTTCGCACGCCTCGCCTCTGGCGAGGTGTTCGGGAAGGTGGTGCTCACCCGCGACGGGTGAGACGACCGGACAGCCTCGGCCCCGCACGACTGGACAACGCCGGGCGCGGTGCGTGACTCCACGCCTGGGAGTCGCTACGGTGTGGGCACCGAGTCGGTGCATGGACGCGGTTGTCCACGGGTGATCGATCTGGAGGCTCAGAGATGAGTGAACGGCAACAGTTCAAGGGGCGCAGCGCGTTCATCTTCGCGGCCATGGGCTCCGCCATCGGTCTGGGAAACATCTGGCGCTTCCCCTACGTGGCCTACGAAGGCGGTGGCGGGGCGTTCATCGTGCCCTACCTGGTGGCGCTGCTGACCGCCGGTATCCCACTGCTGTTCATGTACTACGCGATCGGGCACAAGTACCGTGGCTCTGCGCCGCTGAGCTTCCGCCGCCTCAGCCGCGGGACCGAGGCGATCGGTTGGTGGCAGGTAGGTATCTCGTTCGTGATCGCCGTCTACTACGCGGTGGTGATCGCCTGGGCGGTGCGGTACATCGGGTTCTCCATCAGTCAGGACTGGGGCGAGGACCCGGAGGGCTTCTTCGGTGGGGAGTTCCTGCAGCAGAGCGGTGACTTCAGCGCCGGCGGCGGCTTCGTGGCCGGCGTGTTCGTGCCGCTGCTGCTCATCTGGCTGTTCACCCTGATCGTGATGCGGTTGGGGATCCAGTCCGGTATCGCCCGGCTGGCTCAGGTCTTCATCCCGGTGCTGATCGTGATCTTCGTGATCTTCGTGATCCAGGCGCTGCGCCAGCCCGGTGCCCTGGACGGCCTGAACGCCTTGTTCACCCCGGACTGGGGCGCCCTGGCCAGCTCCGACGTGTGGGTCAACGCCTACGGGCAGATCTTCTTCTCCCTGTCCATCGCGTTCGGCATCATGATCACCTACGCCGCACACGTGAAGCGCAAGACCAACCTCACCGGCTCCGGGCTGGTGGTGGCGTTCTCCAACTCCGGGTTCGAGATCCTCGCCGGTATCGGGGTCTTCGCCGCCCTCGGTTTCATGGCGCACGCCTCCGGAGTGGCAGTCGGCGATACGGTGGACAAGGGCATCGGGCTGGCGTTCATCGCCTTCCCCGCGATCATCTCCACGATGCCCGGTGGGGCGCTGCTCGGCGTGCTGTTCTTCGCCTCGCTGGTGCTGGCCGGCATCACGTCGCTGGTGAGCATCGTCGAGGTGGTCATCGATGCCTTCGAGGACAAGTTCAACCTCAGCCGGACCGTCTCCGTGGTGGTCATCGGCGGGTTGATGGCTGTGGTGTCGCTGGTGCTGTTCCCCACCACCACCGGTCTGAACCTGCTGGACATCGTGGACAACTTCGCGAACAACTTCGGCATCGTCGGTGCCGGGCTGGTCTCGGTGATCACGCTGGGTTGGGGCTTGCGCCGGCTGCGGAACCTGGCCGGTCACCTGAACGCCATCTCCTCGTTCAAGCTGAACTGGGGCTGGCTGGTGATGCTGACGCTCATCACCCCGATCGTGCTCGGGTTCATGCTCATCAACGAGGTGGTCGAGCGGATCCAGGAGGGCTACGGGGGGATGCCCAGCAGCTACGTGAACATCTTCGGCTGGGGGGTGGCGATCGGGTTGATCGTGATCGCCATCATCCTCTCCCTCATCCCCTGGCCCAAGGGTGTGGTCGAACGAGAAGGCGAGCTGCTGACAACAGGAGGTGAGCGGTGATGGACGTCTCAGCGATCATCATGATGATCATCGCGATCGTGCTGATCTGGGGCGGTCTGGTGGCCGCACTGATCCACCTGCGCAGGCACCCCGACCCGGAGGACGCCGACGAGCCGGCCGGCACCGCGCCGCCCGGGCCGGGCTACCAGTAGGCGCGAGCAGCACCGCACCTGGTGCCGAGGGTGGCCTCGACGTCGAAGACCTGCCATGCAGCGACGCCGAGGCCACCCTCGCTGCTGTGCGAGTCTCGGCCGACCCGACACCGGCCGTCAGACCGCGCGCCGCGGCCGCGGAACGGCGTCTCCTCCCGCGCCAGCACCTCAGGGCCAGCGACGCTCCTGCGGCGGTCCGGCATCTGACACGACGCCAGAAAACTCACAACATCTAGTAGTTGCAAGCATGTAGTTCGTCAAGATATTGTGTTTGTGACAGCTGAGTGAGGAGTGTCATGACGCAGACGGTGCCCGCAGAGTCCCGGGCCGAGCAGAGTCCCACAGGCCTGACGATCGATCGGATCTTCACCACCCCCGGTGTGCACCCCTACGAGCAGGTCACCTGGACCCGCCGCGACGTGGTGCAGCAGAACTGGCGCACCGGGGAGACGATCTTCACCCAGCGCGGGGTGGAGTTCCCGGACTTCTGGTCGGAGAACGCGGCCACCATCGTCACCACCAAGTACTTCCGCGGCGCGCTGGGCAGCCAGGACCGTGAGCACAGCCTGAAGCAGCTCATCGACCGGGTGGTGGGTAGCTACACCCGCGCCGGGCGCGAGCACGGCTACTTTGCCACCGAGGCCGATGCCGAGGCCTTCTCCCACGAGCTCACGTACCTGCTGCTGCACCAGGTGTTCTCCTTCAACTCCCCGGTCTGGTTCAACGTCGGCACCGACGGGCCGCAGCAGGTCTCGGCCTGCTTCATCCTGTCCGTGGACGACACGATGGAATCGATCCTGAACTGGTACCGGGAGGAGGGGCTGATCTTCAAGGGTGGCTCCGGTGCGGGCCTGAACCTCTCCCGGATCCGCTCCTCGAAGGAGCTGCTCTCCTCCGGCGGGGCGGCTTCCGGCCCGGTGTCCTTCATGCGCGGCGCGGACGCCTCCGCCGGCACCATCAAGTCCGGTGGCGCCACCCGCCGCGCGGCGAAGATGGTGGTGCTGGACGTGGACCACCCGGACATCGAGGAGTTCGTCGCCACCAAGGCCCGCGAGGAGGACAAGATCCGGGTGCTGCGCGAGGCCGGGTTCGACGTGGACCTCGGCGGCGCGGACATCACCTCGGTGCAGTACCAGAACGCGAACAACTCCGTACGGGTCACCGACGAGTTCATGCGCGCAGTGGAGTCCGGCGGCGAGTTCGCCCTGCGTGCCCGCAGGGACCACTCAGTGGTCGAGACGGTGGACGCCCGCGGCCTGTTCGACTCGATCGCCCAGGCCGCCTGGGAGTGCGCCGACCCCGGGCTGCAGTACGACGACACCATCAACGACTGGCACACCACACCCGAGGACGGCCGGATCACCGCGTCCAACCCGTGCTCGGAGTACATGTCCCTGGACAATTCCAGCTGCAACCTGGCCTCGGTGAACCTGCTCGCGTTCCTCGACGAGGACGGAAGCTTCGACGTCCACCGCTACCAGAAGGTGGTGGAGCTGGTGATCACCGCGATGGACATCTCCATCTGCTTCGCCGACTTCCCGACCGAGGCGATCGGGCGCACCACCCGGGACTTCCGCCAGCTCGGCATCGGCTACGCCAACCTCGGCGCGCTGCTGATGGCCACCGGCCGCGCGTACGACTCCGAGGAGGGGCGTGCGCTGGCCGGGGCGCTCACCTCGCTGATGACCGGGGTGGCCTACCG
>DATGRZ010000187.1:0-2061 GCA_035303065.1 Ruania sp.
GGGCACCCAGGTCGTCAGGGCGCGAGCCGGAACACCGGGATGGTCCGGTCGCCGGCGCGCTCCTGGTAGTCGGCGAAACCGGGCATCCTGTCGGTGACCCAGGTCCACGCCTCGTCCCGCTCGGCGTCGGCGAGCTCGCTCACCTGCACCTCGATGGTGCGGACCGGGTCGCCGGGGACCTCGATCGTCACGGCCTGGGCACGGCGCAGGGAGAACACCCAGTCCGGATGCTTCGGGGCACCGCCTGCACTGCCGGAGACGTACCAGGCGCCGTCACGCGGCAACGCGGCCAGCGGCACCACCCGCACCGTCCCGTCCTTCTTCGGCACGTGCACCAGGACCAACCGGTTGGCGAAGTTCGCCGGCTCGCGCACCACCCCGTGGTGGGCGCGGAACTCCTCGATGGTCTGCTGCATGAAGTCCATACCAGGGCCAACACCTCCGCCGGCGGTGGGCATTCCGCGGCCGGCGCATCGCTGCTGTGAGCAGAGGCCCGGTCAGCGGCACGCTGCACGGCGGTGACTACTGCTCGCCCTCCGGCGCCGACCGGTCGCTGCCCGGGGCTGGTGTGCCGCGCCGGGAGGAGATCGCCACCGCGGCGGAGACGGCCACGATGCCCACCACCTCGCCCCAGGTGGGCAGCTGGCGCAGCATGATCACGCCGATCACCGTGGCCGAGACGGGCAGCAGCGCGTTCAGCAGGGCGAACGTGGCGGTGCTCAGCCGTTTCATCGTGACCTGGTCCAGGGTGTAGGGCAGCACCGTGGAGAGCAGCCCCACTGCTAGCAGCACGCCGAGCAGGCCCGGATCGGTCAGGCGGGTCATCGTGCCGGTGACACCGGCGGCTATCAGCCCGACCGGTGCGTAGACCACCGACCCGGCGGCCAGGCCAACGGTCAGCGACCGGGTGCCGCTGCGATAGCGCACGATCCGGCTGCCGAGCACCATGTACGTCCCCCACAGCGACCCTGCGGCCAGAGCGGCGAGCACGCCCAGGGCGAGCTCCGCCGTCGAACGCTGACCACCCCAGTCCAGACCGACCAGGGAGATGCACAGCACCCCGAAGGTCGCCAGCGCGATCGCGATCCGGTGCCGGGCGCTGCGCCCGCCCCAGGCGGCCACCAGCACCGGACCGATGAACTCGATCGCCACTGCAGCACCCAGCGGCAGCAGCCCGATGGCCACGTAGAACATCAGGTTCATGCCCAGCAGCACCACACCGAACAGGGACGACTGGCCCAGCTCGCGCCAGGTCCAGCGCACCCGCCACGGCCGCACGAGCAGCAGCAGCACGAGCGCCCCGGTGAGCCCGCGACCCCAGGCGACGGTCGGGGCGGGCAGCAGGTGGTAGAGCCCGACGGCGAGCGCGGCACCCAGGTACTGGGACACTCCGGCGAGCAGGAACAGCGCCGGGGCCGGGACCCGGCCGAGCGCGCCGGCCGGTGCTGTCTGAGCGGTCACAGCCGCAGCTCGGCGGCCAGACCACGGTGGTCGGAGACGCCCAGGGGCAGGCTGCGAACGGCGGTGAGCGTTCCGGGTGCACCGCCGGGGTCGAGCAGCAGGTGGTCGATCTGCCGGTCCGGGCGGACCACCGGGAAGGTGAGTGCCTCGGCACGGTGCCACCGGCGGGTCAGTGCCCGTACCGGCGGCGGCTGCAGGTTCAGGTCTCCGCAGACCACGGCCGGTCGGCCCAGGGTGGCCACCGAGGTGAGCACCCGGCGCAGCTGGGCGATGGCGAGCGGCGGGAACGTGGACAGGTGGGTACAGGCCACCGACAGCGGCCCGACCGGGGTGGCGAGCACAGCGCCGAGCAGCACCCGGGGCTCGTCCGCGGCGGCCAGCCTGGGGCTGTCCCGCAGCCGCCGCGGCAGTGCGGCCAGACCAGGCAGCGGGCGCACGAAGGAGGCCAGCACCGGGTACCGGGAGGCGATCGCCACCCCGTAGGCGGGGCCGGGGTGGTTGCCGCTGCGCTGCGGTGCGCGCCGGGCGCCGTGCAGGTCCCCCTCGATCGCGGCGGCGAAGCGCACGTGCGGCAGGTCGAGGGCCTCGGCGACGGTCTGG
>DATGRZ010000188.1:0-7865 GCA_035303065.1 Ruania sp.
GCGCTCCTGGGCGCGGTCCAGCTGCCAGGCACCGAGCCGGATGCACAACGCGGCGCCGGCCAGCAGGATCACCAGGATTCCGAGCAGCCGCGGCCGGGTGCCGGCGCGCAGCCAGTCACCGAAACCACCACTAGTTGCCACTCCTCCAGACTACGTGGCCCGGCGGCGGGTCTCCGCCCCGCCCGCTCACCCGGCAGACGATCGTCTGAGGCACTTTTTGCGGTTGGAGGCACTCAACGATTACCTCCAACCGCAAAAAGTGCCTCAGACATGTGTGCAGCACCGGTCCGGCGGGGGTGGCGGACGATACCGCCGGCGGGAGGCATGCCCGGACTCGCCGACTCTGGGACCTTCGGTCCCCCGCACAGCGTGTGCGGCGGGTACCGTTCGTCCTGGTGCGCACCCGCGTACCGGCCCCGTGCGCGTCCGCGGGCCACCGGCACGCGCCCCACGCACCACCGGCCCGCACCCAGCGCCTACCGGCACCCACCCAACGCACCACCCGGCACACGCGCCCACCGCCCGGACGCAGGAGAACAGATGACCACCAGCGTGTACGTGACCTCTCCGGAGGGGCACACCGGTAAGTCCTCGGTGGCCCTCGGGCTGGTGGAGGCCTTCGCTCGCCGGGTGCAGCGAGTGGGGGTGTTCCGCCCGATCAGCCGCGGCAACGCAGGCGAGCCGGACTCGGTGCTGCACCTGCTGGTCAGCCACGCCACTGCCGACATCCCGGAGGCGGAGTGCGTCGGCGTGGACTACGACGCTGTGCACACCGACCCGGAGGCCGCCCTGGCCACGATCGTGGCCCGCTACCGCGAGATCGCCACCCGGTGCGATGCGGTGGTGATCATCGGCTCGGACTACACCGATGTGGCTGGCCCCACCGAGCTCGCCTACAACGCGAGGGTCGCTGCCAACCTGGGCTCCGCCGTCGTGCTGGTGGTCTCCGCCCGGGACCGCCAGCCGGACGACGTGCGCCAGCTGGTGGACGTCTCCTCCACCGAGCTGACCACTGCGCACGCTGCACTGGCAGCGGTGGTGGCGAACCGGGCGGACCCGGACCAGGTGGCGGCCACCGGCCAGGCGCTGGCGGACCTGCCGGTGCCCGCCTGGGTGATGCCGGACCTGCCGCTGCTGTCCGCACCGAGCGTGCGGGAGCTGATGGCGGCCGTGGACGGCACGCTCACCGCCGGCGACCCAGAGCTGCTGGACCGGGAGGCCGAGGCGTTGATCGTGGGCGGGATGACGATGGAGCACATCCTCACCCGGCTCGAGGACGGGGCTGTGGTGATCGTCCCTGGTGACCGCTCCGACGTGGTGCTCGCCGTGCTCGCCGCACATGCCGCCGACACCTTCCCGTCCCTGGCCGCACTGATCCTCAACGGCGGCTTCACCCCGGCCGAGCAGGTCAGCCGCCTGGTGGAGGGGCTGGGCCAACGGCTGCCGGTGATCACCACCGAGCACGGCACCTTCGAGACCGCGAGCGCCGCGGCTCGCACCCGCGGGCTGCTGTCCACCGGTTCCCAGCGCAAGCTCGACCTGGCCCGATCCACGTTCGAGACCGCCGTCGAGATCGAGAAGCTGATGGATGCGGTGAACGTGCCCCGCACCGAGGTGCTCACCCCGCTGATGTTCGCCCACGACCTGCTGGAGCGCGCGCGGGCAGACCGCAAGCACACCGTGCTCCCGGAGGGCGGTGACGACCGCATCCTGCGCGCCGCGAGCACCCTGCTGGCCCGGGAGGTGGTGGACCTGACCCTGCTCGGTGACCCGGCGGCGATCCGCGCCCGGGCCGCCGAGCTCGGCCTGGACCTGACCGCCGCACAGCTCCTCGACCCGGCCACCTCCGAGCTGCGGGATCGCTTCGCCACCCGGTACGCCGAGCTGCGTGCACACAAGGGGATCACCATCGACCGGGCCCGGGAGATCGTCACGGACGTGTCCTACTTCGGCACGATGATGGTCGCTGAGCACCTGGCCGACGGGATGGTCTCCGGCGCCCAGCACACCACTGCGCACACCATCAAACCGGCCTTCGAGATCATCCGGACCAGCCCCGGGGTCTCCATCGTCTCCTCGGTGTTCTTCATGTGCCTGCCGGACCGGGTGCTGGTCTACGGCGACTGCGCGGTCAACCCGGACCCGACCGCCTCCCAGCTCGCCGACATCGCCATCTCCTCGGCCTCTACCGCCGCCCAGTTCGGGGTGCACCCGCGGGTGGCGATGCTGTCCTACTCCACCGGGGAGTCCGGGTCCGGGGCGGACGTGGACAAGGTGCGCACCGCCACTGCCGAGGTACGCGACCGGGCCGCCGACCTGGTGGTGGAGGGCCCGATCCAGTACGACGCGGCCGTGGATGCGGCAGTGGCGGCCACGAAGATGCCGGACTCGCAGGTGGCCGGTCGCGCCACCGTGCTGATCTTCCCGGACCTGAACACCGGGAACAACACCTACAAGGCGGTCCAGCGCAGCGCTGGAGCGGTGGCCGTGGGGCCGGTGCTGCAGGGGCTGCGCCGACCGGTCAACGACCTGTCCCGCGGGGCGCTGGTCACCGACATCGTGAACACGGTGGCGATCACCGCCATCCAGGCCCAAGGAGGCTCATGAGCATGACGGCGGAGCGTGTGCTGGTCATCAACGCCGGCTCTTCTTCTCTCAAGTACCAGGTGGTGGACGCCGGCACCGGCCACGCCGTGGCCTCCGGGCTGATCGAGCGGGTGGGACAGGCCGGCGCGCACCTGCGGCACGCGAACAACGGGGAGGAGCTCGAGCGCGACCTGCAGGTGCCGGACCACACCGCGGCGATGGCCGCGATGGACGACGCGTTCGCCACCTACGGTCCGGACCTGGCCGAAGAAGGTCTGGTAGCCGTGGGCCACCGGGTGGTACAGGGTGGGGCACGGTTCGGGCACTCGGTGCTCATCGACGAGGAGACCGAGCACATCATCGAGGACCTGTCCGACCTGGCACCGTTGCACAACCCGCCGAACCTGGCCGGGATCCGGGCGGCGCGCAAGCTCTTCACCGACCTGCCGCACGTGGCGGTCTTCGACACCTCCTTCCACCTGACGATGCCCGACCGGGCCGCCACCTACGCCCTGGACCGGGAGGTCGCGAAGCAGTACCGGGTGCGCCGGTACGGGGCGCACGGCACCTCGCACCAGTACGTGGCCCGGGAGGCCGCGCAGTTCCTCGGCCTGGAGCCGGAGCAGGCGAACCTGATCGTGCTGCACCTGGGAAACGGGGCCTCGGTGACCGCGGTGGCCGATGGCCGGTCGGTGGACACCTCGATGGGGCTGACCCCGCTGGAGGGGCTGGTGATGGGCACCCGCACCGGGGACATCGACCCGGCGGTGGTGTTCCACCTGGCCCGGCACGCGGACATGAGCATCGACGAGATCGACGAGCTGATAAACCGCCGCTCGGGCATGTTCGGGCTGACCGGGATGATCGACATGCGCGACATCACTGCGGCCGCCGAGTCCGGCGACGAGGCCGCGACCAGCGCGCTGGACATCTACTGCTACCGGCTGCGCAAGTACATCGGCGCCTACACCGCCGTGCTCGGCCGGGTGGACGGGATCGCGTTCACCGCTGGTATCGGGGAGAACAGTGCCCCGGTGCGCGCCGGGGCGGTGGCGGGGCTGGAGCACCTGGGTATCCAGATCGAGGCGGCCGCCAACGAGCAGCGGTCCAAGGACACCCGGCGCATCTCCCCGGCCGATTCTCCGGTGGCGGTGCTGGTGGTGCCCACCAACGAGGAGTGGGAGATCGCCCGGGAGGCGGTGGCGGTGGCCGGCGGCTGAGCGGCCACCGGCCTACTTGCTCAGGTTCTTGAACTGCTGTACTGCCAGCGGCAGGAATACGGCCATGATCAGCGCCGGCCAGATGACCGCTCCGGCGATCGCGTGGCCGTCGATCCAGTAGCTGGCCTCCCCCGCTCCGGCCCCCGGGGTCTGGAACAGCTCCCGGATCGCGTTCGCGGTCGAGGACACCGGGTTCCAGGCCGCTACTGCGCCCAGCCAGCCCGGCATCATCTCCGGTGGTGCGAACACCGAGGAGATGAAGCCCAGCGGGAACGCGACTGCGAACAGCGAACCCGCCACCTCGGTGTTCTTGATCATCAGCCCCAGGAAGATGCCGACGAATATCAGGGCGAGCCGGAGCCAGAGCAGCAGGGCGAAGGCGAACAGCGTGGCCGCGGGGCTGCCGCCGGCCCGCCAGCCGACGATCAGTGCGATCCCGCCGATCACGGCCAGGTCGAGGGCTGCCTGGATGATGTCGGCGACGCCGCGGCCGGTCACCACTGCCGAGCCAGACATCGGCATCGACCGGAAGCGGTCCATGAATCCCTTCTCCTTGTTCAGGGTGACCGCGAACGCTGTGTTCATGAAGCCGAAGGCCATCGTCATCGCGAACAGCCCGGGCATCGCGTAGTCGATGTAGCCCTCCCCGGCGCCCTGGCCGGTGACGTCCATCGCCGAACCGAACACGTAGACGAACATCAGCACCATCACCACGGGCATGCCGAGCTGCCACGCGAACGTGGACGGTTGGCGCAGCACGTGGGTGAACTCCTGCATGACGATGGTCCAGCAGTCCTTGATCGCCCAGCCGGCGCGTGCGGCTGGGGAGTCGAGGCCGGGCGGGCCAGGTGCCGGCAGGGTCTGCTCGGTGGTGGTCATCAGGCGGCCTCCGTCATCGCTGCGGACGAGGTCAGGTGCAGGAACGCTTCGTCGAGCGTGGGTCGGCGCAGCCCGATGTCGGCGACCTCCAGACCGCGCGCGCGGATCTCGGCGGCCACCTCGGTCAGCGCCCGGACCCCGTCGGGCACCGGCACGCTGATGCTGCCGGTGGCCTCGTCCACGGCCACCTCGAGCCCGGTGACCTGCTCGACCACGGCAACGACGCTCCGCAGCACCGCGGGGTCGGCCGCAACAACTTCCAGGCGTTCGTCTCCGATCCGTCGCTTCAGGCCGTTCGGGGTGTCCTCGACGAAGTTGCGGCCGTGGTCGATCACGGTGATCCGGTCACAGAGCTTGTCCGCCTCGTCCAGGTAGTGAGTGGTGAGCAACACGGTGGTGCCCTGCGCGGCAAGGTCACGCACCGCGTGCCAGACCTCGCGCCGACCGGCCGGGTCCAGTCCGGTAGTCGGCTCGTCCAGGAACAGCACCTGCGGGGCGAGGATCATGCTGGCTGCGAGATCGAGCCGGCGGCGCATCCCGCCGGAGAATTTCTTCGGGGTCCGCTCGGCAGAATCTTGGAGTCCGAAGAGCTCCAGCAGCTCGTCGGCACGACGGCGGGCGGCCGGCTTGCCCAGCCGGAAGAGCCTGCCGAACGTGGTCAGGTTCTGCCGGGCGCTGAGCAGATCGTCGACGGCGGTCTGCTGGCCGGCGAGGCCGATGCTGGCCCGGACGTGCCGCGGCTGGGAGCGTACGTCGAATCCGGCTACTGCGGCGGTGCCGTGATCGAGCCGGCTGAGTGTGGTCAGGATGCGCACCATCGTGGTCTTTCCGGCACCGTTCGGGCCGAGGAGGCCATGCACGGTGCCACGGGGCACGGTGAGGTCGACGCTGTCGAGGGCGAGCTTCTCCTTGTAACGCTTGGTCACGCTGCTGGCTTGGACTGCGAGCTCTGGTGCAGCCACGAGAACCCCCTTACTGGGTGCGGTGTACGCAGAACATTAGCGTACGCTGTCCGCAGAAGACAACCCTCAGGAACCAGGACGGATGGATGACCGAGGACAACCCGCTCGCGCACAGTCATCGCCTGCTCTGGGAGGGGCTGCCGGAGAACCGGAAGGGGCCCCGTCCGACGCTGACGCTGGAGCAGATCGTCACCGCGGGGATCACGCTCGCTGACGCCGAGGGGGTGGACGCGCTCTCCATGCGCAAGATCTCCGCCGAGCTCGGCGTGGGCACGATGTCCCTCTACCGGTACGTACCGAACAAGCACGAGCTGCTCAACCTGATGCTCGACCACGTCCTCGGTACGCAGATCGGGCGGATCCCGCCCGGTGCGTCCTGGCGGGAGGCGCTCACCGCGATGGCCGAACACGGCCGGGCGATGTACCTGAGGCACCCGTGGCTGCTCCAGGTGAACTGGAGCCGGCCGGTGCTCGGACCGAATGCGATCGCCCAGATGGAGGAGACCGTAGCCGGGCTGGCGGAGCTACCGTTCGCCGACCAGGAGACGATGATGGTGGTCTCTGCCGTGGATGCGTACGTCACCGGCTCGGTGCGTGAAGAGATCCTCTACGCCCAGGCGGCTGCCGAGAGCGGCCTGACCGAGGAGGAGTTCTGGAACTACCAGCTCCCGGTGCTGGTCCGTGCGATGGAGTCCGGGCAGTTTCCGGCGATGGCAGCGCTGAACGACGATGTGTTCGATGCGGGCTGGGAGGACTCGTTCGCACTGGGGCTGCAGTGCATGCTGGACGGGATCGAGCAGCGGGTCGCACGTAGCGGCGGTACGGAAGAGTAGGCGGCCGCCGCGAGCCGCGCGCACGAGGACGCCGCCGGCGTGGCGCTTGCGCCACCGCGTGAGCGGCGCCCGCAAGTCAGGCTGCGGGCGAGCCCTGCTGGTCCAGGCGCTCGGCGATCCAGACCTTGATGATGGACTGGCGCGTGACGCCGAGTCGCCGGGCCTCCCGATCGAGCGAGTCGATCATCCACGCGGGAAAGTCGACGTTGACGCGGCTGCGTTCCTGTCCCGGACGGCGCGTTCCGGAAAGTTCGAGAGCCGAGGTCATGTCCTCGCCCTCGTCGAACCGAGAATCGAACTCCTCAGCCTTCATAGAGGTTCACCTCCTCTGTTCGCGACCGCCGCATGTTCGCGACCGCCGCACCGAGATGAGTCGGACGCGATCCTCCCGAGAGGTGGGTCGACGGACTAGCCATCACGGTGCCGCGGCGGAGGTCCCCGGCCCGCCCGCGGCGAGCAGGCGCGTGCCGAAGACACGGAACGGCTCGGCCAGCTCCGGGGCGGTGGCCACGGAGAAGTCGGCGTCCAGGAACGCCAGTCCGAGCAGCAGGCGGTGCCAGGAGTCGACCGCTACGGTCAGCCGCGTCCGGTCTGGCCCGAGCGGTTCCACGGTGACGTCGTCGAAGGCGAACACCTCCAGCACCGCCTCCGCCGGGGCCTCGATCAGCAGCGTGGCCGGATGCCGGTCCCGCTGCAGCCCCTCGCGCAGGTACTCCAGGGCGGAGGTCGCCGGTAGCTCTCGGGGGGTGTAGGGGCGGTGGGTGCACCGCAGGTCCGTCATCCGGTCCACCCGGAAGGTCCGCCAGTCCTCGCGCCCCGCGTCCCAGGCGAGCAGGTACCACTGCCCCAGGTGGTGCACCTGCCGGTACGGTTCCACCCGCCGCTCGGTGCGGGTGCGGCCGGCGTCCGTGTAGCCGAAGGTGACGACCTCCTGGGCGGCGATCGCCTCCCCGAGCCGGGCCAGGTTCTCAGTGCTCACTGGTGGCATGGCGAACGCGGAGGCTTCCAGGCTGGCGCGCAGGGCCACCAGCCGTGGTCGTAGCCGGGCCGGCAGCAGCTGGTCCAAGGTGCCGTAGGCGCGGGTGGCTGCGTCACGGACGGCGCCCGGCCGCCCGTCTGGACCGGTCTGGTCGGCCGGGCCGGTCTGGTCGGCCGGGCCGGTCTGATCGGTCGGCGTCGTGCGTGCGGCGAGAGCCGCCAGGGCAAGCAGCGTCGCCACCGCCTCGTCGTCGTCGAAGGTCAGGGGCGGCAGCGCCGTACCGGTGGCGAGCCGGTAGTAGCCGCCCGGCCCGGGCTGGGTGTGCACCGGGTACCCGTAGCTGCGCAGCCGGGTGATGTCCCGGCGTAGGGTCCGCGCGCTCACGCCCAGTCTGGTGGCCAGCTCA
>DATGRZ010000189.1:0-11781 GCA_035303065.1 Ruania sp.
GCTGCCGCCACCGCGAAGGTGATCAGCCCGAGCGCCTCCTTGTTGTTGATCAGCGACGCGGTGTAGGTCAGGTCGGCCTGACCCACCACGGCCGCCATCGAGGAGCTGAGCAGGATGCCGATGAACAGCGTCACCATCGGACCGATCACGCTGCGCGCGGCCTGGGGGACCACCACCTCACGCATGATCCCGGAGAACGTCAGCCCGATCGAGCGGGCCGCCTCGATCTGGCCCGCGCCCACAGCGTTCGCCCCGGTGCGCAGCGTCTCGCAGGCGAACGCCGAGCCAACTGCTGTGGTCGCCAGCATCACTCCGGGCAGGAAGCCCGGGTTCACCCCGATCTCCGGCAGCCCGTACACGGTGAGCACCACCAACGCCACCAGTGGCACGTTCCGGAAGATCTCCACGTACACACCCGCCGCCACTCGCAGCGGCGGGATCGGGCTGATCCGGCAGGTAGCCAGCAGCGTGCCGAACACCAACGCCCCGAGGAACGAGACACCGGTGATCTGCACGGTCACCCAGAGCCCGGAGAGCAGCTCGGGCAGATAGCCGGGGAAGAGCACCCCCATGTGGCCTCCTTGCAGACGTCAGCGGACGCCGGAGCGGGGCACCGGTCGGCGCCCCGCTCCGGGGTGGGTCACAGTCCGGTGTCGCCAGGGGTCGGCGGGGTGGGCACCTCGGTGATGTCCGCCCGGTCACCGATGGTCAGCTGCCACAGGTCGGCCCACTGGCCACCGTCCTCGATCTCGGTGAGGAAGGTGTTGATGAACTCGACCGCGTCAGAGTCCTTGTTCACGCCGATGCCGTAGAGGTCCTCCGGACCGAACGGTTCACCGACGATCTGCACATCATCGTTGGCGACCACGGCATTCATCAGCAGCGTCTGGTCGATCACGTAGGCGTCCGCGTTGCCCTGCTGCACTGCGGCCAGGCACTGCGCGTGGTCGGGCAGCGCCACGATCTCCGCCTCCGGCGCCTCCTCCTCCAGCAGGCTGATCCCGGTGGAGCTGGCCTGGGTCGTCACCTTCTTGCCGGCCAGGTCGTCCAGCCCGGTGATGTCGGTGGTGTCCGCGGCGACCAGGATGCCGGCCTGGGAGCTGTAGTACGGCCCGGCGAAGGCGATCCGCTCGGCGCGCTCCGGGGTGATCGAGTAGGTCGCGATCACCGTGTCCACAGTGTTCGACTCCAGCACCTGCTCCCGGGTGTCCACAGTGACCTGCTGCAGGTCGACGTTCACCTCTCCGAGGATGTACTGGCTGAGCATCTGCTGGATGCCGGCGTCGAACCCGCGGGTCTCGCCGGTGGTCGGGTCGAGCAGGGAGAACAGCTCGGAGGTCTCGGTGCCGCCGACGGTCAGCACACCGGCCTCCCGGACGGCGCTGGCCCACTCGTTGGCCTCGACGTCCGCGTCGTCGGCGACCGGGCCGGAGCTCACGATCGAGGTGTAGGCGTCCTCGCTGTCGCCGCCGCCCTCGTCGGCAGGGTCCTCGGGGGAGCAGGCCGCCAGGGCCAGGGTGGTCAGGGCTGCGACGGTCAGAGCAGCCAGTCCTCGTCTACGGGCGGAAGTGCGCATCGTGGTCTCCGGTGGTCGGGCGAGCGGCCGGGCGGCCGCTCGCTCACGGTAGTAGCAGTGCCCATACTTCGCGCAACGGCGGGCGAAAACTGTTACCTGGGTGAGACGCGCGGCCGGTGCGCGTGCGGCACGCGGCAAGGCCTGGGTGAGACCTGCCCGGGGCGGGCCGGTCCTACCCCGGCGATCTCCGCCGTCGTGCCGGAGAAGCCGATGGTCGCCTGAGCCCATGCTCAGGCGACCGTGTCGTGGCGCCGGGAGTCAGTCGCGCGGCGCGGGGTTGATCACCCGGCCCCAGGTGGACTTGTTCCCCCACAGGTTCTGCCGCAGCCCCTCCAGCTGCAGGATCTGGCTGTGGTCGACGAACAGGTTCACCTCGTTGCCGTAGTTCTTGATGTACCACTCGAACACCGGCCCGTCGGCGGCCTCGAACATCACGTTCTCCAGGCCCAGGCCGTTGATGATCGAGGCGGCGGCGCCGGTGTTCCACTCGGTGACGTTCTCGGTGATGCCCTCGGACTCGATCATGATGATCGACGCGCCGGCGTCCAGCGCCCGCTTGCCGCGGTCCACCAGGTCGCCGATGTCTTTCTTCGACTCCGCGGCCAGCTCCGCCTCACCGGAATCGCCACCGGAGCCGACCTGGATGCCGAGCTCTGGCTTGGCCTTCAGCCCGGCTGCGACCACCTTCTCCACCAGCCGCTCCAGCCCGGAGGTGGGCAGCATGATGAACCCGGTGGAGATCTCGATGACGTCGAAGCCGACCTCCTTGGCCTCCTTCAGGTAGGCATCGACCGCCTCGTCCCCGTAGCGCAGCACAGTCTCGATCCAGCCGCCGGAGGAGACGTAGGCGTCGTTCTCGTGCGCGATGTCGCTGAACTTGCGCACCTGCTCGGTGGGCAGCAGCGCGAACGAGCCGCCCGCCCACTTGATGCCATCGACCCACGGTCCGGCCACGTCGAAGACATCCTGCAGGTGCCGGGTGCCGAACGTGCTGTAGTAGGGGGCGCGGATCTCGGTCATCCCGAACGTGCGCGGCTTGACCGGCCGGTAGGCGCGCGGGACGAAGTTGAACGAGACGTCGTGCTCTGTGGTGCTCATAGTTGAGCCTCCTTCTTCTGTGTTCTCTCCCGCCGTGTCGGTGGGGTGGTGTCGGTGCCGGCCGGGCGGATGGGTGTGTGCCCGGCCGGGGGCCGGCTCAGCCGGCGCGGCTGGTCGCCACGCGGGCGAGCGCGTCGGTCAGCGCCGAGGTCGGCTGCTCCTCGAGGGTGCGCACCAGGTGCGTGATCTCCTCGCGCAGCGCTGCGTCGGTGAACGGCTCGGTCAGTCGGGTGAACTTGTCCTCGACGACGTCCCATCCGGCGGGGTGGGTGTGGAACCCCTCGTAGTCGTGGTGCGTGGCCCGGAAGGTGGCGCCGTCGGTGAGGGTGATCTCCAGCTCGGCAGGCATCTCGTCCGGGAATCGGTCGGAGAAGCTGTCGTCCTCGGTGATGGTCACCTTCGTCATCAAGGTCTGCACATCGTCTGCGACCACGCGCTCCGGGGCGTACTGGGCCGGGTTGAGCTCACCGTCCAGGAGGGTGACTGCCAGCATCCACGGCAGGGAGTGGTCGGCCTCCTCCTTGGTGCGGATCGTGCGCTTGTCGCCCTCTTCGCCGCCGCCGATGATCGAGTAGGCCACGTCGAAGGTCTTCAGGTGCACCGACTCGATCGCCTCGGGCCGGAAACCGTCCCGGGCCCGGATCTCCAGGGCCGCCTCGAGAGCGGACTGGGAGTGGATCTCGGCGTTGTACTTCTTGATGATGGTGCGCCGCACCCGCTCCAGGTCCTCAGCGGACCAGTCGATCTCGAACGGTCCGGCGATCGAGTCCTTGAAGCCCTTGTTGCCCTCGAACACCTCCGCCGGGCCGGTGATGCCCCGGGAGGCCAGTAGTGCGGCGAACGTGCCCTCCTTGGCCACCTGCGGGTAGGCCAGGCCCTTCCAGTTGCTCAGCGACCCGGTGCGGGTGACCCGCAGCGCGTTGTTGGCGGTGCCGGAGATGGCGATCGCGTTGGCGATCTGGTCGGTGGGGAGGCGCAGCGCCTTGGCGGCGCTCGCCGCAGCCGCATAGGCACCCTGGGTGGTGTGGTCGAACCCCTTGGCTCGCACCGGTGCGACATCGGAGAGCCGGGTGTGCACCTGGTAGGCCACTGCCAGGGCGGTGAGCAGCTCGGCCCCGCTGGCGCCGGTCTGCTCGGCGGCGGCGAGCACGGCCCCGAAGTTGTCCGAGGGATGGTTGGTCTCGCCCTTGGCCAGGTACGAGTCCATGAAGTCCAGGTAGCGGGACAGGCCGGAGTTGAAGAAGGCGGCGCGTTCGGGGGAGGTCTTCCCGCCGCCAATGAGGGTGGCCTGCGGTGTTCCGCCGAGGTCCTCCAGCAGGCCGCGGACGGCGACCATCGGCTGTGCGTCGAGTGCGCCGATCGCTACGCCCAGAGTGTCCAGCACCCGGATCTTGAGCTGGTCCAGCGCCTCGCTGCTGAGCTGATCGATGCTGGCCTTCGTGACGAAGTCGGCCAGCTTGTCTACCTCTGTCATGGTGGCTCCCTTCTGCGGCCGGCGGGTGATCGCCTGGCGCGTTACGAGTAGAGGTGTGCCGTACAGCCACTATGCGACAAAAGTATCTCGATGTCAAGATATTTACACAGGGTAAAGTGTTCTTGGCGAGCCGATGGTGGAATGTATGCCTGCGCAGCATCGGTGCAGAAGGGCGGACTATTCTCTACCTCCATGGCTGACGGAGCGACGGCGGGGCATACTCGTGAGGTGATCCTGCAGGCGGCGGCCCAGGAGGTCTTGGAGCACGGCTACGTGGGTGCCTCGCTCTCCGGGATCGCCGGTCGGCTGGGCCTGACCAAGGGGGCGCTTGCCTACCACTTCCCGACGAAGGACCGCATCCTGGCGGCCCTGGTCGGGCGGCTCCGGGAGACGCTGGCTACCTCTGATACTGCTGCGGTGGAGGTGTTCGGGCACAGCCCTGCACGTGCCTGCGTGGCGTTCGTGTCCAACGTGGGGTACTTCGCCGGCACCGATGTGATCACTGCGGCCGCGATGTCGCTGTTCGCTGACCCGTCGGTGCCCCGCGAAGTGATGGCGGAGCCGATGGGGGACTGGGAGCGGCGAGTCCGCGCGCACCTGGAGGCGATGGTCGAGGTGGACGGTTGCACCTTCGACCTGGACCTGGCTGATGCGGCAGAGTTCTTCATCGCCGTGCTCGCCGGCACCTGGATGACCGCCCGCTTCTTCCCGCGCGCAGCAGAGCGGCCGCGGTTGCAGTTCAGCCAGCTGGCCCTGGAGGCGATCGGAGTGGAGGCCGCCGATGTCATCGTGGCAGACGTGCTCGCCGCAGCCGGCGAGAACCGGGTGCAGATGGCGCGGGTCGAGGAGATGATCGGCGAGCACCTGCGGTTCGGGCAGGCGCCGCCGAAGGATGCGTCCTGACCTAGCCGGCCGCGCGCTCGCACACCCAGCCGTCGGGCATCGTGCCCCGGCGCAGGAAGTCCTGCAGCTCGGCACGTGCCTCCGCCGGCAGGTCGGCGTCGGCGCGAGTGTAGATGATCGGCTCTTCCTTGCTGTTGTGCGCCTCCAGCAGCTCGAGCATGCTGCTGCAGTGCTGGACCAGCTCCTCGTGCCGGGCGGGGTCGTCGGCCGCGGTCTCGAGCAGGTCGGTGAGCTCGTCCATCGCCCGCCACAGCTCGCCGTGCTCGCGGAGCATCACCATGATCGCCATCACCAGGCCGCCGGCGCGGATCGGTGGGAAGACGAACTCCTCCTCGAGGTAGATGTGCCGGCGGAGCGCGGCCATCGCGACCAGCAGGGGAGCGGCCCACTCGGACACGTCGCCGACCGGGTTGCCGGCTCCGGCACCGGCGACGAAGGCTTCGATGCCGGCGTCGATCTGCCGGTGCTCCCGGGTGAGGGCGTCGGCCACGGAGGTGGGGTGATCGCTGGCGGTCTCGGTCATGGAGGACTCCCCTGGTGGGGCTGCGGCACCGGGACGCGTCCTGGATCCCGGTGCCGCAGCCTCGGCCTGGTGCAGGTCAGGCCGTCTCGAGCGCGGCATCCACGGTGATCGTGGCACCGGCGAAGAGTCGTGAGATCGGACACAGTGCGGACGCGTCCTCGACCACCTTGGCGAAGCCTGCCTCGTCCAGGCCGGGGACGACCGCGCGCACGGTGAGTGCAGAGGTGGTCACTGTTGGGACGCCGTCGACCTCGTCCAGAGTCACCGCCGCCTCGACACTGACCCGGTCCGCCGGAGTCTTGTTCTCGCCGAGCGTGAGGGACAGTGCCATCGAGTAGCAGGAGGAGTGTGCTGCTGCAGCCAGCTCCTCGGGACTGGTCTTCCCGCTGGGCGCCTCGGTGCGGGCCGCCCAGGTGACCGTCTGACCGTCCAGCACCCCGCTGCTGCTGTCGCTGAACGTGCCGGTGCCGCTGGCCAGCGGGCCTTCCCAGGTGGTCTTGGTGCTCCGAACTGCGATGCTCATGTCCGTCCTCTCAGTTTGTACAAGTGGTACTTGTCTAAATGATACACACTGGCAGGCACGCCGCTAGGCCCAGGCCGTCAGTGCCGGCTCAGGCGCCTCCGGCTACTCCTCCGAGGTGGCTGCGCCTCGTTCCAGGGCATCTGTGCCTCACTTCCCAGACGTCACCATCCATTGATAATGAGAATGAGTTGCATTACTGTTAGAGTGCGAGGACCCGACCGAAAGGAGCGGGCCGGCCAGACTGCCGGTCCCATCGCTGATGACCACACAATCGCGCGCCCACCGCGGCGCACTGATCGCACTGTTCGCTGCTGTGCCCCTCGTCCTCGCGGCCTGTTCGACCGCAGAGCCGGAGACACCGGTCGGTGGTGGAGCCGCCCCGAGCCCGGCTGACGCCGGGCAGCCGTCGGCCGAGGGCACCGAGGTCGCCGCCGTCACCCCTCGGCTCGTACTCAGTCATGACGGCGGGCTGCAGGTCCTCGACGCGACCAGCCTGGAGCCGGTGGTAGACCTCCCGGCCGAGGGGTTCGTCCGCCTGAACCCCGCCGGTGACGGCCGGCACGCCCTGGTCTCGGTGGCCGGCGGCTTCCAGGTGCTCGACGCTGGAACCTGGGCGGTCCCGCATGGAGACCACTCGCACTACTACACCGCCGAACCGGTCCTCACCGACGTCACCTATCCCGCCGAGACTCCCGGCCACGTACTGAGCCATGACGGTGGGCTGACCCTGTTCGACGACGGCACCGGCACGGTCACCGTGCTGGACGCGGCGGAGGTCGCTGCTGGTCCGGAGGGCGCCGTGCTGCGCAGCTACACCACACCGGCGGCCCACCACGGCGTCGCGGTCGAGCTGGCCGACGACACCCTGGTCGTCACCGAGGGCACCGAGGAGCAGCGCACCGGCATCCGCGTGCTGGACGCCGACGGCACCGAGATCGCCGCCTCCGACGAATGCCCCGGGGTGCACGGAGCGGAGGTCGCGGCCGACGAGGTGGTCGTGGCCGGCTGCGAGGACGGTGTGCTGATCTACGCCGGCGGGCAGATCGTGCATGCAGACAGCCCGGACGCCTACGGCCGGATCGGGAACCAGGCGGCCTCACCGGCCTCGCCGATCGTGCTCGGGGACTACAAGAGCGACCCCGACGCCGACCTGGAACGGCCCACCCGGGTCTCCCTCATCGACACCCGGACCGCCGAGATCACCCTGGTGGACCTGCCCGCCTCGTACTCGTTCCGCTCCCTCGCCCGCGGTGACAGTGGTGAGGCGCTGGTGCTCGGCACCGACGGCGCCATCCACGTGATCGACCCGGAGACCGGTGAGCTGGAGCGGTCCATCCCGGTGATCGACGCCTGGGAAGAGCCGCAGGAGTGGCAGCAGCCCCGGCCGACGATCGCCGTCGCGGACGGGACCGCCTATGTCAGCGACCCAGAGGCCCAGGCGATCTACGCCGTCGACCTGGCCAGCGGTGAGGTGTGGAACAGTGCGGACCTGTCCGTCGTCCCGAACGAGCTCACGGTCATCAGCGGAGACGCCGAGGCTGCCGAAGACGAGCACGATGAGGACGTCCACGACGAGCATGCCGAAGACGAGCACGAGCACGGGGAGCACGGTCACGATGCCTGACCGGCTCCGGCCGGCGGCAGCCCTCGTGGTGGTCGCCGGCCTGCTCGGCCTGGCCGCGTGCTCGGTGGGGGAGGAGCTCGACGGCGGGCCTACCGTTCTCGCCTCGTTCTACCCCTTGGTCTTCGTGTCCGAACGGGTGGGCGGGCCGGACGTCCAGGTGCAGAGCCTGACCCCGGCCGGCGGCGACCCGCACAGCCTGGAGCTCTCCCCGGCCCAGGTGGTCCAGCTCGGCGAGGCGGACCTGGTGGTGTACAGCTCCGGTCTGCAGGCCGCCGTCGACGACGCGATCGCCACCCAGCCGCCGGCCGAGGTGATCGATGCGGTGGAGGAGGCCGAGCTCGCCAGCGCCGGCGACGCCTCGCCGTTTGCTACCGGCGACCCGCACTTCTGGCTCGATCCGACCCTGCTGGAGCCGGTCGCCGAGTCCGTGGCCGACCAGCTCGGCGCAACCGACCCGGAGAACGCGGCCGACTACACCGAGAGAGCAGAAGAGCTGGTGGCCGACCTGGAGGAGCTGGACCGGTCCTACTCCGAGGAGCTGCACGCCTGTCAGGACGCGGTCCTGATCACCTCGCACGAAGCGTTCGGCTATCTGGCCGAGAGGTACGGCCTGCGCCAGGAGGGCATCGCGGGGATCGACCCGGAGGTAGAGCCCGCACCCGCGCGAGTGCGCGAGGTGGGCCAGCTGGTCCGGGACAACGACGTGCGCACGCTGTACTTCGAGACGCTCACCTCCCCACGGGTCACCCAGCAGCTGGCCGAGGAGCTCGGCGTGGGCACCGCCGTGCTCGACCCGTTGGAGAGCCCGCCGACGCAGGGCGACTACCTGACCGCGATGGCCGCCAACCTGGAGGCGCTCACCGGTGGGCTGACCTGCAACGCGTCCTGAGCGCAGATCGGGTGGCAACACAGCTCTATGAGTGCCTCCCCCTGCGATCAGCGGGCGACGTGCCGGCCCCCGGTCGCAGCAACCACCTCACGGTCGGAAGGCCCGGCGCTGCGCTCGCCGGTGTCGGTGCCCTGGGCGTCGGTCGCCTCGCGCCGCCGCCGCTCCCCGCGGCGCTCGGCCAGCAGGTAGAGCACCGGCACCAGCAGCAGGGTGAGGAACGTGGAGGTGACCAGTCCGCCGATCACCACCAGCGCCAGCGGCTGGGAGATGAACGCACTCCCGCCGGTGAGCCCGATCGCCATCGGGGTGAGTGCACCGATGGTGGCCGCAGCCGTCATCAGGATCGGCCGGAGCCGGTGCCGGCCGCCCTCGGCGATCGCCTCGCGCAGCGCCATGCCCTGCCTGCGGTACTGGTTGATCAGGTCGATGAGCACGATGGCGTTCGTCACCACCACACCCACCAGCATGAGGGCACCGATCAGTGCCGCCACGCCCAGGGGTGTGCCGGTGGCCAGCAGCAGCGCCACCGCCCCGGTCGCCGCGAACGGCACCGACACCAGAAGGATCAGCGGCTGGATCAGCGAGTTGAACGTCGCCACCATCACCAGGTAGACGATCAGGATCGAGGCCAGCAGCGCGAGCCCGAGCTGACCGAACGCCTCCTCCTGGTCCGCGCTGACGCCGCCGATGTCCGCATTCACCCCGGCGGGCAGGTCCACCTCGTCCAGGGCCGACTGCAGGTCGGCAGTCACCGCCCCCAGGTCCTCGGCCGTCGCAGTGGCGCTGATCGTCACGCTGCGCAGGCCGTCGGCGCGGGTGATCTCCACCGGCTGGTCCACCACGGACACCTCGGCCACCTGGGACAGCGGCACGCTGCCGGCCGGGCCAGGCAGCTCCAGCTCCTCGATCTCCGCCTGGTCGGCCGGGACCTGGCCGACGTGCATCACGACGTCCTCGCGGCCGGTGTCGGTGTTCAGGTTGCCCACGGTGGTGCCCTGCAGCGCACCGGCGACCGTCTGCCCGATCTGCGCCTCGGTCAGCCCGAGAGCAGCGGCAGCCTCGCGGTCCACGTCCACGGTCACCGTGGGCAGCTCTGCAGCCAGGTTCGAGGTGACGTCAGTGGTGCCCTCGACCTCCTGCACCGCCGTCAGCACGTCCTCGGAGGCGGCGTCCACCTCCTCGCCGTCGGTGCCGGAGACGATCACCTCCAGCCCGCTCATGAACCCGGCGGACATCCCGGTGGCCACGGTCAGCGAGCCGGCCCCCTCCAGCTGGTCCAGCTCGTCGCGGAGCTGCTCCTCGGCTGCGGTAGCGTCGGCGTCCATCTCCAGGGTGATCGAGAACGTGGTGGCACCGCTGTTGCCGAAGAATGCCATCGCGCTGTCCCCGGAGCCGCCGGTCACCTGGTAGGTCTCCACCCCCGGCAGGTCGGCGATGATCTCCTCCACCTCGGTGGCGGCGTCACTGGCGGCGGCCAGCGAGGTGCCCGCGGGCAGCTCCTGGGTCACACTGAGAGTGTTCTCCCCGGTGTCGCCGATGAAGTCGGTCTTCAGCTGGGTGGCCATCCCGGCAGTCCCGGCCATCACCACCACGGCGATCACGATCGCCACCCATGGACGGGCCAACGACCCGCGCAGCACCCGCAGGTAGGAGCGCTGCAGCAGCGTGCGACGTTCCTTCTCCTCCGCCTCGGCCTGCGCCTCCTCGGTCACCGGGCCGCCGGCGGGGGCACGCACGAACCAGTACGCCAGCGTCGGCACGATCGTCAGCGCGACCAGCAGGGACGCCAGCAGCGCGAGCGCGATGGTGAACGCGAACGGCCGGAACAGCTCGCCGACCATCCCGCCGACCAGGCCCATCGGCACGAACACGGCAGCGGTGGCCACGGTGGAGGCGGTGATCGCCCCGGCCACCTCGCGCACCGCGTCCAGGATGGCCCGCGCCCGGGTCTTGCCATAGCTCAGGTGCCGGCTGATGTTCTCGATCACCACGATCGAGTCGTCCACCACCCGGCCGATGGAGACCGTCAGCGCGGCGAGGGTGAACAGGTTGAGCGAGAAGCCCACCACCTTCAGCCCGATCAGCGCGATCAGCAGAGACAGCGGGATGGACAGCGCAGTGACCGTGGTCGGGCGGATCTTGCGCAGGAACAGCAGGATGATCAGCACGGCGAAGACCAGCCCGAGCAGGCCTTCCACCGTCAGGTCCTCCACGGACTGCTCGATGAACGGTGCCTGGTCGAAGACCACGGTGACCGATCCGCCGTCACCCAGGGCGGCCTCGAAGTCCGGCAGCAGGTCCTGGACCGCCTCGGAGACGTCCACTGTGTTGCCGTCCGGGGTCTTGGTCACCGCGATGCCGAAGGCGTCCTGCCCGTCAGTGCGGGTGAACGAGGTGGCCTCCACCCGCTCGGCACTGACGTCGGCGATCTCGGACAGCGGCACCGGGCCGGTCTCGGTGGGGATCGGTACGTCCGCGACATCCTCCGCCGAGGTCAGCTCGGTGCCGGTCTGCACGGACATCGTGCGCTCGTCCTCGGTGATCTCCCCGCCCGGGATCACCACACCATTGGCTTGCAGGGCGCCCTCCACCGCGTCCGGAGTGATGTCCGCGGCGGCCATCGCGGCCTGGTCCACGTCGATGGTGACCTGCAGGTCCCGCACACCGGTGAGCTGGACGTCCCGGACGCCGTCGATCCGCTCGATCTCCGGGATGATCGCCGTGCGCAGCACCTCGATGGCTGCGTCCGGGTCCTCGGTGGCGGCCGCGGAGAGCTGGATCACCGGCAGATCGTCCACACCACCGCTGATCACCTGGGTGTCGGCGTCCTCCGGAAGCGTGCTGGAGATCCTGCTGATCGCGGCCTGGAGCTCCTGCTGGGCATTCGTGACGTCCGTGCCGTACTCCAGCTCCAGCATCACCATGGACATGTTCGCGCTCGAGGTCGAGCTGGTGCTCTCCAGGCCGGTGACGGCGCCCGCAGCCTGTTCGACGCTCTCGGTCACCTGCTGCTCGACCACCTCGGGGGACGCTCCCGGGTAGGTGGTCACCGCGGCCACCATCGGCAGGTTCAGCGAGGGCATCAGCTCTTGCTTCAGTGCTGTCGTCGACCACAGCCCGGCGACCACGGCCATCAGGGTGGCCAGCGCCACCAGTGCTCGGTTGGCCAGG
>DATGRZ010000190.1:0-4027 GCA_035303065.1 Ruania sp.
CTCCACGGTAAGAGCCTCCGGTGACCACCGCATGCTGACCGACACCGACTTCCCGGGCGGGAACGCGCTCATCGAGGTGCTCGCCGAGGACCAGATCGAGGTCCGGCCCGACCTGCGGGACACGATCGGGAGCTGGTTCTACTGGTACTTCCGGGTCCGGGAGTGCGCCGGCCGCCGGATCCGGGTGCGGATCGTCGGCGAGACGACCCCGCCGATCGCTGCCCGCGGACCAGCGGTGAGCCTCGACGAAGGGCGCACGTGGCGTTGGCTCGGCGCCTCGTCCGTCCGCGACGGCGAGTTCGCGTTCGACGTCCCGCACGGGTGCCCCGAGGTGAGGTTCTCCGTCGGGATGCCCTACACCACAGCGGACCTGGAGCGGTTCCTCGCCCGGTTCGAGGGCCAGGGCGGGCTGGAGCGTCGGCAGCTGACCCGCTCCGAGGGCGGACGAAGCGTCGACCTGCTCAGGTTCGGCCGCACCGATGGCGGCGCGCATGCCCGGGTGCTGCTCACCTGCCGGCACCACAGCTGCGAGATGATGGCCAGCCACGTGCTCGAAGGTGCGATGGAGCACGTGCTCGGCTCTGAGGACCCGGCAGCCCGGTGGCTGCGTGAGCACGTCGAGATCGCCGTCGTGCCGTTCGTCGATCTCGACGGTGTGGAAGACGGGGACCAGGGGAAGAACCGGGCCCCGCACGACCACGGCCGCGACTACGGCCCCACCGAGGGGATCTACGCCTCGGTGCGCGCCATCCGTGACCTGCTGCGGGACCCGACCAGGCCCCCGTTCGACGCGGTGCTGGATCTGCACTGCCCGAACATCACCGCCCGGGCGACCGACGAGCGGATCTACTTCGTCGGCTCGCCCGATGCCGAGAACTGGGCGCTGGTGGAGAGGCTGGCCGACGAGCTCCAGCGGGGTGCCACCGGTCCGCTGCCCTACCGGAGCAGCAACAACCTGCCCTTCGGTACCGCCTGGAACGTGGCCAAGAACTACGTCTCCCGGGACGGACGAGCCGTTCCGCAGCAGTCGATCGGCTGGTTCCTGGACAACCAGCCGGGGACTGGGCTGCACGGGATCCTTGAGTTTCCGTATGCCACTGCTGAAGGGGTCGAGGTGAACGCCAGTAGTGCGCGGGGTTTTGGCGTGGACCTGATCCGGGCGCTTGGGCGTTATCTGCGTAATCGAACGGCCTCGTCGAGGGGCACGGGGCCAGAACCAACGAGAGAGGGATGAGAGTGGACACACGCACATATACACGAACGATTCCGGTGGCTGAGCCGACGGATGTCCTGGTGGTGGGCAGTGGGCCGGCGGGTCTTGCCGCGGCTGTGGCGGCTGCCCGCAGTGGTGCTTCGGTGCGGCTGGTGGAGCGGTTCGGTTCTCTTGGTGGGAACCTCACCGCCGGGCTGGTCGGGCCGTGCATGACTTCTTTTTCGCTGGATGGTCAGACCCAGCTGGTTCGTGGTGTCTTCGATGAGTTCGTGCGCCGTATGGAGGCTCGGGGTGGTGCGGTTCACCCGTCGGAGACGAAGGGTGGATCGCCGTACTCGGGGTTCATCCGCTTCGGCCACGATGCGGTCACCCCGTTCGATCCTGAGGCGGCCAAACGGGTCGCGCAGGAGATGGTGCTGGAGGAGGATGTCGACCTGCTGCTGCACACCTGGGCGGTCGATGCGGTCGTGGAGGACGGCCGGCTGTGCGGTGTGGTGGTGGTGAACAAGTCCGGGATGTCCTATCTGCCGGCAGGGTCGGTGATCGATGCCACTGGTGATGGGGACGTCGCCGCACTCGCCGGTGCTGAGTTCGCGATGGGTCGAGACAGTGACGGGCTGATGCAGCCGATGACCCTGTTCTTCCGCATCGGTAACGTTGATGATGAGGCAGTTGAGCAGTACAAGCGGGAGCACCCGGATGAGCTCTTCCCGTTCGAGAGCATCGTGGAGGAGGCGACGAGCTCCGGGCGTTACACGTTGCCGCGCCGCGGTGTGCAGCTGTTCAAGACCTTGGAGCCTGGTGTGTGGCGGATCAACACCACCCGTGTGCTGGGCCTGGATGGCACGGATGCGGGTGATCTGACCCGCGCGGAGATCGCTGCTCGCCGGCAGGTGGACCTGCTGATGGACTTCTTCCGCAAGGAGCTGCCCGGTCTGGGTGACTGCAAGCTGATCGACACTGCCGCCACGATCGGGGTGCGTGAGTCCCGGCGGATCACCGGCGTGTATGAGCTCACCCTGGACGATCTGGTCACCGGTCGGCACTTCGAGGATGTGATCGCCGTGGCCGGGTACCCGGTGGATATCCACAGTCCGTCCAGCAACCAGGGTCCCTTCGATGATGGGATCCCACCGACGGCGAACGAGTACGAGATCCCCTACCGCAGCCTCGTGCCCGCACAGCTGGATGGGCTGCTGGTGACCGGTCGGTGCATCTCTGCCACCCATGAGGCGTTGGCCGCAGTGCGGGTGATGCCACCGTCGTTCGCGATGGGGGAGGCCGCTGGGATCGCCTCGGCGCAGGCCGTGCAGGCGGGCCACCCGGTGCGTGGTGCGGACATCGCCCAGCTGCAGGCTGAGCTGGTCAGCCGTGGCGCCTACCTCGGCTCGGCCCATGCGGTGGCCGTGGCAGCCCACTGAGCAGCACCGAGGGCACCGGGATGCTTCACGTTGCCGAACGGCCGCTCCACCAGCACTACGACCTGGCCATGCTCGACCTGGACGGTGTCGTGTACCGCGGCCGAGAGGCTGTGCCACAGGCCGCGGCCGCACTCGAGGTGGCCCGCGAGGCGGGCATGGCCCTGACGTTCGTGACGAACAACGCATCCCGGTCCCCGGCACAGGTGGCGCAGCGTCTTGCCGAGTGCGCCGTCCCGGCCGAGCCGGACCAGGTCATCACCTCCGCCCAGGCCGCAGCACGAATGATCGCGCAGGAGGGTGGCCAGCCGATCCGAGTCCTGGCGATCGGCAGCACGGCGCTACGAGAGGCGCTGATCGCTGAAGGGCTGGAGGTGGTGACCAGTGCCGATGACGTACCCACCGTCGTCGTACAAGGGATGAGCACCTCGCTCGGCTGGCGTGACCTCGCAGAGGCGGTCCGGGCGATCAACGCTGGGGCATCCCATGTGGCGACCAACCTGGATGCGACCGTGCCGACCGATCGTGGCATCGTCCCGGCGAACGGGTCGATGGTCGCCGCCGTGACGCACGCGACCGGACGCCCCGCTGCCGAGGCCGGCAAGCCCGCCCGGTGGATCTTCCACGAGGCGGCACGCCGCAGCGGCGGGAGCCGCCCGCTGGTGGTGGGTGACCGGCTCAGCGGCGACATCGCCGGCGCCCGCGCCGCCGGGTACGCCAGCCTGCACGTGCTCACCGGAGTGGACGGTCCCGCGGACCTGCTGCGGGCAGTACCCAGTGAGCGCCCCGACTACATCGGCCTCGACCTGCGCGCCCTGGGCCAGACCCACCCGGCCCCTGGCCAGGGTGAGGACGACCGGTGGAGGTGCGGCACCGCCGTCGCGAGCGTGTCCGAGGGGACGGTGCGGCTGCACCGCCCCGAGCAGGACCACGACCTGAGCGAGGCCGGGGTGCTCACCCTGGACGAGCTCCGAGCCGCCTGTGCGGCCGCCTGGTCGGCGAGCGACGCAGCCGGTGTCGACACCGTGCTCGACCGGCCGGCCGCCGGGCTGACCATCAGCGACCCATCGGCGCGGCCCGTTCGGCACTGAGAGCAGAGCACAGATCTCTATACTGGCCAGGCCGGGGCAGACGCGAGGAAGTCACCAAGGGAGCGCCGCGTGATGACGACGGACGTCGACGGGCCGACAGCGCAGAGCCCGCGCTCGCGGCACTCTCGCCTCGCCCAGGCGGCAGCGCTGGCGTACTACCACGAGGACAAGAAGATGGAGGCGATCGCGCGCGACCTGGACGTCTCCCGCTCGACCGTCTCCCGGCTGCTGGCATTCGCGCGCGAAGCGGGGATCGTAGAGATCCGGGTAGCCCGCCCGGAGCTGCGCGCCACCGCGATCGAACG
>DATGRZ010000191.1:0-4212 GCA_035303065.1 Ruania sp.
CACCCGCTTCGGCAGCTACAGTGCAGCCATCTGCCATCGACGAGGAGGCCAGACATGCCGCTCGAGAACGCTTTCTACACCGCCGAGATGCAGGGCGACTACCAGCTGCACTCCATCGGGAGGTTCGAGCTCGAAGAAGGCGGGGTGATCGAGGACCTGCAGCTCGCCGTCGCCACGTACGGCACTCTGAACGCCGACAAGAGCAACGCGATTCTGATACCGACCTGGTTCTCCGGCACCCACGCCACCTGGGAGCAGGTCTACATCGGGCCTGGTCGGGCGCTGGACCCGGAGAAGTACTTCATCCTGGTGGTGAACCAGATCGGCAACGGGCTGTCCACCTCGCCGCACAACACCGAGGATCCGACGATCGCGATGTCGAAGTTCCCCCGCGTGCGGATCGGGGACGATGTGCGCGCCCAGGAACAGCTGCTGCGCGAGGTGTTCGGCATCGACACCCTCGCGCTGGTGGTCGGTGGCTCGATGGGCGCCCAGCAGACCTGGGAGTGGGCGGTGCGTTTCCCGGAGAAGGTGCTGCGGGCCGCACCGATCGCCGGCACCGCACAGAACACCCCGCACGACTTCCTCTTCACCAAGACCCTGCTGGAGGCGATCACCTCCGACCCGGGCTTCGCCGACGGTGAGTACTCCTCGCACACCGAGGTCGCTGCCGGCCTGGGCCGGCACGCGGACATCTGGGCGGTGATGGGCTTGTCCACCGACTTCTGGAAGACGGAGTTCTGGCGTGGCCTGCCCGCGCCAGAGGGTGAGGAACCGTGGCGCGACTTCGAGGACTTCCAGGGCCGGTTCATCCGTGCACTGTTCCAGTCGATGGACCCCAACGCGCTGCTCTCGATGGGCTGGAAGTGGCAGCGGGGAGATGTCGCCCGGAACACCGGCGGTGACCTTGCCGCGGCGCTGGCCCGGATCACCGCGCGCATGTTCGTGATGCCGATCGACCACGACATGTTCTTCCCGCCCGCGGACTGCACCGCTGAGCAGGAGCTCACCCCGGGCAGCGAGCTGCGGGTGCTGCACTCGATCGCCGGACACTTCGGCCTGTTCGGCTTCCAGCAGAGCTACCTGGAGGAGGTCGACGCCCACCTGGGTGAGCTGCTCGCCACCGAGGTCTGATCCGGCAGCGGCGAGTATCGTCGGGAGGGCCGTGGGGCGCGCCATCGGGAGGAGGAAGAATGAGCCCGATCCCAGAGCACATGCGCGCTGCTGTGGTGCGGGAGCTGGGCAGCACCAGCGCGATCCACGTCGAGCAGGTTCCCGTCCCGACACCAGGCCCCACCGATGTGCTCGTGCGGGTGCTCGCCAGCGAGATCAACCACGTCGACGTGTTCGTGGTGACCGGCGCCTACCCCACGCCCACGCCGTTCCCGTTCGTGGTCGGGCGCGACCTCGTCGGCGAGATCGTGGCTGCCGGGGAGGGCACCGGGAGCCTGGACGTCGGTGACCGGGTGTGGACCAACAGCCTGGGCTATGCCGGCCGCCAGGGCGCACTGGCCGAGTACGCGGTCGTGCCCGCCGACCGCACCTACCGCCTCCCGGCCGGCGCAGACCCGTTGGCCGCCGCTGCTGTGCTGCACACCGGCGCCACCGCCGCGACCGGCCTGCAGCACCGGGCACGGGTCGGCATCGGCGACACGGTGCTCATCGGCGGCGGCGCGGGCGGGGTGGGTTCAGCAGCGATCCGGATCGCCTCCTGGGCCGGGGCACGAGTGATCGCGACGGCGCGCACGGACGATACGGCCTGGTGCACCTCCCTGGGTGCTCAGCAGGTGCTGGACTACCGCCAGGCGGACCTCGATGAACATCTGCACGACGCCGCGCCGGGCGGAGTGGACGTCTTCTGGGACACCTCGGGCCACTACGACCTGGCAGCGGCCACGGACCTCCTCGCACCTCGCGGCATGCTGCTGATCACTGCGGGTCTGGCTGCCCAGGCGCAGCTGCCGGTGGGCTCGTTCTACACCCGGGACCTCACCGTGCGGGGGTTCGCCATGTCCGGTCTCAGCGCCGATGAGCTCGCCGCCACCGCCCGCACCGTCAACCAGCTCATCACCGCGGACACCCCCGTCGTGCGCGCCACCGAGGTGGTCGACCTCGACGGTGTGGCCGACGCGTTCGAACGCCTGCGTGCGGGCAGCGTGCGCGCACGACTCCTCGTCCGCCCCTGAACCCCGGGTCGCACCTGACCCGGTAGAACATGCCGCTCGGCTGACACCGACCTATCGTGGATGCAGCAGTCTCGTCAGTCTGAGGTGAAGTGCGATGACGACCGAATCCCCAGCCGGCTACTCCTACGACGAGGACCTGGCGCCGTCACCGGTGAGCACGCAGAAGCTGTCCCACCTGCTCAGCGACGTGATGTGGACCGAAGCGGATGCAGCAGCGTTGCGGCGTGCCGGCGAGATCCTCCGACCGCAGGTCTCGGCGATCCTGGACGTCTGGTACGACTTCATCTCCTCCACCCCGCACCTGGCCGCGGTCTTCGCCGGCTCCGACGGCGAGCCGGACGCGACGTATCTGGACCGGGTGCGGGCCCGCTTCGAGCAGTGGGTACTGGACCTGTGCACCCGCAACTTCGACGAGCGGTGGCTGGCCTACCAGGAAGAGATCGCCCTGCGCCACCACACGGAGAAGAAGAACACCACCGACGACGTCAGCTCACCGGCCACGCACGTCCCGATGAGCGACATGCTGGCCCTCGTCGTGCCCGTCACGCTCACCATCCGCGACTTCCTGAGCACTGGCGAGAGCGACCCGGAGCAGGTGGAGGCGATGCAGCAGGCCTGGTTCAAGGCGGTGACGGTCTCGGTGGTGCTCTGGGCCCGCCCGTACGCCGGCGAACTGTGGTGACCTGCTCACCGCCCAGAGCACGCACCCAGCAGAGCTAGAGGGCTGCCACCCTCATGTGGCCGCACCGGAGGGTGCCGGGATCGGAGCGGTTCGATTCTTGTGCCATGGTGGAACGATGCAGGTCAAGCAAGCGCAAGCGGATGTCCGCCGCATCTATCGGGGAGGGTTCGCCGGGCCACTGGTCTCGGCGCTCATCTGGTTCGCGGCCGCCGCCGTCTACCAGTGGGGCTCTTCAGGGACGGCGATGGTCGTGCTGTTCTTCGGCGGCATGCTGATCTTCCCGCTCTCGACGCTGGTGCTGAAGATCGCGGGCGGCCCCTCGTCGCTACCGAAAGGGCATCCGTCGATCGCGCTGGCAACGCAGACCGCCCTGACCGTGCCGCTGGGCATCCTCGTCGCCATCGCGCTCGGAACCTATGAACCATCCCTGTTCTTTCCCGCAGCGCTCATCATCGTCGGCGCGCACTACCTCCCGTTCATCTCCCTCTACGGGATGTGGCTGTTCGGGGCGTTGGCAGGGATCCTCGCCACCATCGGTGCTGTCGCGATGTTCTGGCTCCCGAACCTTCGCGAGGTCAGCGGGTGGATCGGTGCAGCGGTGCTGCTGGTGTCTGCTGTCCCGCTCTACCTCTCCTACCGCGCCTCACTCGGTGACGAGGTTCCGCAACCGGCCTGAGCCCTTGACTGCGCCCAGGCCTTCGACCGCGCCCGGGCCCTCGACCACCCGCCATCACCTGCGGTAGATCAGGTACCGGCGACGCTTGCGCTCGAAGGAGCGCTCGTCGGACCGCCAGGAGTCGATGATCCGCTCGGCGGACACCCCGCCCTCGAGCAGCCGCTGGAACAGTCCCGAGCCGGTGAGCAGGCCGATCCAGCGCCCGGGATTGTCACCGTCGAGGGCCCGCCAACCGAAGTCGTCGTACAGGTCGCGCGCCGCGGTCATCATGTGCGTGGCGACGTCGATCGAGGAGACCTCGTGCGGGTCGGTGATGTGCACCTGGACCCCGGCGCACACCTCCCCCTCGTGCTTGGAGAACGTCGGGTTGAAGTACGCCTCGCGGAACTCCACCCCTGGGATCTCCCGCTCGTTCAGCTCGGCCGCCCACCGGTGGTCCGCATACGGAGCGCCGATCAGCTCGAACGGCCGGGTGGTGCCGCGACCTTCGGACATGTTGGTGGCCTCGAACATCCCGGTGCCGTAGTAGAGCAAGGCGGTGTCCGCCGTCGGCATGTTCGGGCTGGGCATCACGAACGGTAGCCCGGTCTCGGCGAACAGCATGCTCGGCTCCCAGCCGTCCACCTGCACGACCTGCACCTCCTCGAGGGTCGCTCCCCCGGCCTCCT
>DATGRZ010000192.1:0-7307 GCA_035303065.1 Ruania sp.
CATCCTGAAAGTTGCCCTACCGACGGAAGGACTGAGGACGATGGCAACCTGCGACACCTGCGGTAACGACTACGACAAGCCGCTGACCGTCACCCAGGGTGGCCGGACGGGCACCTTCGACAGCTTCGAGTGCGCAGTGCACGCGATGGCCCGCAGCTGTGACTTCTGCGGCTGCCGCATCCTGGGCCACGGCGTGGAGGCCCAGGAGCGGATGTTCTGCTGCGCACACTGTGCCCGCGCTGCCGGGGAGGTTGGTATCGCTGACCGGACCTGACGGACCTCGTTGGTGTGCCGGATACCAGGGGAAGGTTCACGCCTTGAGCACCGCCCACGCGATCAGACTGTCAAGCCGGCGGACGTCGGCACCCTTGCTGAGCTTGATCTTGATGTGACCAGCCTTGGTCCACAGCTCGACCTCGGAGTTCCAGTCCAGCGTGCCTGCGTTCTCCGACGACCACATGGTGATCGCGGAGTAGGGGAGCGAGTAGATCTCGACCTTCTTCCCGCTGATCCCCTGTGCGTCTCGCACTATCAGGCGGTGGGTGGTGAACGTGGCCGAGTCGCGGAAGGTCCGGAACGAGGCGACCGCGTGCTCGTCCTGGACGAGAAGCGTGTGGACGTCTTGTGGTACCGGGATCTCCTGTTGCAAGGTCCAGGTAAGGATGGGGGCTGTCTCCATACCGGGAGTGTTGCACTGACCTCCGACAGCCGACGGACCTCCGATCGCCCCGCATCGATCGCCCCGCAGGGTAGCGGTGGCACGATGCGCGGTTGCGGTCACGCCGGCAGCAGCTCAGGAGAGGAGCACCAGCTGCTGGGTGGCCCTGGTCATCGCCACGTACCGGTCCACCGTGCCCTGGGTGCCGGTGCCGAACGATTCCGGTCGCACCAGCACCACCAGGTCGAACTCCAGCCCCTTGGCCAGCTCCGGGGTGAGCCGGTGCACCCGCGGGTGGTCCGGCAGGTCAAGGTCTTGTTCGGCGGTGGCGATCACTGCCGACAGCCCCTCGGTGTGCTGCTCCAGCCAGCTGTCCAGCAGCTCGGACAGCTGGTCGAGCGAGCCATGGGTGACGGGTTCTCCGGTGCTGCGCACCGAGGTCGGCACGTTCGCATCGGGCAGCACGGTCCGGATCACCGGCTCCGCGGCGGCCATCACCTCCTGCGGGGTGCGGTAGTTGAGGGTCAAGGTCGCCACCCGGGGCGTGCCCACACCTACCCGGTCCAAGCGCTCGCCCCAGGGCTCGGTGAACGGCCGACGTGCCTGGGCCCGGTCGCCGACCACGGTCAGGCTCCGGGACGGGCACCGCGCCAGCACCATCTGCCACTGTGCGTCAGTGAGCTCCTGTGCCTCGTCCACCACCACGTGCGCGAACGGACCGGCCAGCTCGTCCGCCGGGGCATCTCGTTCGTCCTGCAGCGCGGTCTGCAGGTCCTGGCCACGCAGCATGGACATCACCTGGAGGTCTGAGTCGTCGTGGTTGATGAGGTCGTCCACGACGGCGGACCTCGCCTCTCGCTCCGCTCTCGCCTCCGCCTCGGCGCGTCGGCGGCGCCGGGAGGTCTCCGGGTCACCAAGGCGTCGGTGTGCGGCATCCAGGAGCGGCAGGTCGGCATCGGTCCAAGGTGAGCCGGGCGGCCGCTGCAGGCTGGCCACCTGCTCTCGGGTCAGGTGCGGGGCACACAGGCGCAGGTAGGCGGGCACGGAGTACAGGTCGGCGACGATGTCGGTCGGCTCGAGCACCGGCCAGGCGCGGCCGAAGGCGCGTACCAGGTCGCCGTTGGTGGCCAGCACTCGGCGCAGGTGGTCGACGTCCTCCGCCTCCTCCAGGCCGTAGGCGTCGAAGGAGTCCGGGTCGGCCTGGCCGAGGGGGAGCGGGTCCATCGGGTCGAGCAGGTCGGCATCCTCGGCCGGCAGGTCGTCCTCCTCCACGGTCGGGACCGTGTCGGCGAGCTTGTCCACGAGCAGCTCCAGCAGCGCCTCCCAGACCACCTCCCGGCCCTCGTTGTGCGCAGTGCCGACCTCCGGTGCGGCGAACGCCTCGGCCCAGTCCTGCGGGGTGACCACCAGCTCGGTCCACGGCGTGCGCAGCCGCAGCGGCTCGGCTGGGGGCTCTTCGTACATCGCCACCGCAGGCTCGACGGCCCTGACCATCCGCGCATCGGACTTCAGCGCAGCCACCTGCCCATCCAGCTCACCCGCCGCATCGGCGCCCTGCGGTACCAGGCTGCGCAGCGTGGTGGTGCGCACTCCTTCCTCACCGAGGCTGGGCAGCACGTCGGCGACATAGCTGAGGTAGGGCTGGTGCGGCCCGATGAACAGCACCCCGCCGCGGCGCTGCCCCAGCCGGGGGTCGGCGTAGAGCAGAAAAGCAGTGCGGTGCAAGGCGACGACCGTCTTCCCGGTGCCTGGGCCGCCGTCGACCACCAGCGGCCCCTGGGAGTCTGCGCGGATGATTGCGTCCTGGTCGGACTGGATGGTGCCGAGCACGTCCCGCATCCGTTCGGTGCGGCTGGCGCCCAGGCTGGCGATGAACGCGGACTGGTCGTCCAGGGCCGTGCCCCGCTTCAGCTCCTCGGCGGTGAACGCCTCGTCCCAGTAGTCGGTGATCCGCCCGTCGCTCCACCGGTAGCGGCGCCGGCTGGTCAGACCCATCGGCCGCGCATGGGTGGCCGCGAAGAACGGTTCGGCGGCCGGGGAGCGCCAGTCGATCAGCAACGGGTTCCCGTCCCCGTCCATCAGGCCGATCCGGCCGATGTAACGGGTGCCGCCGTCATCGGTGACGATCCGGCCCAGGCAGACCTCGAGGCTGAAGCGCTCCAGCAGCCGGAGCCGGGAGCTGAGCCGGTGGATCTGCAGGTCCCGGTCCATCGCCTCCTGGCCGCCACCGCCGGGTGCCCGACGTTCTGCGGCGAGCCGCTCGGTGAGGTCGGCGACAGTGGTCTCCAGGTGGGCAGCGATCGTGGCGAAGTGTGCCTCGTCGCTGGCGATCAGTGCCGGGTCGGCTTTGGCAGCCAGGTCGTGGGGGAGGTCGAAGACGCTGGTGGTCAGGTGGGTCATCCATCACTCCGATCGGGGGAGTGCGCCACTGTAGACAGTTTTTCTGCGCCTCATGAGCTGGGGCGAGAACTGCTATAACTGGTAGTGGCAGGCTTCTGCAAGGAACTCATCCGCCGGTGTGCAACCGTGCGACCTGGCGCAGCAGGTGGTCCCGCTCCGGGGTGCTGGTCGCCAGATCGGCGGCCTCTCGGTAGAGACGGGCTGCGACCTGCTCCTCACCGGCGGCCTCGTGCAGGTAGGCGGATGCGGCGGTGTGCCGAGGGAGGCTGGCATCGAGCTCGGCCAGCGCGGCCAGCCCGGCGTGCGGGCCATCGGCCTGGCCCAGCGCCACGGCTCGGTTCAGCCGGTGCACGGGACTGTCGGTGAGCGCGACCAGCTCGTCGTACCACTGCACGATCTGCACCCAGTCGGTCTCCTGCGCACGCTGAGCGTCCGCGTGCAGCGCTGCGATCGCCGCCTGGGCCTGGTACTCGCCGAGAGCATCCCGCGCCAGCGCCGCCTGCAGGATCTCGATCGCTTCGATGATCAGCGCAGTGTCCCAGGCGCTCCGGTCCTGTTCTGCCAGGGGGACCAGAGCACCGGTGGCGGTGGTGCGAGCCGCTCGGCGGGCGTGATGCAGCAGCATCAGCGCCAGCAGGCCAGCCACCTCTGGGTGCGGCGTCAGCCGGTGCAGCTGCCGGGCGAGCCGGATCGCCTCCGCCGCGAGGTCCACGTCCCCGGAATAGCCCTCGTTGAAGATCAGGTAGAGGACGCGGCACACCGTAGCCAGCTCGCCCGAGGCCGCCAGGCCCTGCTTCGCGATGGTGCGCTTGGCCCGGCTGATGCGTTGGGCCATCGTCGCCTCGGGCACCAGGTAGGCGCTGGCGATCTGGCGGGTGGTCAGCCCGCCGACCGCGCGCAGCGTCAGCGCGACCGCCGAAGCCGGCGTGAGGTCCGGGTGCGCGCAGAGGAAGTACAGCTCGAGGGTGTCGTCGGCGGCCGCGCCGAGCGGCGCTGGGGGTTCCTGCGCGGTGCGTTCCTCCCGCCTGCGGCGGGCATCGCTGGCGCGGACCAGATCCAGGAACTTGCGCCATGCAGTCGTGACCAGCCAGCCTTTCGGGTCGCGTGGCGGCTGGTCCGGCCAGGTGCGCAGCGCCTCGATGAGGCCTTCCTGGACAGCGTCCTCGGCCGCCGCGAAGTCTGCTCCGCGGCGGACGAGGACGCTGATCACCTCCGGGACCAGCGAGCGCAGCAGGTCCTCGTCCATCACCGCATCAGGCGGTGCTGTCCGGGGTCTGGTTCAGGAACGGGCGCAGCTCCAGCCACTCGCCCACGGGCCGCCCGCCGGCGCCCGGAGCCGCGGAGAGCTGGCCGGCAAGCTCTAGCGCCCGGTCGTAGCTGTCCACGTCGATCACCATCCAGCCCGCGATCAGGTCCTTGGTCTCCGCGAACGGGCCGTCGGTCACCGGCGGCTTGCCCTCGCCGTCGAACCGCACGAACGTGCCTTCGGGGGAGAGCGCCTGGGAGTCCACGTACTCTCCGGTGCTCTGCAGCTGGTCAGCGAAGTCGTCCATGTACTGCACGTGCGCGTCCCACTCCGCGGGCGTCCACTGCTCGATCGGTACGTCGTTGGCGGCAGCAGGGGCACCGCGATAGTGCTTGAGCAGCAGGTACTTGGCCATCAGTCTTCTCCTTGGGTCGGTGCGGCCGGTCCGGCCGCGTTCATCCAGGGGACGGAGCCGGGCACGAGTTCTCGACATCGGCGTGGTCGCATCGGCGTGACCAGCCAGCAAGCGTACCCTCCGTGATGATGACGACCTCGATACGGGAGCTCCGCTCGAGTGCCGGAGCGGTGGGTCGGCGCCACCGGACGGCCCGGCACTGGACAGGTGGTGCAGCATTGCTCAGCGCAGTGCTGCTGGGCGCGGTCGGCTGCACCTCGCCCACGGGACCAGCGCCCAGTGACGACTCTCCGTCCACCTCGCAGCCGTCCGGTGAGAGCAGTACCTCGACAACTGCAACACCCAGCGAGAGCGCGTCTTCGTCGCAAGGCTCCACCCCCTCGGAGAGCTCGAGCCCCTCGGAGAGCGCTACCTCCGCTGCACCTACGTGTGCCGAGCAGATCGTGGCCGACCTGTCACCGGCGGAGCAGGCCGGACAGCTGCTCTGGGTCGGCCTGGACGCAGGTGCCTCCCGCAGCAGTCTCGACGACCTGATCACCGACCGGCACCTGGGCGGTGTGGTGCTGCTCGGTGGCTGGCACGAGGGACAGGCATCGATCGAGCCGACCACCAGCCACCTGGCCGGCCTCGCCTCCGAGTCCGCCACCGGGGGGCTGGGCCTGTTCATCGCAGCCGACCAGGAGGGCGGAGCTGTGCAGCAGCTGCAGGGTGCGGGCTTCGACGAGATGCCCTCGGCGATCGACCAGGGTGGCCTCCCGGATGCGGAGCTGACCCAGGATGCCACCCGCTGGGCGGAACAGCTCGCCGGCGCCGGGGTGAACGTCAACCTGGCGCCGGTAGCCGATACCGTCCCCGAGGCTCTGGGAACGGCCAACGAACCGATCGGGCAGTGGTACCGGGAGTACTCGCACCGGTCCGGGAAGGTGGCGGACAAGGTCGCGGCGTTCATCGAGGGGATGCAGGCCGGTGGGGTAGCGGCCACCACCAAGCACTTTCCCGGGCTGGGTCGGATCACCGGCAACACCGACCTGACTGCCACAGGCATCACCGACGACGAGACCACCACCGACGACCCCTACCTGGACCCGTTCGCCGCCGGGATCGAGGCAGGGACCGACTTCATGATGATCGGCACGGCGATCTACAGCCAGATCGATCCGGACGTGAACGCCGCCTTCTCCCACCGCATCGTCACCGACCTGCTCCGGGACCAGCTGGGCTATGACGGTGTGGTGATCACCGACGACGTCGGCAACGCAGTCTCGGTCGCGGACGTTCCAGTGGGAGAGCGGGCAACGAGGTTCATCGCCGCCGGTGGGGACATCGTGCTCACTGCCGACCCCGCGACGGTGCCGACGATGACCGAGGCCATCACCACCGAGATGGACGACGACGCTGACTTCGCCGAGCTCGTCCAGGAGGCGGTCACCCGCGTGGTGGAGCTCAAGGTGGATCGTGACCTGGCCGACTGCGGCTGACCAGGCTCAGCTGTCGGGTTCGGTCGCGAGCTCCATCGCCGTGGCACCGGCCGCCATCAGGTAGCGCGCGGCGTGCCGCTCCACGACCGGGCTCGGGGCCGAGGCCTGGTCCAGGAGGATGCCGTCGACGACTGCGCAGACGAACCGCGCTGCGACCGCTGATCCGGGCCCTGGCAAAGAGTCGCCGATGGCCGCCACGAACCGCTCCCGCTGTGCGGCCACCAGTTCCGCGAGGTGGGGGTCGCCCGCAGCGTGCAGGTAGAGGTGCAGCCGGGCGCGGACCTCCTCGGGGTCGGCGAGCATGGCTCGAGCCACCTGTTCGGCCCGGAGGGACAGGCTTTCCAGGTCGCCTGCGGCTGCTGTCTCCCGCTCCGCAGGTGAGACGGTGAGCACCAGGGGCAGGGCGCGGTCGGCAAGGTGGGTGAGGACGGACTCGATGAGACCGTCGGAGGAACCGAAGTAGTACTTCACCGACCCCTGAGCCAGGCCGGCGCGTTCCTCCACCTTGCGGTGGGTCAGGCCGGGCACGCCGTGATGGGCCAGCTGAGCGACCGCCGCATCGAGCAGCTTGGCCGTCGCGGTCCGGCGCTGCTGCGCCCGCTCAGGTCGACGGTGGGGGCCCGGTACGATATCTTCCACAACCATGGAAGATATCAGGCTCTGTCGATCGTTGCCCGGAGACTGGTTGGTGCGCCGCGCAGCGCGGGGGAGCGCGGTGGTACGGCTGCGGGTTGGCAGACAGCGCCTGGTCTACCTGCTCGGCCCGGCTGCGAACGCCGCGGTGTTTCGTCATGACGAGCGGTTCCGGGCCCGGGAGGCGTTCGCCGCGCTGGAGATCGTGGACGGACCCACCTCGGTGGTGCTCTCCGACGGTGCGGACCATGCGCGGCGCCGGGGGCTCATCCGGCCGGCGGTGGCGCCCCGCCGGATCGACGGCTACCTGCAGACGATGGCCCAGGCAGCCGACGAAGCGCTCACCGAGGTCCGACCCGGTGAGTCGTTCGATGCCTACGTGCTGCTGCGCCGGGCCATCCGACGTTCGACGCTGCGGGTGCTCTTCGGCGGGGAGCTGGCCCGCCGCGCGGAGGAGGTCGGCGAGATGCTCCAGCC
>DATGRZ010000193.1:0-2846 GCA_035303065.1 Ruania sp.
GTCGGGCACGAAGCCCACCAGGGTCACCCGCCCCGGACCACGCGCTGCGGTGGTGGCCGCGGCGAACGTGCCGAGCTCCGGGTGGTCGTAGCGGGCGAGCACCTCGGCGTCCGCCGGCTCCAGCAGCTCGGCCCAGCCCTCCGCTGCGCCGATCTCGCCAGTGCCAGTGCTACCGGCAGGTCCACCGGCGGCCACGACCGGTACCGGGGCACGCAGCGTGCTGAACTCCTGGTACCCGGCCCCGGCCAGGTCGGCCAGTCCCCCCGGTTGCTGCTCACGGCGCACCACCGCCCACTCGTCGGCGTAGCCGGACCGCGGGCCGAGCACCAGGTGCCCACCGGCGGCGACGTACTCCCGCAGCGTGGTCAGCACCGGCTCGGTGGCCACGTACAGGCCGGGCACGATCAGCACCCGGTACTGCTCGGCGAGCTCGCCGCCGCTGGGCAGCGCCCGGTCGTGCAGCACGTGCGCCTGCAGCCCGGCGTCGAACACGCCCCGGTAGAACGCCTCGACCAGCCGGTGGTAGCTGCGCGAACCGGGTCCGGGTCGCTCGTCGCCGAACACTGGCTCGAAGGCGAGCGCGTACTTCGAGGGTGTGGAGAACACGATGCCCACGTCGGCGTCCGGCCTGGTGGCCGCCACCCGGTCACCGACCTGCTGGATCTCCTGACCGAGAGCAGCGATGTTCCGGTACACCCGGCCGGGCCGCTGGTCGTGCGGCAGCACCCCGACCCAGTGCGTCTCGGTGCCGAAGTGGGTGGTGTGCCAGTGCCAGTACTCCACCAGTCGGGCACCTCGTCCGATCAGCGCCCAGGCCGCTTGCCGCCACTGTCCGTCCCATCCGGGTTCGCTGACGTTCGAGGCGTTGATCGCCCCGGCGTTCGTCTCGGTGACCAGGAACGGCGCCCGGTGGGTGCCGAACATGCGGTCCGCGGACAGGAACACGCTCCAGGTGCCATCGGTCATCCAGGACTGCGGGTGCACCGGGGCCGGGTGGGCCAGCCCGTCCTGCATCCGGTAGTAGGCGTTACCGGAAGCGATGTCGATCTCGGCACCGATGCGCAGGTCGTCGGCGGCGGGCCGGTCGTAGGCGATACAGGTGGTGGTCCACTGGTCTGGGCGGGCCAGCTCGCGCACGATACCGGCCTGCCAGCCGATGAACTCGCCGACCAGCTCGGCCTGGAAGGTGCGCCAGGCCAGGTCGTACTCCGGCTGGGCGTTGCCGTCCGGCCGCCACAGGTCCTCCCACGCCGAGAGCCGGTGGGACCAGTACGCCAGTCCCCACCGGGTGTTCAGGTCCTGCACGCCGTCGAACTGCTCCGCCAGCCAGCTCCGGAACGCCTGGAAGACGCCGTCGTTGTGCAGCAGCATCAGGCCCGGTTCGTTGTCCAGCTGATAGCCGACGACGGCCCGGTGGTGGCCCAGGTCCGTCACCATGCGCCGGATCACCCGTTCCGCGTAGCGCCGGAACGTCGGGTGGGTGAAGTCCACCTCCTGGCGCGCACCCCAGCCCCGGCGACGGCCGGTGGCGATCTCACCGGTGATCTCCGGGTGGGCACGGGCCAGCCACGGCGGCACCGCGTAGGTGGGGGTGCCGAGGATGACGTTGATGCCGTGGTCGGCCGCGGCGTCCAGCACCTCGGTCATCCAGGCGGTCTCGAACTGTCCGTCCTCCGGCTCCCAGGTGCTCCAGGTGGACTCCCCCACCCGGATCATGCTGAAGCCGGCCTCCTGCATCAGACGCATGTCCTCGGCGAGCCGCGGGGTGGGCTGGTACTCCGGGTAGTAGGCGGCCCCGAAGCCGATCGGCGCCCTCACTGCTCCACCAATCGCCGGGCGGTGTAGCTGTCGGTGATCAGCACGTCGATCCAGCGGCCGAGCGCGGCCGCCCGGATCGCCTCCAGCTTGCGCGGCCCACCGGCCACGCCGATCTTGCGCGGGATGGCGCGCAGCGTCTCGGCGCTGATGCCGAGTACCCGTTCGTGCAGGTCGCTGGGCACCAGCTCGCCGTCGGCGCCGAAGAACTGCAGGCACACGTCGCCGACCGCTCCAGCCTGGCGCAACGCGTCCAGGTCCGCCTCGGGCAGCGCGTTGCCGGAGGCGGCCAGCAGTGGGGACGGCTGCACGGAGCCGATCCCGAGCAGCACCACGCTCAGCGAGGACCAGGCGGCAGCGACGTCGGCGATGTAGGGATCGGCCAGCAGCGCATCGCGCACCAGGGCGGAGGCCACCACTCCTGGTGCGGGGAAGTACATCGCCGTACCGCCGGTGGCCTGGGACAGCCGGTCGGCGAGCCGAGTGGCACGCACCTGCGCCTCAGGGTCGCCCACCCCGCCGAGCAGCTGCACCACGACCTCGGCGCTGCGGCTGGCCCGGGGTGCCATCGCCTCCACGACCGCGAGCAGCGAGGCCGACCAGGAGGAGATCCCCACCCGTTCGCTGCCGAGCAGGGTGGTCTCCAGGTAGGCGGCACCCACCCCGCCGATGGCCGCCAGCACCGCCGCCTCGTCCTCCGCCGAAGGCCCGGCCACCACCACGTCGGTGAGCCCGTACTTCTCCTGCACCGCCTCCTCCAGCTCGGAGAAGGTGCCCGGCGGCGGCACCACCACGGTGCGCACGATCCCGAGCGCACCCGCCTCCTTCAAGAATCGCGACACCCGCGACTGGGAGATGTGCAGCCGCGCGGCGATCTCTGGCTGACGCAGCCCCTGCTCGTGGTACATCCGGGCGATCTTCACCAGCAAGGACATCCGGTCGCCGGTGACGCGTCGCGCCCCGGGAGAGCCTTCAGACATGGAGTGCACCCTACTGCCACCTTCCGTCATCGCCGAGATGTCCGTTGAATG
>DATGRZ010000194.1:0-3964 GCA_035303065.1 Ruania sp.
GTCGATCCGCAGCACCTCGTCGATGATCGCGTCCAGCTCGGTGTCGCTGACACCGGAACGCACCCGCAGCTGCAGGTCCCGGTGGTCGGCCAGGTAGGTGAGCAGCACACCGGTGCACAGCGCCATCGACCCCAGGTCCCCACCGGTCCAGTTCCGCAGGATCGAGGTGATCTCGGCGTCGGTGAGCTCCCGGCCCAGGCTGCGGTCCCGGATCAGCTCGGTGGTCACGTCCTGTGGCGCGGCATCGCCCAGCTCTCGGCGGGTAGTCACCACTGAGGCGATGATCCGGTCGAACCACTGCGCCACTGCGGCCATCCGCTCGCGGTCCAGGGCTCGGGAGGCAGCGTGGTTCTCCGCCACCCAGGAGACCAGCTCCTCCTCCAGCTCTGCCGGCCAGCCCAGCCAGGCGCTCTGTGCTCGTACCGCGAACGTCGATCCCAGCTCGACGGCGTCCACCGGGCCGGGTACGTCCAGCTCTGCGGCGACCCGGGTTGCCACAGAGGTGATGGTGGGTGCCAGGGCCACCATCCGTTCGTGGCTGAGGTAGGAGTCGATCAGCCTGCGGAACCGGGTGTGCTCCTCTCCATCCATGCCGTTGGGCACCTGCAGGTGCGCGGAGACCGCACTGGAGAATGTCTCGTCGGCCAGGGCCGCCGCGCGCACGTCCGCATGCTTGAAGAACGTCCAGGCCCCGGAGGACCCCATCGCCACCGGGCAGCCCTGGCGCATCTCGTCGTACGCCCGGCGCGGGTCCGTCTGCACCCATGTGCCCCGCGGGTCCCAGTCGGGGTGCACGGCCGGCATGCTCGGATCCGGGCGAGGTTGACCGTAGTGCGGGTCGGACCGAGCGAGCTCGTCACGTGGTTCGTGTTCGGTCATGACCTCATCCTGCCCCGCGCCGGTCACCGTGCGAGGCATGCTGCCCCCTGGGAGGCTGTGAGGTGCACGACAGCCCGGAGCAGAACCGGTCGGCACTGCGACGGCCGGGAGGAGGGAGGACTGCCGATGGCACGGGCACAGGGCCGCGCGATGCTCGGGAGACCAGAGTTGGTCGCGCTGCTGCTGGGCCTCCTGCTGAGCCTGCTGATGGTGCTCACCGGGTGCAGTGCGCCCCAGGGCGGGAGCGGCGCCGACCCCTCCGGGGACGGCAGCCAGACCACTGACGGGTCAGCCGGCCCCGGTGAACCCACCAACGACCCCGACGGTACTGACCAGCTGACCATCGCCGTGGTGGGGGACTCGATCACAGTGGGCTCGGACCCCACCTTTGCCCCTGGTCAGGTGAGCGAGGACTCCTGGGTGCGTTACGCCGTCGGCGATCCGGTAGAGCTGGCCGGTGGCTGGGCGCGCTGGGGTGCGACCACTGCGGAGATGGCTGCTGCGGCGGACCCGGTGCCGGCGGACGTGCTGGTGATCATGGCCGGTACCAACGACCTGGCAGCCGGCACACCGACGGCGCAGGTGGCCCGCAGCCTCGAGCAGATCGTCGCCGAGGTCGGGGCTGATGAGGTGCTGCTGTGCGCGGTACCGCCGTTGGACGCTCGCCCGGATGTGGTGCCGCCGTTCAACGAGTTCTTGCAGCAGACGGCAGACGCTCACGGCTGGGCCTGGACAGATCCGTCCGCGGGCATCCGCACAGGGGGCCAGTTCGCGCCGGGGATGAGCGCGGACGGGGTGCACCCGACGCAGGCGGGGGCCACCGATATCGGCGGGCAGGTGCGCAGCGTGCTGCTCGACCGCTTCGCCACCGAGCAGTGAGCGGGAGTGAGATGTGTGCGTGCCCACGGCCGAGACACACCGCGGACATGCGACACTAAGGGGGTGCAGCGCCCGGTCGGCGGTCCCGACCGCGAACCGGGCCGGACAATCATGATGGACAGGAGAGGACGACGCCGATGAGCAGTTCCGTGCTTGCCTTCGCGGCCGAGACCGGCGAGCATGCCGCGCAGGGGCTCACGCCGATCGGTTTCGGGGTGGTGACGTTCGCGATCCTGGTGTCGTTGCTGATGGCGACGCTGGCGTTGCGGAGCTTGGGTACACGGCACCGCAAGCGCTGAGATGGCTGGGACACTGAGTCGACTCAGTTGGTCGCCGGCCACCACTATCCTCTGCCGGGTGAATGATGATCAGCTCTGAGCGCACCCCCACCCGGGTGGGGATCATGGGCGGCACGTTCGACCCGATCCACCACGGCCACCTGGTCGCTGCCAGCGAGGTCGCGGACGAGTTCGACCTGGACGAGGTCGTGTTCGTGCCCACCGGTGCCCAACCGTTCAAGCTGGACCGGCAGGTGACGATCGCCGAGCACCGGTACCTGATGGCTGTGATCGCGACAGCGTCGAACCCGCGGTTCGGGGTGTCCCGGGTGGACATCGACCGGCCCGGTGTCACCTACACGATCGACACGTTGCAGGACCTGAAGGCCGAGTACCCGGCTGCGGAGCTGTTCTTCATCACCGGGGCCGACGCACTGGGGCAGATCCTGTCCTGGAAGGACGTGGACGAGCTCTGGCAGATGGCGCACTTCGTCGGCGTGACCCGCCCGGGGCACCGGCTGGACACCGACGAGCTGCCCAGCGGAGAGTACTCGCTGCACGAGATCCCCGCGATGGCCATCTCCTCCACGGACTGCCGGGAACGGGTGCGCGCCGGCAAACCGGTCTGGTACCTGGTGCCCGACGGAGTGGTGCAGTACATCGGCAAGCATGGGCTGTACAAGGACCCGGACACCTTCCACCAGGGCGCCGAGGGGGTGACGGCGTGACCGATCAGCCATCGACGCCGCCGATGGGGGAGCGGCGTCGCCGCCGAGAGGCAGAGCGCCGCCGTGCCCAGGAGACCGGGGAGGGGCTGAGCCCGCCGATGACGCGCCGGGAACGGCGTGCCCTGGAGGAGGCGCTGGCCAGCGGTGCGCTCGAGCTGACCCCGGACGGACAGTACGCGCCCACCGGGGAGCTGCCGGTGACCACCACCGGGCAGCATGCGCTCTCCGGGATGGAGACCGCGGCCTCTGCGGAGACAACCGCCACGGAGACCACCGACACGGCGACCACCGAGACGGAGCAGCGCGGGAGCAAGCCGGAGGAGCCGGTAGCGGCACCGTCCTCACCACAGCCGCCGGAGCGGCAGAGCTGGCGAGACACGGCTCAGGAGGTGGAGGCGCTACGTCCGCCGCCCACTATGGCGCCCACGCCTGACGGCGGAGCATCAGGTGACCCGGCCCCCTCACCGGGGCCAGGCGGTGCCGGTGAGCAGAACGCGGTGCCTGGACAGGTCTCCCGCCGGTCGCTGCGGGAGCGTCGGGTGGAGTCTGGTGACAGCCCGGCTGAGCGACCTAGCGAACGCACCGCCACCGGTCGGCGGCCGGTGATCCGGCCCCCGGCCAGCGCGCTCGGCACGCGTTCGGTGGACGGGGCGACTGGTGAGCTGACCTCGATCCAACGCGCGATCCGGGACATCAACGCCGCACCGGACGAGCCGGTGGGCGACTCGGTGCTGCACCCGATCGACACCGGTTCGCCGGAGGAGGCCGGTGGCGCGGCTGAGGACGCCGACGAGGAGGAGACCGGCAGCCCGGAGGAGACCAGCAGCCCGGAGGCTGCCGAGCCGATCCCGGAGGCGAGCAGCAGCGCGGAGGAGAGCAGCAGCGCGTCGCCGACCGAGCCGAGTGCGCAGGAGGTGAGCCCCACGGCTGCCTCCGGGGAGGAGGACGAGGTCGACGACTCCTTCGACATGAGCCCGCGGTGGCCGAGGGTCGCGGCAGTCACCTCCCGGTCTCCGGAGCCCGCACGGGAGGGGATGCCGCCGGTCAGCGGTGAGGCGCCGCCCTCGGCTGTGACCGCTGGTGACGACCCGTCTGCTGGTGCGTCCCCGACCGGCGCAGAGGCTCAGGAACCCGGCCACGGACCGGCGCTGGACAGCCCAGCGGAGGACGAGGAGTCTGAGGAGTCTGAGGAGTCTGAGG
>DATGRZ010000195.1:0-9534 GCA_035303065.1 Ruania sp.
CCACCGCACCGGTGGTCCAGCTGGCGCGGATGACGTCCCCGCTGGCGTGGGCCCCGCTGGTGATCGTGCTGCTCGGGTCCGGTGGCTCTGCAGTGGTCACTCTGGTGGCGCTGGCTGCGACCTGGCCGATCGTGCTCGGCACCTCGGCCGGCCGGCGCAGCATCGACCAGGGCGCCCTGGAGGTGGCCCGGACCCTGGGCGCCACCTGGGCCGAGCGGGTGCGCACGGTGATCGCACCCGGGGTGGCGGTGCACCTGCGCACGTCCGTGCGGGTGGCCCTCGGGATCAGCTGGGTGGTGCTCGTGCCTGCGGAGATGTTCGGGGTGACCAACGGGCTGGGCTATGCGGTGCTGAACGCGCGGGACAACATCGACTACGAGGCGCTGGCGGCCACCATGCTGCTGATCGGCGTGGTGGGCTACCTGCTGGACACGATCGCCCGGTACGGGGCAGGAGAGCGCTGAGGCACACGACCTGCGGAACCAGTTGCCGACCGCACGGTCCTGCAGTTGACTGGCCTCATCTGAGGCGTATGGCGCCTCCACGTTGCACAGGAGCGGGGAGATGGTGACACCTACAGGCGAGACGATCCTCGGCCGGCTGGGCCGGGAGCTCTGGTACTACTCGTTGATCCGCGGCATCATCGCCGTGGTCTTCGGCATCCTGGTGCTCATCTGGCCACTGAGCGCCCTCCTGGTCGGGGTCATCTGGCTGGGTGTGTTCTGGATCGTCGACGGTGTGCTGGCGGTGATCGACGGCATCCGCAGGCGGGGCACCCCGGGAGCCGGATGGGAGATCGCCTTCGGTGTGATCGGCGTGCTCGCCGGGCTGTTCCTGGCGATCCAGCCGCTGGAGGCCGCCAGCACGCTGATGGTGATCGCCGGCATCTGGGCGATCCTCGGTGGCCTGATCATCGGCCTGGGAGCGTTGCGGGCGCGCGGGGTGCCCGGCTGGGGCTGGGGTGTGGCGATGGGGGTGGTCACCCTGGTGTTCGGCATCCTCATCCTGGCTTGGCCCGGGATCGCGCTGGCGACGTTCGTGCTGTTCGTCGGCTGGTACGCGATCCTGCTGGGTGTCTCCCTGGTGGTGCTCGCGCTGCGGATCCGCAAGCTGGCCAAGACGGCCGAGCCGGAGTCGACCCCGCAGCGCTGACCGCAGTCCCGACCGCTACTTCGTCAGCAGGCCGAGCCGTCGGCCCTCCAGCAGGGCCGTCTCCCGGTCGTGCACACCGAGCTTGGCGTACACCGCGACCACCTGCTTCTTCACCGTGTTCGGGGAGACCGTCAGCGCCGTCGCGACCTGCCGGATGCTCTCGAACCTGCTCAGCTGTTCCAGCACAACCTGCTCCCGCTCGGAGAGCGCAACCAGAGCGGCGGCCTCCGGGTAGACGTGGCGGGCGGAGCGCACCCGGTCCAGGTCCTGCCCGGTGAGCACGCCGGGCGCCCAGGACAGCAGCCGGTCGAGGGCGCCGCGGGGCACCAGCGGGTAGCCCCGCAGGGTGCCGATCTGCGCCGCGAGCGCCCCGGCCTGCCGGAACGCCTGGTCCGCCACAGCCGCCAGCCCCTCCTGGTCGGCCGCCACTGCGTGGATCAGCAACCGGTCCAGCCGGTCGCGGGCGGTGACCGCCGGGTCCCAGGTGCCCGAAGAAGCCCAGGACCGGGCACGCTCGGCATCACCGGTGATCAGGTGCAGCCGTGCTCGAGCGGTGGCCAACCACGGCTCGGGCCGCTCGGCCAGCAACGCGTGGGCACGGTTCACCTCACCGATCGCGAGCAGCAGGTCGGCCTCCATCCGGTGCAGCAGCTGGCTGCCGGCACCGGCCACGCCCGCCTGCCCCGGGTGGGTGGTGCGCACCTGGTCCAGCCTGCTGAGCATGCCCACCGGGTCGCCGAAGATGAGCGCCTGCTGGCTGCGCACGTACAGGTTGCACGGCCACAGCTCCAGGTCGGTGCCCAGGTCGCCGGCGGCCTGCAGGTGCCACGCGGTGCCCTCGGCATCCAGAGCGTCCATCGCGAGCAGCGCCTCGGCCAGGTGCGCAGCCTTGGCGAAGTGCCCGTGGCTTCGGCTGGTCGGGTCGGCGAAGTGCTGATACTGGGTCAGCCAGTGCCGGGCGTCCGAGGTGGACCCGTCGAACGCGGTGAGCAGCGCGGCGTTGGCAGCGCAGCTGGCGGCCACGAACTCCGCACCGCGGGTGGCGTGCGCGGCATCGAAGCCGCGGGAGAACAGCTGCACCGCCCGGGGCCAGTCGGCAGCAGCCAGCGCCGTCATCGCCCACTGCATGAGGAACCAGGCGTAGCGCATCGGGGCCGGACCGTCCGCGATCATCGGCGCCACCTGCGCGTGGGTGCGTGCCGCGGCCTCCAGCGCCCGGTGCAGCCGTCCGTCCATCCGGTCGGTGATGAGCACGGCGGAGGTGCCGGCCAGGTGGTCCTCCAGACTCATCGGCTCCTCGGCGTTGTCCCGGTAGGCGCTGGCCAGCGGACGCAGCGAGTTGCAGAACGCGCGGTGCACGTCCGCATACGGCCGCTGCTCGGTGGCCCAGGCCACCACGGCCACCGGCACCGACAGGTACGACCAGCGGGCGAGCACCGGCTGCGGCAGGTCCTGGTAGGCCTCGACCACCTCGTCGTGGCAGCGGTCCAGCAGGCCCATCCCGTACCGGGTCCAGATCTGGCTGAGCCCCTCCCAGTCCTCACCGGCACGCGCGTGCCGGAGGATCTGCGGCACGTTCGTCTCCTCGTCCGCGTCGCGCAGTGCACGGGCGAACTGGGCGTGCCACTGCCGGGCCACCGGTCCTGCGGGACCGTACCGGCCGGCCAGCACCGCGTGCCGGGCCACCGGCAGCATCGTCCAGCCCACCGACCCGTCCCGCCGCTGCAGCAGGCGGGAGCTCTCCAGCGCGGTCACCAGCTCGCGTTCGTCCACCGCCGGATCCGCCTGGGCGGCGGCGACCACGCTGAGGTGACAGTCGGTGATCTCCGCGGCGAGCGCGAGCACCCCCGCCGCGTGCCGCACCGGCTCGCTGAGCGCATCCAGCACAGTGGCGCCCAGGTAGGCCCCGGCATCGTCGAGGTCGAAGGAGTGGGCACCGTGGTCGGTGGCGTCCAGGACCTGCCGGGCCACACCGGGCCACCCGCCGGTGGCAGCGTGCAGCTCCTTGACGCGACCGGTGCTCAGGTCGTGCCCCCAGTCGCGCGCCATCTCTGCCAGCTCAGCCGGGGTGGCGGCGAGCACGTCCGGGCCGAGGGTGGCAACCTGCACACCCCGGCGCCAGGCGGAGCGGCGCAGGTCCTCCACGTCCCGGCCGGCGATCACCACCCGCAGCGGGCGGCCTCCTTCCATCAGCGCCAGCAGCGCTGCCGTGCGGTCCGGACCGAGCGGCTGGTCCACATCGTCCACGACCAGCACACCACCGGTCAGCTCCACCAGGTCCGCCGGCTGCCACGCGGTCCCGCGGTAGGAGCGGGTGGCCAGCCCGTCACGCTCCCGACCGGCGACCCAGCGGTCCAGGACCGTGGTCTTGCCGAAGCCCGGCGGAGCCTGCAGCACCATCAGCTCGGCGAACCGGTCCAGGCGGGCGGCCAGCCGTGGCCGGGCCGGCACGGGCAGGCCGGTGGCCTGGTCCTGCCTCACCCCGTGCTGGTCGTGCGGTGAGACCGTGCCGGTCGGCGGCATCGCAGTACGCGCTCCTGTGGCTCAGTCCGAGCAGGCGTACGGTCAGCGTAGACCCGCCGCTCTCCCGGTCCTGGGGCGTGCACCGCCAGGGTGCACGCCCCAGGTTTCGGTCAGGTCAGTTCGTCGAGCTGGTTGACTGACCCCAACCTATACGACCGTTCCGTCGCCGTCCAGCCCCGAGCAGGGCAATCCCGGCACCGATTGCGCCGAGCGCGGCCAGCACCCAGAGCCCGATCTGGTTCGCACCGGTGGATGGCAGCGGGTCGGTGGGCGGCAGGGCGCCGCCAGCCGGCGGGTCGGTCACCGGGTGCTCGGTGCACAGGTCGCTACCCGGGGCGCAGACCGGCTCCTCGCCGGTGACCGCCACCACGTTACCGAGCACATGGTCACCCTGGTCGTCGTAGTCGACCACGGTGACGGCGTAGGTCACCGTGACCACCTCACCAGCACCGAGCGCTCCGACGATGCGGATGCTCTCGGCCGCCGACGTCACGGCCAGCGCCGGGTCCGAGGACACCGCTGCGCTGGTCAGCTCGGCATCGTCGAGCACGTCCGCCAGGTGGTCGGTGTAGTCCACCTCCGCCGGGTCTGCTTCTGTGTTCGTGGAGATGTTGGTGAAGGTGAGCGTGTAGGTCACCACCTCACCGGGGTCCACCTCGGTGCCCGAGTCCGGGTCGGCCGACTTGGTCACCTCCACGTCGGAGACGTGGTTGACCGTGCAGTCGGGCAGCTCGCCCTCGGCCACCACGCACTCGTTCGGCGGGTCCTCGCCCGGGTCGAGCAGGAAGTTGCCCAGCCGGTCGTCACCGCGCTCGCCGTCGGCGTTCACCGTGACCGTGTAGCTGACCGTGGCCTCCTGGCCGGCAGCCAGGGTGCCGGTGATCGCGAACCGTCCGTCCTCGATCTCCGAGACGCTCAACGCTTCGTCGGAGGCCGCCGGGGCGGCGCTGATGGTCGCATCGTCGAGCACCCCGGTGAGCACGTCCTCGCGGTCGACCACGGCCGGTGCGGCGCCGTCGTTGCGGAAGTGCAAGGTGTAGACGAGCTCACCACCCGGCTGCACGGTGGTCCCGGAGGCCGGGTCCACGCTCTTGTAGTCGACCAGCTCGGGCACGTCGTGGGTGACCGGCGGGACCGGCGGATCGTCCGGGTTGTCCGGGACGAGCACGTTCACCAGCTCGTGGTCACCGCGCTCACCGTCCGGCTTGACGGTGACCTCGTAGGTGACGGTGACCGTCTCCCCCGGCTCGATCGGGCCGACCACACGGATGGCCTCCGGAAGCAGCGTGGCGGTGACCGCATCGCTGCTGCTGACCGGTGCCGCCGTCACGTCAGCGTCATCGAGGACCTCGGTGAGATCGTCGACGGAGTCCACCACCCCGGGCGCCTGGCCGTCGTTGGTGTAGGTGAGCGTGTAGGTGATCACCTGACCGGCGAGGACGTCCTCGCCCGAGTCCGGGTCGGAGGACTTGGCGAAGGTCAGGTGCGGCAGCGGGGTCTCCACTGTGGCGCAGCTGTCATCTTCCCCAGGGTTCGGGATGCATGCCGTGTTCAGCAGCACGTAGTCACCCGCGCTGGTCACAGTTACCGAGTAGGTGACCTCGACCGTCTCGCCTGCCGCCAACGGACCGGCCCAGGCCAGGGTCGGCTCCTCGTAGGAGACCTCACCCACAGGCGCCGCCGCATCCTCGTTGAACGTCGCATCGTCGATGACTCCCGACAGGTCGTCAGTCATCGTCGCCGGCTCCTCGACGGTGTAGTCGCCCGCACCGATATTCGTCACCCGCACTGTGTAGCTGATCGTGTCGCCGTTGCGGGTCGCCTGGGCGTCGGAGACCTTCTCCACATCCAGTGCTCGGATCGGGTGCGTCGTCTCGCAACGGTTCTCGTTCGCCGGGTCACACTCGGCGAGCCCGTTGGCGAGGACATGGTCACCCTGGTCAGCGAACGCATTCACGCGAACCGTGTAGTCCACCGTGTACTCCTCACCCGGGGCAACCGAGCCGGTGACAACGATCGTCGTGCCCTCCCGGGTCACCGTGAGTGCCCCGTTCGAGGACGTCGGACCATCGATCAGTTCCGCGTCGTCCAGCACCTCAGCGAGGTCATCGCTGTTGTCGACGGTTGCGGGAGCCTGACCGGTGTTGAGGAAGTGGAGTGTATAAGTCACTTCGTCGCCCGCGTCCAGGCTGCTGCCCGAGCCGGGATCAGAGGTCTTCCACTGCTGCAGCAGCGCGCCTGGCACGGTGACCTGGCGGCACGGGTCCGCCGGATCCAACGCCAGCTCAACCGGCAGGCAGGCAACGTTGAGCAGCTCGTTCGTGCCGCCCTTGTTGGCGTCGTACTCCACCTGGTACGTGACGGTTGCGGATTCATCCACGCCCAGCGGACCGGACCAGCTCAGCTCGTCCCCGTCGCGGGTGGCAGCTCCCACGGAGGCTTCCAGCGAGTCGTCGACGAAGTCACCATCGTCGAGCACGTCGGAGAGGTCATCGGTGAACGAACTAGGCTCTTCTGCCGTGGTGACACCTGGCCCTTCGTTGGTGACCGTGATCGTGTAGGTCACGGTGCCGCCGTCTTCCGGAAGCTCCGTCGTATCCGCGACCTTGCTGATCGTCAGTGCAGGCAGGTCGAAGTCGACCGAGTCACAGAGCAGACCCGTCTCCGGGTCGATCCCGTCGACTGCGTCCGTACAGTCGATCTCACCCGATGACGGCGGAGGCCCGTCCGGGATGAAAGCCGTGTTTCGGACGTTCCGGTCACCACCGGCCTTCAGCATGACCGTGTAGGTCAGCTCCACCGACTCGCCGGACGCGAGGGGTCCGGTCCAGGACAGCAGCGGGTTCTCATAGGAGACCTCACCCTCCTGCGTGGCCGTCGCATCGTCGTTGAAGTCGGCATCGTCGAGCACGCCGGTGAGGTCATCGATGACGACAGCAGGCATCTCCTCGGTGTAGTCGAACTCGCCGGTGTTGGTAGCTGTCACGGTGTAGGTCACGGTGTCGCCCACACGCGTGGCGTCCGACGCGTCGGAAGTCTTCTCGAGCTCGAGACAGCCATCGGTACCGATCGTGGTCTCGGCGCCCGTCAGCATCGCTGGGTAGTAGGCCCAGTCATCGATCACCCGGTTGTTGCCCCACTGGTCGCTGTCCCAGGTCCAGCTGTGCACGCCTCCACTGGAGTCCACACCGGCGGTCGCGTCCAGCGGACTTGGCACACTGCCGCGGCCCTCGGTGCTCAGAGCGGTGTCATCCCAGTACAGAGTCGAGTCGGGGGCCTCGGGACCGTTGGTCCGGGTCACGCTGATCCCGCCGCCGCGGTACTCGACATCCTCCTGCGAGATGTGGATCTCACCCAGACGGTCGAAGTAGACGCGGGACTGGATCGGCGTGCACGTCTGGATCGCAGCGCCCGTACCGTCGAGCCCGTCGAAGTCGTAGCTGATCGTGCCGGTGTCGCTATCGCGTCCTTCCCCGGAGTACAGCGGGATCCGGCGATCCACCTCTGAGGTGAACTCCCCGTCTCCGTCAACGTCGATCTCGAGCCAGTACGCGCCGTTGAAACGCTCGCCCATGTCCCAGGTGAACGTCCCACCAAGACTTCCACGCTGTTCCTGGTCGAACACGAAGTTCTCAACCTGGATGTCCTCGGGCATGAGCGGTGCCGGCTTGACATAGACAGTCTCTCCGGCGAGGTTCGCCTGCTCGGGCAGATCCTCAGCGGGTTCGTTGAAGAAGACCCGGTACTTTCCGCCACACTCCGGGATCGGTGTCCATTCGCCCGGTACACCGGAGTCGACGGACTCGTAAAGGGGTTCGCACTCACCCTCTGCAACCACGTTCCCGATCGCGTCAGCACGAATGGTCGAGTACATGCCGTTGTAGTCGTTGAGCACCACGTCGTAGATGTAGCCGGTGTCGTTCACCGCCCAGAATCGGAAGTCTTCCGCTGCTGCAGGACCACTCTCCTGGCGTGCCGTGTACAGCTCAGACCACACACGGCCCGGTATCTCGACGCCTGATTCATCGAGCGCCGAGATATTCCACACCGCCCAGAGATCAATGTCTTGATCTTCGCGGTTGCCGACGTCAACCTGCCAGATTCCGGGGGCCGTAGCGGGCCCATAGGTTCCGCTGGTGCTACCGGCCGCGTTCCCGTCCTGGTCGATCACCGCGTGAAGGAGGTCGTCGCTGTCAATGCTGACGCTGAGGCTCTCACCAGCATCAAGATAGACATAGAACGGGTTCGCAGCACCTCTGGTCTCTCCGGTGCTCTGCTCTGCGTGCGCCGGCGCAGCACCGAGGCTAAGTCCTCCGGCGGAAAACACACCAACGATCAGCGCAAAAACCGCGAACGTAGCGAGTGGTCTCGAAATGAATCGGGATTTAAAACCTCTTCCCGGCTGATATGCATGTGGACTTCTTGAGGCGGTAGGAAGTCGCCCTTGCGAGGATATCAAGGTGTTTTCTCTCTGTTGTTTCCTGGCAGCCGCGCAACTGCGACGCAATTTCTGAACAAGCACAACGGCTTCCATCGCCGCGATCTGACGCGACGAATATGCCCAGTTCACAAAACGGTCTCCTTGGTGTTCGTCGCGCGCGCACGCCCGCTCCCCGACTGCCTGGCCGCTCCCAGCGGCACAGGACGGGCACCGCCGGATGCGGCGCCGCCTCTATTCCTAGGAGAGCGCTCTCCCGGCCCGCTAGGGCCGGGACAGGAATTCACCCGCAGTTGGTCCTGCTCTGGTCCACCACTGGTCCGCCGTCCTACCTGCCGCAGCGCGGCGGGCCCGGGCACCCACGATGCTGGCCAGGTGCGACCGCTACGCCCGGCGGGCTGCGCCGTCGTCGACCGCAGCACACAGCACAGCGGGCCGCCCCGGGGAGGTTCCCGGGACGGCCCGCTGCTGCTCGCGCCAGGCGCGACAGTGGGATCAGATCAAGCCAAGACCTTTGACGGCGTCCCGCTCGCCGACCAGCTCGGCCACCGAGGCGTCGATCTTGCCGCGGGAGAACTCGTTGATCTCCAACCCCTGCACGATCTCCCACGTGCCGCCGTTCGAGCGCACCGGGAAAGAGGAGATCAGCCCCTCCGGCACGCCGTAGGAACCGTCGGAGACCACAGCGGCCGAGGTCCAGGAGTCCTGCGGGGTGCCGTGCGTCCAGTCGTGCACGTGGTCGATCGCGGCGTTCGCCGCGGAGGCCGCCGACGACGCACCACGAGCGTCGATGATTGCCGCACCGCGCTTGGCCACCGTGGGGATGAAGGTGTCCTCCAGCCAGGCCTGGTCGTCCACGACGTCCGTGGCCGGGCGGCCGGCGACGGTGGCGTGGAAGATGTCCGGGTACTGGGTGGCGGAGTGGTTGCCCCAGATGGTCAGGTCCTTGATGTCGGTCACCGGGCTGCCGGTCTTGGCGGCGAGCTGCGACAGTGCCCGGTTGTGGTCCAGCCGGGTCATCGCGGTGAACCGGTCCGCGGGCACGTCCGGGGCGTGCGCGGCGGCGATCAGGGCGTTGGTGTTCGCCGGGTTGCCGACCACGAGGACCTTGACGTCCTCGGCGGCGCCGGCGTTGATCGCTGCACCCTGAGGGCCGAAGATGCCGCCGTTCGCCTCGAGCAGATCGCCGCGTTCCATGCCCGGGCCGCGGGGGCGGGCGCCGACCAGCAGAGCCACGCTGGTGCCCTCGAACCCGGCGGTCGGGTCGTCGAAGATGTCGATACCGGCCAGCAGCGGGAAGGCGCAGTCCTCGAGCTCCATCGCAGTGCCCTCGGCGGCCTTCACTCCCTGCGGGATCTCCAGGAGACGCAGCTTGACCGGCGTGTCCGGACCGAGCAGCTGGCCGGAGGCGATCCGGAACA
>DATGRZ010000196.1:0-8583 GCA_035303065.1 Ruania sp.
GCGACGCCGTCGAGCTGATGCAGGGCGAGGACGCCCTACGGCTGGTGGTGCTCGACGAGGACGGCGAGACGCTGCGCGGCCTGCTCTGCCTGGACCACGAACGCACCGGGTTCTGCCAGGGCAGCTGACCCTCCGCCGTCAATCGCGAACGCCCTGGTTTGCGGCCGCCGACCCGCATGTCGCCGCACAACCCAGCGTTCGCGATGACGGCTACTGCGGGCGGCCGGTGACGACCACCCACCGTGACGGAGCCGACGCCGGACCCGGACCGTAGGCGTTCTCCGCCACCACCTGCACCTGGTAGCGGCCGGGGTGCAGCCCGGTCAACGTCGCTTCGCTCGCCGATCCCTCGACAGAGACCTGTGCGCTGCGGCCAGATCGGCTGCTCGCGGTGACCACGAAACCGGTCACCGGGCTGTCACCCTCCTCCGCAGCCGGCCAGGTCACGGTGAGCACCCTGCCCCTGGAGGCACGCACCTCCGGGCGGCCCACCCGGCCGGGCACGGACCGCTGGGTCAGGTCCTGCACCGGTACGCGGGTGAGCTCGGCGTCCTCCTTGTTCGTGCCGTAGGCGATGTAGAGGTGGTCGCCCCACAGCACGCTCTTCGGATAGCTGTAGCCCGCGCTCTTGTACTGCCCCTCGTAGCGACGCTCCTGCAGGTCGTTCTCGTCGCGGAGGGTGTATCCGACGTCGAACTCCTCGCCGTCCGCGCTGAGCAGGACGGACAGCGGGTACCGATTCTTCGTCCCGGTGGGGTTGCCGACGAGGAACGCGGTCCCGTCCGGCAGGTTCCCGGCGCTCTGCTTGGTGCGCGAGTCCGGTACGTTCGTCAGCTCCGAGGTGGTCCACGTCTGCCCCTCATCGAGACTGACTGCGCCGAGCTTGCGCATCGTGCCCCCGCCCTGGTCACGGAAGACCATCACCGCTGCGCCGTCCGGGCGCGCGTACCAGCTGGGCTCCAGCTCCCGGGACATCTCTCCCTCCAGGTGCGGCTGGTTCTCGAAGTCGCCCTGCGTCCAGCCGGTGATCCCGAGCGGGTCGTCGGTGTAGTACGGCTTGACGACCAGACCCGGCTGCACGTGGAAGGCCGTCAGCAGCCGCCCGCTGGGCAGCGCCCTGGTGTCCTGCTCGATGATGCCGTCCACCGACCGCCCCTCGAGGTCGGTGACCCGTTCCGGGTCAGACCAGGTGACGCCGTCCGTGCTGGTCACGTACTGCGTGTAGCCACCGCGCGGTTCCAGGTCCGCCGGCCAGACGTTCAGGTACGCCACCAGTGTCTCGCCGTCGGTCCACCAGCCACCGCTGGAGGTGTAGCCGTCGGTACGTGGCCGGGTCAGCGGCACGGGGTCGCTCCAGGTGGTGCCGTCCTCGCTCACCGCGTAGGTGACGATCGTCTCCGGTGCGTCCTCGTCCCGCACCGAGGACTGCCACTGGGCGTACAGCCGGCCCCGGAAGGGCATCAGCACCACCCCGTGGTTGAACTGCAGGTCCTCCTCGCCCGGCGCGAAGATCGTCACCGTCTCGGCGCGTTCGGCCTGCGGCAGGCCGAGGGCGTTCTCGTCCGCGAGGTCGAGCAGGCCGTCGACCACCCAGAACGGACCCTGCGCCTGCTCGGCGGGGCTGGCGAGGTTGGCTGGGCTGGCCGGGCTGGCGAGGTTGGCGAGGCGGGCCGGGGCTGTCGGCTCCTGCGCGGCAGCGCGGCTGCCCAGCGTCGTGGCACCCAGCACGACCGCCAGTGAACCGGTGAGCACGCTCCGCCGCGCCAGGGTGGATTCGTACATCATCGTCGCTCCTTCGTCGTGGGGGTGAGCACCGGATCGTGCTCATCGTGCTGCTGGTCGTGCTGCTGGTCGTGCTGCTGGTCGTGCTGGTGCTGCTGGTGCTGTGGTCAGTGGTGCTGCGGAACCGCCCGCTGCAGACGGTCCCGGGTCGCCTGGTCTGGTTCCGGGATCGGCATCCGCCGTCCGCCGACGGGCCGGCCGACCATCTGGTGCACAGCCCGCATCCGCGCCGGCGACCCGGCCACGGCGGCAACGACCTCGTCGATGTCCTGCTGCACCCGGGCGACCTGGTCTGCGTCCCCGGCCAGCAGCGCGGCCCGCATCGCGATGAACGGCTTGGCGAACACCGAGGCCACCCCGGAGATCACCCCGTCGGCGCCGGCCTGGCCGGCGCGGGCGAAGTCACCGTCGGAACCGGTGTAGATCACGAAGTCCTCCCCCAGGCGGGCACGGTAGGCGCTGATCCGGTCCAGCGACTCCCCGCTGACCTTCACGCCGACCACCCCGGGAAGCTCGGCCAGGCGGACGATCAGGTCCTCGTCGACCGGGATCCCGGTGCGGGCCTCGAACATGTACACGAACACCTGCAGGCCGTCGGCCTCGGCCACCACCTCGCGGAAGAACTGGTAGACCTCTTCGGGCGGTGCCGGCAGGTAGTACGGGGTGAGCACGGCGATCTCACGTGCACCGGCCGCCCGGGCTCCGGCGATCAGCTGGGAGACCTCGAACCGGCTGGCGGCACCGACGTGCACGATCACCCGCTGGTCGCCGAGCACCTCCACCGCCAGGGCGGCCACGGCGTTGCGTTCCTCGATGGACAGTGCCGGGAACTCACCGGTGGTGCCGAGCACGAGCGCCCCCTGCACACCGGAGGCGGCCACGTACTCCAAGATCGCTCGGGTACCGGTCAGGTCCAGGGCTCCGGAGGAGTGGAAGGACAGAGGGGCTGCGGTGATGATGTCGTGCGGACGCATGGGTGAGCGCGCTTCTTTCCATGGGTGGTGCGGGTGGGGCGGATCAGGGCACGGCAGAGCGGGCCGTGCCGCGCGCTGCAGGCAGGACGCGGCTGGCCGTCCGCCGACCGCGGGGGTGCGGGACCGGGCCCGCACCCCCGGCTCGGGTCAGCTGGCGAAGGCTTCGTCCATCGAGGCGAGCACGTCCTCCACGCTCGCCTGGTCGGAGAACAGCTGCTGCACGCCGGTGAACAGGGCGGACTGTGGCTTGGCGCTCGGCCAGCCCTGGTCCGGCATCGGTGCGGTGCGGTCCTCGGCGATGATGTCCGCTGCGGACTGCATCACCGGGTCCAGGTCCACCTCAGCATCGGTCAGCGCCGGCAAGCCTGGTGCGGCCTCGAACCAGATCTCACTCGCTTCCGGACCGGCGAGCCAGTCCACGAAGTCCACGGCGTTCAGCTGGTTCTGCGCCGAGGCGTTCACGGCGAAGCTCACCCCGATGCCCCGCGGGATGGGCAGCTCTCCGGTGTCGTCGGCCGGCAGCGGGAAGAACCCGAACTCGGTGCCTTCCGGGGCGGTGGACGCGATCTGCGGGTAGGAGGCGAGCACCTGGACCACGCCCACGGCCTCACCGCTGTTCACCAGGTCGTAGGAGGCGGTGACGTCGGTGCCGAGCGGGTCGTCGTTGAAGCAGCCGGCGTCGCGCATCTCGATGTACTTGCCGAACGCGTCCGCCCAGCCGGAGCCGGCGAACGTCGCCGATCCGTCGGCCAGCTGCTGGTCGAAGTCCGGTGCCTGACCGTAGACGGTGGTGGCGCTCAACGCGTACGGGATGAGCTGGGTGACCCAGTCGGTCTGGATGCCGAGCGCGAAGGCGACCTTCCCCTGCTCGCGCACGTCCTGGCAGTAACCGAGCAGCTCGGTGTAGGTGGTCGGCACCTCCAGGCCGAGCTCGTCCAGGGTGGCGGTGTCGTAGATGGTCCCGACCGCGTCGAGCTTGGACGGCAGCCCGTAGGTGCTGCCGTCGATCTGCATCGTCTCCGCGGTGCCAGGGTCGATCGAGGAGACCCAGTCCTGGTCGGAGAGGTCCAGCAGATAGCCCGCGTCCTGGAGCACGTCGATGGCGCCTGGGTTGCCGCCGCCGGCCCACACGGTGAACACATCCGGAGCGGTCCCGCTGGAGAGCTGGGTACGCAGCGTGGACTGGTATTGGGAGGTGTCTGCGATGGTGACGTTGATGTCCAGGCCGGTCTCCTCCCGGTAGGCGTCGACCACCGCCTCCATCGGTGCCTGGTTGTTGGAGGTGGTCGCGATGGTCAGCGAGTCGGTCGGGTCGGTGTTCGCCTCGTCCGGCTCCGAGCCGGTGCAGGCGGCCAGCGCCAGTGCCGTGACAGCGGCACCGGCGACGATCCCGGTAGTGCGCAAGTTCATGCTTTCTGCAACTCCCTGCTGGTCCGGTCGTCATGGCCACGGTGCGTCCTAACGCACGCTGGGCATGACGACCCGTGGGTGGGTGGGTGGATGGATAGAGGTGTGGGCGTGCTATCTGGTCGGGAATCGGAGCTGGTAGCGGCCGGGGAGCAGCTGCCACCGGCTGGCGTCGCGGCCCTCGGCGAGCAGGTTGGCTGCCGGTGAGCCGGCCAGCGGCTCGTCGCCGTCGCGCACCTGCTCCGGGATCGTTGTTGGGAGGACCACCTCGGCAGGTTCGCCGGGTGGGATGGTCACCTCCCAGGTGATCTGGTCGTCGGTGCGCTGCCACCGGCTCTCGAACCGGCCACGGGTGGTCTCCAGCGCACCGGCCGCCCAGTCCAGCTCCGGGTCGAAGCGGGGGTGCAGCAGCGCGGACCGGTATCCGGCGGAGTCGGCCTGCTGGTCGATGCCGAGGATTCCGCTGAGGAACCATTGGCCGACCGAGCCGAGCGAGTAGTGGTTGAAGCTGTTCATCCGCGCCGACTGGAAACCGTGCTCGGCGGTCCACCCGTCCCAGCGTTCCCAGATGGTGGTGGCGCCGTTGCGGATCGAGTACAGCCAGGAGGGGTAGCGGTCGTTGTGCAGCAGGCGGAAGGCCAGGTCGTCGCGGCCGATGTTGGCGAGCACCGGGCAGAGCAGCCCCACGGTGATGAACCCGGTGGTCAGGCTGACGTCGCGACGTTCCACCGCCTCGACCAGCTTCTGCGCCACCAGGTCGCGCTGCTCTGCCGACTCGCACAGGTCGAAGGCGAGGGTGAGCAGGTAGCCGCCCTGGGTGTCCCCCGCCACAGTCCCGTCGGCAGCGAGAAACTCCCGGCGGAACGCGCACCCGACCCGGTGCGCGAGCTCGGCGATCTCGACGGCCTCCGCCTCTCGACCGAGCACCTGGAGGGCTCGGCCGGTCAGCTGTGCGCTGCGGGCGAAGTAGGCGGTGGCGAGCACGTCCTTGCGGGTCTCCTCACCGATCTGCAACCAGTCGCCGTAGTTGTTGCCGAGCTGGTGGCGCCAGATCAGGTCCGGGTTGTGCCGCTCCAGGTGCCGCACCCAGGCGACCATCGAGTCGGCTGCCTCGGTGAGCACCGCCTCCTCCCCCGTGGCCCGGTAGGTCGCCCAGGGGATGGTCACTCCCCCGTCTCCCCAGCCGGGTGCCCCCTCCCGCAGGTGGATGAGGTGAGGGGCGATGTCCGGGAAAGCACCGTCGTCGTTCTGGGCGCTGCGCACGTCCCGCAGCCAACGGCGCAGCAGCGGTGCCACATCGGCCAGCGCGAGCGCGGTCGGAGCGAACACCTGGGCGTCGGCCAGCCAGCCGAGCCGCTCGTCCCGCTGCGGGCAGTCGGTCGGGATGGACAGGAAGTTGCCGCGCAGCCCCCAGCTGATGTTGCTGAACAGCTGGTCCAGGTCCTGGCTGGAGGAGGAGAACTCGCCGACCCAGTCGAAGTCGTTGTGCAGCACCACGGCCTCGACGTCCGCTGCGGCCAGCTCGCCGGTCAGTCCGCTGACCTCCGCGTACCGGAACCCGTGGAAGGTGAACCGTGGTTCGAAGACCTGCTCCGGGCTGCCGTCGGTCCAGAACACGTCCACCGGCTCGGCGGTGCGCAGGTTCGCGGTGTAGAGCTCGCCCTGCTCATCGAGCACCTCGGCGTGGTTGACCTGGATCCGGGTGCCCGCCACCTGGTCGCGGAGCACCAGCCGCACCCGTCCGACCAGGTTCTGGCCGAAGTCGACGATGTGCCGGTCGGCGTCCTTGCGCACCACGCTGCGTGCAGGCAACCGGTGGGTCACCCGCACGCCCGGGTCGCACTCCGGCACCAGCCGGCTGTGCTCCTGGTCGGTCACGACGGCGCAGCTCCAGGTGCTCACGTCCGTGTCCGGGAGGTGCCAGTCCGGCTGGGCCAACCGGGAGTCCTCGTACTGGCCCATCAGCTGGTCCGCGTACAGGATGTCGCTCTGCTGCTGGCGCCACCGGCTGTCGGTGCCGATCACGGTGCGCTGGCCGTCGGCCGCGTCACTGACCAGCTGGACCAGCAGCTCCGGCTCCTCGCCGTAGTGCTGGGCCTGGTGCCGGCGGTCGGTGCCGATGAAGCCGACGTACCAGCCGTCGGCGAGCAGCGCAGCGATGCTGTTCCGCCCGGGGGTGAGCAGCTCGGTGACGTCCCAGGACTGGTAGGAGATCCGGTCCCGGTACTCGGTCCAGCCGGGGGCGAGCTCGTCGTCGCCGACCTTGTGGCCGTTGACGTACAGGCGGTAGTTGCCCTTCGCGCTGACATGCACCTTCGCCCGGGCCGGTACCTGCTCCAGGTCGACGTGCCGCACGAACCGGCGGACCGGTCGCAGCTTGTTCACCGTGTAGCTGATGTCGGTGTCCTGCGGGGGCAGTGCAGTCTTCTGCTCGTTCGGGTCGCGGCCGATCCAGAGTGCCTGCCACTCTCCGGGGTGCACGATGCCGGTGGCGAAGTGGCCGGATGTGGTGGCGGTGGCACCGGTCTCGTCGGTGACCTCCAGGTGCCAGGAGTAGTCGGCCGAGGTCTGCAGCGGGGCGCCGAGGTAGCGGATACCGACCGTGTCGGAGCCGGCCACCTGGCCGCTGTCCCAGACCTGCACCTGCTGGCCCGCCGGGGTGAGCCAGCAGACGGTGATCCGGTAGCCGGTCTGCCTCGCCCCGCGGCGGGTGCCGCGCAGCCGCCAGGAGAAGGTGGGGGCCGTGACGATGCCCTGTGGCTGGTGCTGTCCGTCCACACGCAGTGCGTAGGCCTCGATCGTGGTCATCCCTTCAGCCCTCCGGCGAAGCCCTTGATGATCTGCTTCTGCATCAGGAAGTAGACGGCCAGCACCGGCACCACGCTGATCAGCAGGCCGGCGAACACCACCGGCCAGTTGGAGACGAACTGGCCGACGAACGCATACAGCGCGACCGTGATGGTCTGCTGCGGGGTGCCGCTGAGGTAGAGCAACGGAACGAGGAAGTCGTTCCACACCTCGATCGCGTTCAGGATGACCACCGTGCCGGTGATCGGACGCAGCAGCGGGAAGACGATGGCGACGAACGTACGCAACGGCCCTGCGCCGTCGATCGCTGCTGCCTCCTCGTAGTCCCGCTCCAAGGTGCGCAGGAACCCGGTGTACAGGAACACGGAGAACGGCACCTGGCTGCCGATGTAGAACAGGATCAGCGAGGTGAGGGAGCCGAGCAGGCCCAGGTCACGCATCGTCTGGTACAGCGGGATGAGGGCGACCTGGAACGGGATCATCATCCCGGCCAGGACGATCCAGAACACCACGCTGGACAGCCGGGACAGCACCCGGGAGAGCGGGTAGGCAGCCAGTGCGGAGACGATGACGATGCCGGTCACGCTCACCACGGTCACGATCGCGCTGTTCAGCAGCGCGGAACCCAGTCCGGCCTGCTGCCAGGCCTCGGCGAAGTTGCTCAGGGTGGGGTCGCTCGGTGGCAGCAACGGTGATGAGGCGTCTCCAGCGGGCCGCAGCGCCATGTTCACCAGGATGTAGACCGGGACGATGAACAGCAGGGCCACCAGGAACATCAGCACCTCGCGGACGAAGGTGCGCTTCGTGTACCGGAACATCAGTCCTGCCCCTTCCGGGTCAGTCGCTGCTGGGCGACGGAGAAGACCCCGACCACCAGCGCCAGCACGATCGCCAGCGAGATGCCGTAGCCGAACTCGTTGAACTGGAACGCCGACTTGTACAGCAGGGTGGACAGCGTCTCGGTGGCGCCGCCCGGGCCGCCGGCGGTGAGCACGAACACCTCGGTGAACATCTTCAGCCCGCCGATCAGCGTGAGCAGCACGTTGATCGCGGTCGCCGGGCCGAGCAACGGCCAGGTGATCGATGCGAACCGCCGCCAGGTGCCGGCGCCGTCGACAGTGGCGGCCTCGTTGACCTCCTGCGGGATGGACTGCAACCCGGCGACGTAGATCACCATCGAGTAGCCGGCCTTCTGCCAGACCACCATCATCACGACCGACGCCGCGGCCCAGAACGGCTCACCGAGCCAGCTGGGTGTGGCATCACCCAGTCCGACGGCGGAGAAGACGGAGCTCACCGGGCCGTTCGGGGTGAGCAGGAACTTCCACAGGAACGCCACCACCACCGGGGTGATGACCACCGGGGCGAACAGCAGCACCCGCAAGAAGTTCTGCGCCTTGAGCCCACTGTTCACGCCCAGCGCCAGGACCAGACCCACACCGTTCTGCAGGATCGTGATCGCCAGCGCGAAGACCAGAGTCATCTTCAGCGCACTCAGCGAGCTCTCCGTGGTGAAGATGCGCACGAAGTTGTCGAAGCCGACGAAGTCGTAGGTCGGGGACAGGCCGTCCCAGTTGGTGAACGCCAGGAAGGCACCCCGCACCGAGGGCAC
>DATGRZ010000197.1:0-2745 GCA_035303065.1 Ruania sp.
GACCCGGGGGTGGACTCCGGGATGATGATCGCCCAGTACACCCAGGCGGCGCTGGTCTCGGAGCTGAAGCGGCTGGCGGTGCCGGCCAGCGTGGACTCCATCCCGTCCTCGGCGATGCAGGAGGACCACGTCTCGATGGGCTGGCACGCCGCCCGCAAGCTGCGCACCGCGGTCGCGGACCTGCGCCGGGTGCTGGCCATCGAGCTGCTCGTCGCTGCCCGGGCGGTGGACCTGCGTGAGCATGCCCCCTCGCCGGCCGCAGCGGCCGCGATCGCGGTGCTCCGGGGGCGCGTGCCCGGACCCGGACCGGACGAGTTCCTCGCCCCGGACGTGGCCGCCGCTGAGCAGTGCCTGCTGGACGGGACGGTGCTGGCAGCGGTGGAAGGCGTCACCGGGCCGCTGCGCTGAGCCACCCTTGCCGCGACCAGCGCCACGGGGTGCACCTGTGGTTGCGATTCGGCGGATTTGCGACCACAGGTGCACCCCCGTGCAGGGATGTGGTGGCGTCAGCGGCGCACCACGCTGTCGTACACCCGGATCATCGGATCCACCTGCACGGCGGCGGTGTCCCGGGCGGCGAGCATCGCCTTGCTCGCCAGGGTGAGCAGCTCCGGCTCGCGGCGCAGCCGGGCCAGCACCTCGGCCAGACCGGCCGCATCCGGCGTCGGTGCCGCGAACCCGGCATCGCCCGGCACCACCTCGGCCAGGTCCGGGTCGGCATAGAGCACCGGCAGACCGGAGGCGATCGCCTCCAGGATCACCATCGGCTGGTTGTCGAAGTCCAGCGAGGAGCTGACCAGCACGTGGCTGCGACCCATCTCGGCGAGCACGTCCGCCTGCGGCACCGACCCGCGAACGCGGACCGACGTGCCAGCTGCCGCCCGGGCCACCGCACGGCGAGCAACGCCGTCGCCGAACATCGTGCCCTGCACCCCCGTTCCGGCCTGGCCCACTGCGGCCACGAACACCTCGGGCCGCTTCTCCGGTGACAGCCGGCCCACCCACAACGCCCGCAGCTCCTCACCGGGCGTCAGCTGGCGAACCACCGGCGCACCGACCCGGTCCAGCACGCTCGGCTCCACCCCGTTGGAGACCACCGTGGTCGGCGTGCTCACCCCGATCGCGGCCAGCTTGGTGGCGAAGTGCGCCGAGGGCACCACCAGGTGGTCGCTGGCCCGCGCCTGGGCCACCATCAGCCGCCACATCCGCCGTGCCACCCGGCTGGCGGTGTACGGCGCACCGGCAGCGACCCGCACCCCCGAGTGCGGCACCTGCCGGTGGTGCAACCAGGTGAGCAGGGGCGTGGTCAGCGCCGGCGCCGGTAGCACCGAGGCGGTGTACACATCGATCCGGCCGTGCATCGTGTGCACCACCGGCAGACCCAGCTCGCGCGCCACCCGGATCCCGGACAGTGCCGCGAACATCTCCGAGTGCGTGTGCACCACCTGCACCCCACGGGCCGCCAGCTCACGCCGCAGCACGGCCCGCGCCCGTGCCGGCGACCAGGCGAACGGGTACCCGTCCGGGCGGAACACCGGTGAGACCGGCAGCGTCACTATCCCCGGGTCCGCGCTCGGCTCGTCGCCCGGGCAGCACACTGTCACTTCGTGCCCGGCGTGCTCCAGACCTTCGCGCAGCGCCTTCACCGCGGTCTGCACCCCGCCGAGGGTCGGCAGGTAGTAGTCGGTCACCAGGGCCACGCGCATCCGTTGAGCGTAGCGACCGAGCGCGGGACCACGGCGGAGCCGGGGGTCATCTGTGGGCGCTCATCGTCCCGACGAACGCTGATCCTGCCCGGTCTCGTCCGCCCACGGGTCGATCAGCGTCAGGCCACAGCCGTCGAAGCTGCGCACGCTCCGCGTCGCGAGGGCAGCGCCATGCACCAGGCAGGTAGCGGCGATCATCAGGCCCTCGACCGACATCGGGTGCCCGGCTTGCTCCCTCGCTGCGCGCAGCGCACCGTAGGCGTCAGCAGCCTCGGCGCCGAACGGGAGCAGCCGCGTCCCAGCACCGGCGACCAGCTGGTCGGTCGCCTCGAGCAGCCCGGTGCGGCGCCGACCGCGGGGGAGCCGGCGGGCGCCGTAGCGCAGCTCGGCGACCGTGGCCGCCGTGATCGCCAGATCTTCCTGGTTGTCCTTGAGCCATCGCACCACGCGCCGGGCCGGCCGCTGCCGTAGCGGCTCGGAGAGGACGTTGGTGTCCGCGACGATCACACCTCGACCTCACGGACGGGGGACCGTTCGGGCAGTGGCAGATCCTCGCCACGCAACGGCTCGGTGGCGTAGATCCAGTCCACCACGAACGTCCGCTCCGCCACCGCCTCGTCGAGGATCGCTCGGGCTTCCGCCTCCATGGAGCGGTCGTTCCGTGCTGCCCGCTCCTTCAACGCTCGTCGGGTCTGTTCGGACAGGTTCCGCACGGTCAAGGTGGCCATCGGCACCGCCTCCTCGTGCAATGACAGCAGTGCTAGCAACTCCGATCGTTCGTAGGATGCCCGGATGACGAGGACAGCACTGGTCACCGGGGCGAGCGGGTTCCTCGGCGGCCACGTGGTCGCCGACCTGCGCGCCCACGGCTACCGGGTGATCGCCGCCGGCCGCAACACCGCCGCCCTGCCTACCGGCGGGCCCACGCTGGTCGGTGACCTGGACGCGCTCGGGCGCACCAATCAGCCCGCCGACGTGGTGATCCACTGCGCCGCATTGTCCACCCCCTGGGGCCGGTGGCGAGACTTCGCCCGCACCA
>DATGRZ010000198.1:0-2525 GCA_035303065.1 Ruania sp.
GGACCACACCAGTTGCCGGAGGAGGACGACATGACCCGCATCGCCATCAATGGGTTCGGCCGGATCGGGCGCAGCGTGCTGCGCGCACTGCTCGCACGGCACAGCGACCTCGAGGTGGTCGCCATCAACGACCTGACCGACGTCACCACGCTGGCTCACCTGCTGCGCTACGACAGCACCGCCGGTCGCCTGGACCAGCCGGTGGAGATCGACGGCGAGACCCTCACCGTGGGCGGCCGCCGGATCCAGGTGCTCGCCGAACGCGATCCCGCCGCCCTGCCCTGGGCTGAGCTGGGCGTGGACATCGCGCTGGAGTCCACCGGTCGGTTCACCAAGGGGCACGGAGCCACCGCGCACCTGGACGCCGGAGCGTCACGGGTGCTGGTCAGCGCACCGGCTGAGGCCGCACAGGTCACGCTCGTGCCCGGGGTGAACACCGCGACCTTTGACCCAGCCACGCACCGGATCGTCTCGAACGCCTCGTGCACCACGAACGCCCTGGCACCACTGGCGGCCGTGCTGCACCAGGCGGCCGGGATCGAGCACGCATTCATGACCACAGTGCACGCCTACACCCAGGAGCAGAACCTGCAGGACGGCCCGCACCGGGACCTGCGCCGGGCCCGGGCCGCGGCGGTGAACATCGCACCGACCACCACCGGGGCGGCGAAGGCGATCGGCCTGGTGCTGCCGGAGCTGGACGGGCGGTTGTCCGGTGACTCGATCCGGGTACCGGTGCCGGTGGGGTCGATCGTGGAGCTGAACGCCACAGTGTCCCGGGAGGTGGCCCGGGACGACGTGCTGGCGGCCTACCGCGCCGCCGCCGAGGGGCCGATGGCGGGCGTGCTGGAGTACAGCGAGGCGCCGCTGGTCTCCAGCGACATCACCGGGAACCCGGCGTCATCGATCTTCGACTCGCTGCTCACCCGAGCCGAGGGCCGGCACGTGAAGGTGGTCGCTTGGTACGACAACGAGTGGGGCTTCTCCCAGCGCGTGGTCGACACCCTCGGGCTGCTCGCCGGCTGAGCGGTCGTTCCGGCGGCTGGGCAGCGTCCGCCTCCGTACGAGGCGCGTGTCAGACCAGCCCGAGCCGTTCGTGCAGCCCACGGTAGACGGCGGTGCGCAGCTCGATCGCGTACGTCGCCGTGGTCGGCATGTCCAGCGCTGCGGCCACGGCGATCTCCGCCTCGATGTCGTAGGGCACCCGGACGAACTGCACCCCGAACGGGCCAGCCTCTGCCCCCGGTGCTCCCTCGAGGATCACGTAGGCGGCGGTCGGCTCGTCCAGCGGGTTGCCGACGCTGCCGACGTTCAGCAGGGTGCGCGGGCCGGACACCTTCAGGTAGGTGTCGTGGATGTCGCCGTAGGCGACCACGTCCGGTGTCGGGCCGGTCCCGGTGAGCTCGGTGGCGGCGAACATGGCGTCGAACTGCTCGGTGGTGTGCCGGAAGTGCACGCGGGTGTAGATGCTGTCCGCGGAGGCGTGGAACAACCGGATCCGCCGGCCGCTGAGCACCAGGTCGCAGGCCAGCGGCAGCTCGCGCAACCACTGCCGGTCCTCGGCGGTGAGCTCCTCGTGCCACCAGCGGCGGGCCTCGTCGTCATCGTCTGTGGGGTCCTCTACCGGGAGGAAGTCGTCCCAGTTGCCGCGGACGGTGAGCGCGCACCGCTCCCGGCTGAGAGCGACCGCGGCAGACCCGCGAGGGCCCTTCCCGGCCACGTCCCCCAGGTTGTAGATCGTGGTGATACCGCGGGCGTCGATGTCGGCCAGGACAGCCTCGAGAGCGGTGAGGTTGCCGTGGATGTCGGAGAGGAGAGCGATGCGCTCAGTCGTGGTCATCGCGGTGAGCCTAGCGCGGCAGGACCGGCCGGCCCGGCGGCCTCCCGCTACTCTGCGTCCTCTGCACCACCGGCCTCCGCAGCACCGCCGGTGGCCGGTTCGATCGGGCCGGTGACCCGGATCCGCACCGGCACCGCGTCCGGGCCGGTGGGCACCTGCTCCCCCACCGCCTGGGCGACCCCCGGGGTGGTGACGTTCACGCGGACGGACCATCCGCCGTCGGGCAGTCGCTCCAGACCCACACCGACCACCCCTGAGGTGGCCGCGAGCAGCTCGGTCACCTCCGCCTTGGCGGAGCGGGCCGACTCTCGGGACGCCGGCGGCGGTGCAGCGTCGGTCATGGCTGCAGCAGCCGGACCTCGAGGGCGCGGAGCACATCGTCGATGGGGTTGACGAAGGTCAGCCCGGTGCCGTCCGGTCCGCCGGTCTGCGACCCGGCGAAGAGCAGACCGATCGCCACGGCGTCGTCGGTGTAGACCAGCGACCCGGAGTCGCCGCCGGCGGAGAACGCGCCTGCCTCGCCCTCCACCTCGATCTGGTTGTCGAACGTCAGCTCACCGAGCTCCTCGCCGTAGCCGACCCGCACGCCGTCCAGCTCTACAGCGGTCACGTGCCCGGCAGTGGTCCCGGTGGTGCGGCCGATCTTGGCGACCTGTTCGCCGCCCTCGGCCGGCGCAGTGCGGGT
>DATGRZ010000199.1:0-5157 GCA_035303065.1 Ruania sp.
GCCGGAGAAGATCAAGGTGGAGGGCGTCAACCTCACCTACGAGGGCCTCATCCCGAAGATCCAGAAGACGATGCTCGCCAAGGACGTGGAGGCGATGCAGCCGCACGTGCGCAGGTTCGTGGAGCGGGCGATCACCTTCGACGTCTGCCCGGAGTGTGAGGGCACCCGGCTGAACGCCTCGGCCCGGTCGGCGAAGATCGCCGGGGTGAGCATCGCCGAGGCGACCACGATGCAGATCACCGACCTGGCGGAGTGGGTGCGCTCGCTGGACGAGCCCACTGTGGCTCCGCTGCTCGAGGCGCTGCTGGACACGCTCGACTCGTTCGTGCAGATCGGCCTGGGCTACCTGAGCCTGAACCGGCCGGCCGGGTCGCTCTCCGGCGGTGAGGCGCAACGCACCCGGATGATCCGGCACCTGGGCTCCTCGCTGACCGATGTCACGTACGTGTTCGACGAGCCCACGATCGGGCTGCACCCGCACGACATCGACCGGATGAACCAGCTGCTCCTCCAGCTGCGGGACAAGGGCAACACCGTCCTGGTGGTCGAGCACAAGCCGGAGACGATCGCGATCGCGGACCACGTCGTGGACCTGGGGCCCGGAGCGGGGACCGACGGCGGCCAGATCACCTACCAGGGGGACCTGGCCGGACTGCGCGGCAGCGACACGATCACCGGCCGCCACCTGGGCGACCGGGTGCGCCTGAAGGAGGAGGTTCGCACGCCGTCCGGGGCGTTGCAGGTGCGCGGTGCGGACACGAACAACCTGCAGGACCTGGACGTGGACATCCCGCTCGGGGTGCTGTGCGCGATCACCGGGGTGGCTGGGTCGGGGAAGAGCTCGCTGATCGGCGGGTCGGTGGCCAAGCGTGACGGTGTGGTGGTGATCGACCAGAGCGGCATCAAGGGGTCCCGCCGCTCGAACCCGGCCACCTACACGGGACTGCTGGAGCCGATCCGGAAGGCGTTCGCGAAGGCCAACGGCGTCAAGCCCGGCCTGTTCTCCGCGAACTCCGACGGCGCCTGCCCGGGGTGCAACGGCGCCGGGGTGATCGTCACCGAGCTCGGCTTCATGGAGTCCTTCTCCACCACCTGTGAGGAGTGCGAGGGCCGGCGGTTCCAGGCGGCAGTGCTGGAGTACACCTTCGGCGGGGCGAACATCGCCGAGGTGCTCCAGATGTCTGTCTCCCAGGCGGCCGAGTTCTTCGCTGACGGCGAGGCCAAGGTGGCTGCTGCGCACGCCATCCTGGAACGGCTGGTCGATGTCGGGCTGGGCTATGTGAAGATCGGCCAGCCGCTGAACACCCTCTCCGGCGGTGAGCGGCAGCGGCTCAAGCTGGCGGTGCAGATGGGTGCCAAGGGGGAGGTGTACGTGCTGGACGAGCCGACCACCGGGCTGCACCTGGCGGACGTGGAACAGCTCCTCGGGCTGCTGGACCGTCTGGTCGACGGTGGCAGGTCGGTGATCGTGATCGAGCACCACCAGGCGGTGATGGCCCACGCAGACTGGATCGTGGACCTGGGTCCGGGCGCAGGGCACGACGGCGGTCGCGTGGTCTTCGAGGGCACGCCGGCTGATCTCGTGGCCGGCAAGGCCACCCTGACCGGCGAGCACCTCGCGGAGTACGTGGCCGGCTGACCGGCTCGCGGAGCGGCGGCGTCGGTGCTGGGCACCGCGACCGGCTCAGCGGTCGGTACCGGCCTCGTCCCGCCCGAACCGCGCAAGGTAGTGCCACACCCGCTTCAGTGCCTGCAGGTCATACCTCCCGGACCGTGCCGCATCTCCGATCACGTCCGGGGTGAGCACCGGAGCAAGCTCCTGGGCGAGCTGCACGTACTGCCGCCCGCGGTAGGACGGGTCGAGCTGGGCTGTCGGCAGCCGGAACCCGGGGTGGTAGCGGACCTCGCAGCCGAGGGCCGCGGCGACGTCCGCGACCTTCGAGCCGGCGAAGCACGGGTCCAGCACCAGCGCGGTCACGTCCCGGTCCACCTGGACGCCGCCGTGCACCTGTGCCTCGACCGCCTCGTCCAGATCGTCCAGGCCGGAGGCGTCGGCCAGCGCACACAGCCGCGGAAGCAGCGCGTGGCCGCCGTGGTGGGTGGGCTCGAACACCGAGTCGGGGAAGCAGAACGTGGTCCGCTCCAGCACCTCGGGACGCAGCTCGAGATAGGCGGAGCCGAACCGCACCGCCCCGCCGTACAGGTCGCCGCGCCGGTTCCAGGCGCCGTAGACCGGTCGCTCGTGCGGATGGCTGTGGTCGTAGCGGCCCGCGAACAGGCGACTCTCCCAGCGCCAGCGGTCGCCGCCGGGGTGTGCGGTGAGCCCGCCGTTGGAGATCCCGGTCGCGAACTGGGAACGGTAGACCCCGGTCGCGGCGAGCGAGGCGATCACCGTCCGGCCAGCGTGCGGCCAGTCCGGGTGGAACTGCAGCGTGACCGACGGACCCGGCCGCTGCGGTCCAGCCTCTGTTCCGCGGTCGGTCATCCGCCTAGCATCCACCGGTCAGCCGGGATCAGTCCAGGCAGAACTCGTTGCCCTCGGGGTCGGTCATCACGATGAACCCGCCGCTCATCGGCGGATCCGGCTCGAACCGCTGCACCCGGGTGGCACCGAGGCCCACGAGTCGGGTGCACTCGGCCTCGAGGGCCGCCATCCGCTCCTCGCCCTCGAGCCCGGGAGCGGCGCGCAGGTCCAGGTGCACCCGGTTCTTCGCGGCCTTCGGCTCGGGTACCCGCTGGAAGAAGATCCGCGGGCCGTCGCCGTCCGGGTCCTCCAGGGCGGAGCTGGACCGCCACTCGCTCTCCGGCACGCCGATCTCGGCGAGGAACTCCTGCCAGACGCTGAACGGGTCGACGCCCTCGGGGATCTGGTGGCCTGGGGGAGCGGGGTGGACGTACCTGAGCGCCTCGGCCCAGAAGTAGGACAGGGCGACCGGGTCGTGGGCGTCGAAGGTGACCTGGAACGTGGTGCTCATCGGACGTCTCCGTGGGTGTGCAGGTACAGGTCGCGCAGCAGGCAGACCTCGGACAGGTGGTGGATCAGCTCTCGGTTGATGTGCAGCACCAGCACGGCCATCGCCGCCTCCGGATACGGTTCTGCTTCCCCGACCGGCACGGCGAGACCGTCCTGGCCCAGCGAGGCAACGCCGTCGAGCCAGGTGTCCAGCTGAGTGTTCAGCTGGGCCAGCGCCTCCTCGGCGGTCCCGGCGTACTCCCAGGACTCGTACGAGGCCGCCGGTGCGCCGAAGTGGGTAGCGTTCCGGGTAGCCAGCACGCCGACGATCACGTGCGCCAGCCGCCAGGCGATCGTCGTGAAGGGCGCAGGGTCGGGTTCTGGGAGGGCGAAGTCGATCGTGAACTCACCCACCCCACCCTGGATCGGCGCGGTCGATGTGCCGCGCGGGTGGATGCTCCAGGCATCGGGTGCCGGGGACCAGAAGTACTCCTCGTCGGTCAGGCCCGCCAGGCGGCGGTCCCACAGCGCGGCGCGGTGGAAGGTGATCTGTTCCAGCAGCTCGTGGTTGTAGTCCACAGGTGTCGTGCTCATGGCAGCCAGCCTGTCGCCGATAGCGGACAGGATGGGTCCGCTAGGTGCGGGCGGTGCCCTTCGCGCGGCGGTACTCGGCGAGGAACTCCGCGATCCGGCCGATCGCTTCCTCGAGCATCTGCACGTCCGGCAGGGTGACCAGGCGGAAGTGGTCAGGGTCGGGCCAGTTGAACCCGGTGCCGTGCGTGACCAGCAGGTGCTTGGAGCGCAGCAGGTCGATCACGAACTGCTGGTCGTCGGCGATCGGGTACACCTCCGGGTCCAGCCGGGGGAAGCAGTACAGGGCGCCGTCCGGGCGCACCGAGGTCACACCGGGGATCTCGTTCAGCAGCCGGTCGGCGAGCATCGCCTGCTCGTAGAACCGCCCCCCGGGCACGATCAGCTCCTCGATGGACTGGTAGCCGCCGAGCGCGGTCTGGATGGCGTGCTGGGCCGGCACGTTGGAGCACATCCGCATGTTCGCCATCAGGGTCAGGCCCTCGATGAAGTCTGCGGCCAGGTGCTTGGGACCGGACAGCATCAGCCAGCCGGACCGGTACCCGCACACTCGGTAGGCCTTGGACAGCCCGCTGAAGGTCAGGCAGAGCACGTCGTCACCGGTGTAGGCGGCAGTGTGGTGGTGCTGCGCACCGTTGAACACGATCTTCTCGTAGATCTCGTCGCTGAAGATGACCAGGTCGTGCCGGCGGGCGAGGTCCACCAGGCCTTTGACCATCTCCTCGGAGTACACGGCGCCGGTGGGGTTGTTCGGGTTGATGATCACCAGCGCGTGCGTGTTCGCGGTGATCTTGGACTCGATGTCCGCCAGGTCAGGCATCCAGCCGTTGGTCTCGTCGCACAGGTAGTGCACCGGGGTGCCGCCGGCCAAGGACACCGCCCCGGTCCACAGCGGGTAGTCCGGGGCCGGGACGAGAATCTCGTTACCGTCGTCCACGAACGTCTGCAGCACCAGCGAGATCAGCTCGGAGACGCCGTTGCCGATGAACACATCGTCCACGTGCGCGGAGTGCAGCCCACGGGACTGGTAGTACTGCGCCACCGCGGTGCGGGCGGAGAAGATGCCACGGGAGTCGGAGTAGCCCTGTGCCTCCGGCAGATGGTGCACCACGTCGGCGAGGATCGCCTGCGGGGCCTCGAACCCGAACGGGGCGGGGTTGCCGATGTTCAGCTTGAGGATCCGGTGCCCCAGGGACTCCAGACGCTCAGCTTCCGCCAGGATCGGACCCCGCACGTCATAGCGGACGTTCCTGAGCTTCTTGCTCTGCTTGATGATGCGCACACGGTGATTCTCTCAGTGTCTGGGCTTGTTGCTGCACCCGGGTTGCGGTGCGCCGCCATTCCGGTGCGGCACGAAAGCGGACTGAATCGGTCCGCCTGACCTGCCACAGTGGGCGGATGGGCACACCGGACCAGGACGACCGCGGCACCACGGAGCGGGTGCTCGCCCTGCTCGGGCTGCTGCAGCAGCGCCAGGTCTGGACCGGACCGGAGCTCGCCGGTCGCCTCGCGGTGACCACCCGGACGGTGCGGCGCGATGTCGACCGGCTGCGTGCGCTGGGCTACTCGGTGGAGGCCAGCCAGGGAGTGGGCGGCGGCTACCGGTTGCGGCC
>DATGRZ010000200.1:0-21929 GCA_035303065.1 Ruania sp.
CTGGACGACGATGACCTGACGGCCCTGCTGGATGCGGCATCCGCCGGCAGGATGGGGGTCGGCGGTGGCACCGCAGTGCTCGATGTGCACGGTGTTGCGGTGTTCGCCAAGCGGATACCGATCACCGACCGGGAGCTGGCACATCCGCACAGCACAGCGAACCTGTTCGGTCTGCCGACCTTCTGCCAATACGGCATGCACCGCCTCGCTGGTCCGGGCTTCGGCGCGTGGCGCGAGCTGGCGGCGAACCTCAGCGTGACCGAAGGAGTCCTCGCCGGTGAGTCCGAGGCCTTCGCCCTGCTGCACCACTGGCGGGTGCTACCGGGCCGGCCACCCAGCGCGGCCGAGCACCAGGACATCGAAGCCGTCGCCTTCCTGCGCGGCCGCGAGCTGCTGCACATGGATGGACACTTCGGCAACATGCGGGCCGACGAGGATCAGATCTACCTCGTCGATCTCGGACTGGCCACGTCACCACGGTTCGAGCTGTCCGAGGCCGAGCGAGACTTCGTCGCCCGCCACGTCGACCACGATGGTGACTACGCCGCGATGCGGCTGGTGAACTGGCTGGTCACCACAGTGTGCGGGGCGCCGACTCCGAGCAGCGGTGGTCCTGTTGAACGGGACGCCTACGTACGGCGGTGCGCGGCCGGCGACATCCCGGCCGGCGTGCCGCCGGTGGTGGCAGGCATCCTCACCCGGCACGCTGGGGTTGCCGCCGAGATGAACGCCTTCCACTGGCGCCTGGTCGACGGCGACATCCAGGCTCAGTATCCCGGGTCAGTTGCCGCACGGCGGCGAACGGCGACCCAGGCTGGCTGTGCCAGCTCGATCCCTGATGCCGGAATGTGACAGGCACTGATGTCGGAGTAGCAGAGCCGCTGATGTCGGTTTGGCAGGACGGGTACTCTATGGTTCGCGCGCGATCTGGTTCGGGATCGCCGCGAGGAAACGCGCCTGCGCAGCGCCCGCAGCGCCGACGCCTTCGGGGACCCGCGCTGCTCCAGCCGCGCGTGCACACGGCCGCGGCAGGCGCGCCCACGCCAGTGTCACTCCTGTCCTGCCATAGGGTTTGGCTCAGGCCGCGCCCAGCCACCGGGCCGGCACCACGACCGGAGGAGGAGGTGAGCTGCGTGGGTGCGTTGTGGCAGGTGATGCGCGACCTGCTCGCGGTGCTACCGCGCGGCTCCAGCCGGTTCATCCTGGTGTTCGCCGGAGCCACGTCCGCACTGGCGATCCTGGACGTCGCCGCCCTCGGCCTGCTCGCCCTGACGCTCTCGCCGATGCTCACCCAGCAGCCGCTGCACCTGCCGGTGATCGGCGACATCCCACCGGAGAAGCTGCCGTACCTGCTGATCGGCGTCGGTGCCCTGATCATCGCCAAGAGCGTGCTGGCGATCGGGCTGCAATGGCTGGCCACCCGCCGGTTCGCGATCTTCGAGCAGGAGCTCAGCGCCCGGCTGCTGGACTCCTTCTTCCGCTCGCCGTGGACCGAACGGCTCGGGCGCAACTCCAACGACGTGATCCGCTCCACCGACGTCGGTGTGGCCTCCACCGTGACCGGCGTGCTCATCCCGGCCGCGATGCTGTCCGGGGAGATCTTCACCTTCGTGGCGGTGCTCGCGGTGCTGATCGTCGCCGAACCGCTGATCGCCGCGGTCGCGATCGTCTACTTCGGGCTGATCGGTGCCGTGCTGTACCTGTGGGTGCTGCGCAAGGCGGTGGCCGCCGGGCGGCGCAACCGGGACCACTCCACCCGCTCGGTGCGTCTGCTCTCGGAGATGGTGCACTCGCTGAAGGAGATCACCCTGCGTGGCAAGGGTCCCGAGGTGGCCGCCGTGGTCTGGGACGAGCGCCTGATCGCTTCCCGCGCCCGGGCGAACATGTCCTTCCTCGGCGTGATCCCGCGGTATGTGCTCGAGGCCGGGCTGATCGGCGGCCTCGCCCTCGGTGCTGTGGTCGGCTACCTGCAGTCCGGGCAGCAGTTCACCGGGGCGCTGAGCGCGGTGGCGTTGTTCGCGGTGGCAGGGTTCCGGATCGTGCCCTCGCTCACCCGGTTCCAGTCGATCATGGCGCAGACCGGTGCGTCGATGCCCTATGCACACCAGGTGCTCGACGAGATCCGCAAGGGCGCCGACCGCATCCCGGACAGCGATGACCTCACCTCCACTGAACCGGTGCCGGCCGATGCCACCTCGGTGCACCTGCAGGACGTCTCCTTCGCCTACCCCGGTAGCGACACCGATGCGGTGCACGAGGTCACCCTCGACCTGCCGTTCGGCCACTCCCTGGCGCTGGTCGGTGCCTCCGGGTCCGGCAAGTCCACTCTGGTGGACCTGCTCCTCGGCCTGCTCGAACCCACCAGCGGGCAGCTCTTCGTCGGTGACGTGCCGATGCCGCGAGTGCTCGCCGACTGGCGGTCCCGGGTGGGCTACGTGCCCCAGGAGGTGTCCCTGTTCGACTCCACCGTGGCGCAGAACGTGGCGCTGACCTGGGACCCGGACTCGGTGGACGAGGAGAAGGTGCGCCGTGCCCTGGCCCGTGCCCAGCTGCTGGACGTGATCGACGCCCGCCCCGGCGGCATCCACGCCCGGGTGGGGGAGCGCGGCCTGGCGCTCTCCGGTGGGCAGCGGCAACGACTGGGCATCGCCCGCGCCCTGTACACCGACCCGCTGGTGCTGGTGATGGACGAGGCCACCTCCGCCCTGGACACCTCCACCGAGGCTGCGGTCACCCAGGCGATCGCCGACCTGGCCGGTGAGGTGACGATCGTGGTGGTCGCCCACCGGCTGGCCACCATCCGGCACAGCGACACCGTCTGCTTCATGCGGGACGGCGCCCTGGTCACGCACGGCACGTTCGCCGAGGTGGTCGCCTCCGAACCCGACTTCGCCGAGCAGGCAACTCTGGCCGGCCTGCGGGCGGAGGAGTGATGGGCGAGCCCACCGAGCGCCTGCAGCACCCGGAGGGCCGCTCGGCCCGCATCGCGCTGCTGCTGTACGGCAGCCCGGACCACGACTCCCGGGTGCTGAAGAGCGCGGCGGCACTGCGGGACGCGGGTGCCGAGGTGCTGATCATCGGCCGGTCGATCATCCACACCGGTGCCGTAGAAGGGCACTCGCTGATCGGTGCCGACCTGCCGGTGTACCGGACCCAGGACCTCGACCTGACCCGCACGCTGCCCGGCCTGACCCGCTGGTGGCGCCGGCTCCGCGGCAAGCCCGCAGCCACACCAACCACCGCTGCACCGGCACCGGCTACCCCGGCCGCCCCGCCAGCGCCGCCCCGCCCGACCAACGCCCCGTCACCCCGCCCGGCCGGCCTGCGTGCCCGCCTCGCCGATCTCTACATGCGCGGCTACGACGTCGCCCGGATCGTGCGCTACTGGGCCGAGGCCATCCAGGCTGCGCGCCGGTTCCGCCCGGACGTGGTGCACGCCAACGACGGAAACACCCTGCCCCCTGCCCTGGTGCTGCGGAGGCTGACCCGCTGCCGGATCGTGTACGACTCCCACGAGCTGTGGACCCGGCGCAACGTGCTCCGCTACCGCTGGCTGGCCCCGCACGTGGAAGCGCTGATCGAGCGCACCGGAGCGCGCCGAGCGCACGGTGTGATCACCGTCTCGGACTCGATCGCGGACTGGATGCAGGCGCACCTCAGGCTGCCCCGGCGACCGGTCGTCGTCCGCAACATCCCCCTCCGGCAGGGCCCGCTGCCCACACCCGCCCAGGGCCGGCTGCGCGAGCTGGCCGGGCTCGAGGACGAGCAGCAGGTGATCGCCTACTGCGGCGGTCTGGCCCCGGGCCGCGGTCTGGAAGAGAGCATCGACGCGCTCGCGCTGCTGCCGGAGCAGATGCACCTGGTGCTGCTCGGCTGGGGGAGTGCAACCTACGTGAACTCACTGCGGCACCACGCCAACGAGCGGCAGGTCAGCGACCGGGTGCACGTCCTTCCCCCGGTGCCCAGCACAGAGGTCCCGAGCACGCTGGCGGACGCCGACGTGGCCGTGGTGTTCGTCCGCCCGGTGTGCCTGTCCTACCGGTACGCGCTGCCGAACAAGCTGTTCGAGTCCATCCACGCGGGCCTGCCGGTCGTGGCCGGTGACCTGCCGGACATCGCCGCCGTGGTCCGCAGCACCGGGGTGGGCGAGCTGTTCGACGTCCAGGACCCCGCCGCCCTGGCCGCCGCCGTCCGCACTGTGGTCCGCGATCCGGCCGGCTACCGCGAGGCTGCCCGGCGGGCGGCCCAGGAGCTGGACTGGCGGCACGAGGCGGACGCGCTTGTCCAGGTTCACCACGGTGCCGTGCGAGGATTCCCGGTATGACCGAGACGCCTGGCACCCGGCCGAGCCTGCTCATCCTGTCCTACTCCCACCTGTACCGGGATGCTCGGATCCTGCGCCAGATCGCCACGTTCTCCGACGTCTACGACATCACCACCATGGGGTACGGACCGCGCCCGGAGGGTGTGCAGGCGCACGTGGAGATCCCCGGCGACATCATCTACTGGAAGGTGAACCGGCCGCTGGTGATGGCCCGGTTCTTCCAGACCGCCTACGACCGGGCAGTGATCACCCGGTACGTACGGGAGAAGCTGCGCCCCGGCCAGTTCGACCTGATCCTGGCCAACGACGTGCACGCCGTCCCGGTGGCGATCACGCTGAAGCCGAGGCTCGGGGTGCACGCCGACCTGCACGAGTACACCACCCGCCAGCAGGAGGAGATGTGGCGCTACCGCACCTTCCTCGCCCCCTACTACGGGTACCTGATCCGCCGTTGGGTGCGTCAGGCGGACTCGGTCACCACCGTCGGGGTGGCGCTGGCCAAGGAGTACCAGCGGGAGTTCGGCCTGGACTGCGGTGTGGTCTTCAACGCGCCCTCGCGGGTCGACCTGCCGGTGGGGGAGGTCGGCCAGCCGGTGCGACTGGTGCACGCCGGCGGTGCCACCCCGGTCCGGCTGGAGACGATCCTGGAGGCGATGGACCTGGTCACCTCCGGTGCCACCCTGGACCTCTACCTGGTCGACGTCGGCAGCGGGTACGCCGCCCAGGTGGCCCAACGCTTCGCTGACCATCCGCGGGTCCGCGTGCACGACGGGGTACCCACCGACCAGCTCGTGTCCACCCTGAACGGCTACGACGTAGGCATCCACATCCTCCCGCCGGTCTCCTTCAACCACCAGTACGCGATGCCGAACAAGCTCTTCGACTTCATCCAGGCCCGGCTCGGGGTGCTCGTCGGGCCGAACCCGGAGATGGCGGCGACCGTCACCGAGCACGACCTGGGCTGGGTGACCGAGGACCACACGGCGGCCAAGGTGGCCGAGACCATCGACCAGCTCACCGCAGAGTCGGTCGCCGCGGCGAAGGCAGCCAGCGACCGCGCGTCGGCCGTGCTCTGCGCCGAGGAGCAGGTCACCGGCTGGGTGGAGCCGATCGCGAAGCTCGCCGCCGGCCGCTAGCGCGGTTCTGGGGACAGGTCGGCAGTGCGGAACACGTGCGCCGTCCGGTAGCCCAACCGCTCGTACAGCCGGATCGCCGCAGTGTTGTCGTGGTCCACGCCCAGGGTGCACACCCCGTCGACGGCGATCGCTCGCCTGGTCAGCTCGCTCACCAGGACAGCGCCCAGGCCTTGGCCGCGTCGGGACGGGTGGGTGAGGATCCCGGCCAGGTGCGGCGCCCCCGAGCCGAGGATGTGCACTGCACCCACGGCCACCAGCTCCGGGCCGCGCACCCCGAGCCAGAGGCGGGCGTACCCGTGGCCGTGGAACCCCTCGAAACCGGTGTTGTGCTGCCGGCCGAAGGCCTCGATCTCCGCAGCGTCGGCCGTATCGTCCAGCTCCACCAGCTCCAGACCGGCGGGGGCACGGCCGGTACCCGGTCCGCCCGGTGCCTGCGGTGGTGCCTCCTCGGTCCACATGTAGTGCCACTCGCCTACACCGGTGCTGCGCCACCCCTGGGGGAGCGGCAATGCAGCCCCCGCCTGGGTGGAGAACCACTCCGGAGTGATGCCGCGTGCCTGGGCGAGCGAGATCAAGGTGCGCAGCGCAGATCCCGCCACGGCTCCGCCGTCGTGATCTGTACCGATGAACGCACCACCCCAGTGCTTCCCACCGGGCCGGAACGGGTGCAGGCACGCCCAGCCAGCCGGGCTCGCCACCGCCAGCACCCGCTCATCGGTGGCGGTGCGCAGGTAGGCGTCGTCCCCGGCGAGCTGCAGGAGCTCGGCCCGGTCGATCTGCCGCCAGTCGTACCTCGTGGGAGTGCCTCCGTGTCTCAGATGAGTGCCTGATCTCAGAGCAGTGCCTGGACGTGCTCGGCCAGCAGCACGTCCAGCACCCGTTGGGCGGCGTGCCCGTCGCCGTACGGTGTCGCGGTGGTCGCCGGGGGAGCGGGCCGGCTGGCTGCGGTCGGGATGTCGGCAGGCTCGGCGAGCGCGTTCCAGCCCAGCTGCACGGTCTCCACCCACTCCGTCTCGGTGCGCACCGTGGTGCACGGGGTGCGCAGCTCGAACGCCTCCTTCTGCAGCCCGCCGGAGTCGGTGATCACCCCGCGAGCCTGCGCGGCAGCAGCGATCAGGTCGGGGTAGCCGAGCGGGTCGGCCACGCGGACGTTGCCGCGTTCCAGCTCTGCGCCGGTGGCCCGCAGCCGCGGGTGGGCGAGCAGCAGCACCGGGTGGTCCACCGCCCCCAGGCCGTCCAGGACGGCCTCCAGCCGTGCTGGGTCGTCAGTGTTCTCCGCCCGGTGGATGGTCGCCACCGAGTACTCACCCGGGACCAGGCCGGCGGCGGTGATCGCCTCCGGCACCCGGTCGTCCACCGCGGCGGCCACCTGATGCAGCACGTCGGTCATCACGTCGCCGACCACCTGGGTGCGTGCCGCCAGGCCCTCGTCGGCGAGGTGGTCGGCGGCCACCTGGGTGGGGGCGAGCAGCACGTCCGCGGCATGGTCGGTGAGCACCCGGTTGTGCTCCTCAGGCATGCGCCGGTTGAAGGAGCGCAGCCCGGCCTCCAGGTGCGCCAGCGGCAGGTGCAGCTTCACCGCGGCCAGGGCGGCGGCGAGCGTGGAGTTGGTGTCCCCGTAGACGAGCACCCAGTCCGGAGCGGCGTCGGACAGGGCCGCCTCCAGGCCGATGAGCATCCGCCCGGTCTGCTCCCCGTGCGAGCCGGAGCCGATGCCCAGGTGCGCGTCCGGGGCGGGGATGTGCAGCTCGTCGAAGAACACGTCCGACATTGCTGCGTCATAGTGCTGCCCGGTGTGCACGATCACGTGCTCCACCTGCCGCGCCCGGCAGGCGGCGGCCACCGGCGCCAGCTTGACGAACTGTGGGCGAGCCCCCACCACGCTCAGGATCTTCACGCTGGTGAGTCTAGGTGCCCGAGGTGAAATTGCTCGTCCAATTGGTGACGATCCGTAGCCCGATCGACGAGCAGTTTCGGTGGCGACGGAGGCGCGCTCCTCACTGCCCGGGGTGACTCACCGACAAGCCCTCGGCTTCGGCTGCCTCGTGCTGCCTCGCATCGTAGGTCATCAGCTCGTGGGCCTCGGCTGCCAGTGCGGTGGCGATGTGCAGCACATCCAGCGTGCCGAGGTGACGATAGGGAAGACGAGCAGCCAGCTGCATCATCGCCTCGGTGAGGCGGAGCAGAGTGAAGGGGCGGAGCACGGGCTGTGCATGCTCGGGTGCGACATCAAGCCGGATGCACAGACGCTGGAGCTCGACGACCCGGCCCTGGAGATCGCGAAGGACTCGCCGTGCCCAGCCCTGGTGGAGAGTGCGCAGCGAAGCGCGGCGGACTCCTTCTCCTCCACCAGCAGCTGGGCCAGAGCGGAGGTGTCAAGGAGGATCATCGCTCGCCGCGAAGGTCGGCCAACACCTCGCCGGTGGCCTCCGTCCGATGCACCCCAGAGGGAACTCCATTACTCCGGTGCCTTCCCGAAGTGTCAGCTCCGCGAGCGGGTCATCCACCAGCGGCGTCAGCCTCGCGACGGGAACGCCGCGACTGGTGACCCGGAACGAGGCGCCACGCTGGACCTCACGCATCACCTGTCCAGAGTCGTTCCGGAGCTCGCGTTGGCTGATGGTCTTCATGGACCAGCTGTAGCGCTGGCGTAGCACGCAAGAGTCCTCGGGCCGAGAACCGTCCTGGGTACGGTGGGATCGTGATCATCGACCGTATCGAGACCTTCCAGGTCGCCCCGCGCTGGCTGCTTGTCCGGATCGAGACCGACGACGGTGCCGTCGGTTGGGGTGAGGCGAGCCTGGAGGGCCACGCCGAGGCCGTGCAGGGCGCGGTCGACGGCTATACCGACCTGCTGCTCGGGCAGGACGCCAGCAGGATCGAGCACCTGTGGCAGCAGATGACCCGCGCCGGCTTCTACCGTGGCGGACCGGTGTTCGGCTCCGCCGTCTCCGGTATCGACCACGCCTTGTGGGACCTGAAGGGCAAGGCGCTCGACGCACCGGTGCACGAGCTGCTCGGCGGCCCGGTCCGGGACAAGGTCCGCGTGTACGGCTGGATCGGCGGGGACGACCCGAGCGACGTGGCCGCCGCGATCGAGAGCCAGCTGGCCACCGGGCTGACCGCGGTGAAGATGAACGCCTCCGGCGCGACCGAGCACCTCGGCTCGCTGGCGGAGACGACGGCGATCATGGACCGGGCGCGCGCCGCCCGCGAGGCGCTCGGCGCCGGCGGTGACTTTGCCATCGACTTCCACGGCCGCATCTCACCCGGCTACGCCCACCGCCTGCTGCCGCTGCTGGAAGAGTTCCACCCGCTGTTCGTAGAGGAACCGGTGGTGCCGGAGATGGGCGGCGAGGTGTGGCAGCAGCTGGTGGCCAGCACCTCGGTGCCGATCGCCACCGGCGAGCGGCTCTACTCCCGCTGGGACTCCATGCCGGTGCTGCGCGCCGGGATCAGCGTGATCCAGCCCGACCTGGCGCACGCCGGCGGCATCTCCGAGACCCGCCGGATCGCCACCCTCGCCGAGACGTTCGGGGTGGCGATCGCCCCGCACTGCCCGCTGGGGCCGCTCGCTCTGGCCGCCGCCCTGCAGGTGGACTTCGCCAGCCCCAACTTCCTCATCCAGGAACAGTCCCTGGGCATCCACTACAACGCCGGCTCCGCCGAGCTGACCGACTACCTGCTGGATGTCAGCGTGTTCACCTTCGCCGACGGCTACATCCACCGCCCCACCGGGCCGGGGCTCGGCGTGCAGATCGACGAGGCGGAGGTGCGCCGGGCAGCACAGGCCCCGCACCGGTGGCGCACGCCCACCTGGAGCCGCGCGGACGGCAGCCTCGCCGAATGGTGATGGCGGCAGGCGGTCAAAACGAGCCGTCTGCCTCGAAGCTCACCCAGTGAATCGTTGTCGGACACCGAGCAGGTGCGCCTGGAGCGCCTCCAGAGCACCGTCGTGGTTCCGCTCATTGACCCGTGTCGCGATCTGATTGTGCTCCTCGAGCGTCTCCTCGAGATCGAGGCGGTCCCGTCCGTTCGCCCAGATGTGCCGCATCCGGTGTGCGTGTGCGGCCAACGACAAGTGCATCGAGCTGAGGAACTCGTTGGCAGCCAGCGTCAGGAACTGCCGGTGGAACTCAGTGTCCGCCTCGAAATAGTCGCGCACGAGGCCGTAGTCGAGGCGGTCCGACCGCTGGATGCGTTCTGCGGTCTGCACATGGGCATCATGAGCTGAGGCCAGCTGATCGGCGAGCTCCTGCCAGTTCTTGCGGAAGGCCCGACTCAGCGCAGCACGCTCGACGACGAGGCGCGCGTCGATCAGGTCGTCGATCTGAACTTGATCGAGCGGCTGAGCGACAACGTAGCCTCGCTGCGCTCGGTAGGTGATCAAGCCTGAGAGCTCCAAGGAGACCAGCGCTTCACGGACCGGAGTCGGAGAGACGTTCAGCTCGCGAGCCAGGCCGTCGATACTGAGGCGTTCGCCCGGCGCCCACATGTTCGTCGTCAACCGGTCGAAGACGATCTGGTGGATCTCCGTGCGCATCGCCTGGCGCTCGCGCCGCAATTGTTCGTCCTGAGTCATGCCCTGGTGGCCTTTGCTGTTCTCATCACAAGATCGTGCACCTGCAGGCTGGTTCGTCCACCACCTAGACCTGTGGTGGTGCCCCGACAGGATCGCAGCAGCACGTGCTCCACGACAGGAGTTCGATGCAGTCGCACAGGTGGGCAGGACGTCATCCCCCTCACTTCCGATGAATCCTATTGGATTTGGGTCCTAGCAAGTCTAGCGACATCGACATAAAGCGCACGATAGTGGCGATCATGGGCGCGATGGGCTGGCTCTGCTGGCTTGACAGGTCCGAAAACCTATAGGATCGTGCTCCTCAGGTTTCGAAGAGGAGATACGACGTGATCAGAGACGACTGCGCCAACTTCCCCAGGCATGGACGCGGAAGATGAGCATGCACTTCGCGAGCATCGATGAGATCTCGCATTCCATCCGTTCCGGAGAGGTCTCACCGGTGGAGGTGCTCGAGGAGATCCTCGAGCGGATCGACCGCATCGACCCGGTGCTGTGCAGCTACGCCACGGTGATGGCCCAGACCGCACGTGCAGAGGCCCAGGCGGCAACGGAGGAGATCCGCGACGGCCACTGGCGCGGGCCGCTGCACGGCGTGCCGATAGCCGTGAAGGACCTCTACGGCACCGGCGCGGCACCGACCACCTTCGGCTCGAAGCACCTCTCCAGCCTGCAGCTTCCCGACGCAGAGGCCGTGACGCGGCTGCGCAGGTCCGGTGCTGTGATCATCGGCAAGCTGCGGATGTCCGAAGCGGCACTCACCGATCACGGGATCGATCTCCCGGTTCCGGTGAACCCCTGGGACGGCGGGACCTGGGTGGGGACGTCCTCGAGCGGTTGTGCCTCCGCTACTGCGGCAGGGCTCTGCTTCGGGTCGCTCGGGTCGGACACCGGGGGATCTATTCGGGGGCCAGCGACGGCCGCAGGTCTGACCGGTCTGAAGACCACACGAGGGGCGGTTCCGGCTGACGGGACACTGCCGTTGTCCCGGTCGCTGGACACACTGGGGCCGTTCGCGAGATCGGCGCGCGACTGCCGACTGCTCTTCGAGGCGGTCGTCGGACGATCGAGCGGCAACGGTGAGCTGATGAACGGCACAGGTCGGCCGCTGCGTGTCGGCGTCGCCCCCCAGCTCCTGGAGACAGTCTCCGCCGCGACCCGAGCCATGATCGAGGAAACGGCCCGGATCTTCGGCAGTCTCGACGTCGAGATCTTCGAGGTCACGCTGCCCGACGGTGCGCCACTGGCGACGGACTGGGTCCGGTTCGTCGGCCACGAGGCACTCACCGACCTCGCCGAGCTCTACCCACCTGAGCAGGCGGACCAGTTCGGTCCAGAAGTGCAGTACGTGCTCGACCAGGGCAAGCACACCACTGCTGCAGACGTCGAGGCGATCAGTGACCGCGCACGCGCCTACCGGCATGACCTTGACCGAATCCTCCGCCAGGTGGACGCAATCCTCCTGCCGACTATCGGCACACCCTCGCCGACGCTCACGGACATCACCCGGATGCGGAGCAGCTATGACGTGTGGAACACCGAGATCATGCGTCTGACCTGTCCGGTGAACTACTCCGGGCACCCCGCACTGGCGCTGCCCACCGGCTTCGGCGAACGCGGAACCCCCCTGGGCGCCCAGCTGGTGGGCCGCCACCACGAGGAAGGCCTGCTGCTGCACCTGGGCGAGGTCTTCCAAGGCGCCACCGACCACCACAGCCGCCACCCCGCCGACCACGTATGACCATGGGCGCTTCCGCGCCCCGCTCTGCTACCCGCCCAGCCCATCCGATCCCTGGGCGTGGTCGCAGCACGAACACATCTCGCCCGACAGCACGGCTCGCTCCACCACCCGCAGCCGAGCCAAGGACGAGGTGCTCAATCGCACCAGCACAGATCTGATGCCTGCATCAGAGGAAGGAGAGTCACCATGAAGGTGACCAGAAGGCGTATCGCGCTCGCCAGCAGCGGCGTGGCCGTGGCGATGTTCGCCACCGCCTGCGGCTCTGGCGGTTTCGGAGCCGGAACCGAGGACAGCGACAGCACCGACGGTGCCACGATCGATGTGATCGCCGTCAACCTGCCGGCACAGGAGGACCTCGTCGAGATGACGGCGGAGCACTTCACGCCGGAGACGGGTATCACCGTCAACTTCACGCTCCTGCCCGAGAACGACGTCCGCGCCAAGATCACCCAGGAGTTCTCCTCCCAGGCCGGCGTCTACGACGTCGCCAGCCTCTCCAACTACGAGATTCCGTTCTACGCCGACAACGGTTGGGTGGCACAGATCGACGACTACCTGGCCGATGACGCCGACTTCGACCTGGACGACATGCTCCCGTCGATGATGGCTTCGATGACCGGTTCCGACGGTGCTACCTACGGCATTCCGTTCGAGGGCCAGTCCTCGTTCACGATGTACCGACAGAGCGTCTTCGACGACCTTGGCCTCACGATGCCTGACAACCCGACCTGGGACGAGGTGGCGGAGCTGGCCGAGACCATCGACGAACAGACGGACATGGATGGGATCTGCCTGCGCGGTCTGCCCGGCTGGGGGCAGCAGCTGGCACCGCTGAACACGGTGATCAACACCTTCGGTGGTACCTGGTACGACGAGAACTGGGATGCGCAGCTGACCTCTCCTGAGACTGTGGAGGCAGTCGAGTTCTACGTGGAGCTGATCCAGGAGCACGGTGAGCCTGGTGCGGCTCAGGCCGGATATGCCGAGTGCCTGAACCGCTTCCTCCAGGGCGACTCCGCCATGTGGGTCGACGCCACGAACTCTGGCGGCCCGGTCGAGGCCGAGGACTCTCCGATCGCCGGTGACGTGGGCTATGCGCAGTCGCCAGTGGAGCTCACCGACGCCTCCGGTTGGCTGTGGACCTGGGCGTGGGGTATCCAAGCGGCCTCCGACAACCAGGACGCCGCATGGCAGTTCGTGTCCTGGGCGAGCTCTCAGGAGTACGAGGAGCTGGTCGCTGAGAAGTATGACTGGTCGCGTGTGCCGTACGGCAAGCGGCAGTCGACGTTCGACAACTCAGAGTTCCAGGAGAGCGCTCCGTTCTACGCCGCAGCGATGGAAGCGATCATGAGCGCAGACCCCGACGACCCGGGCGTGCAACCGAGGCCCTACACCGGTGTCCAGTTCGTCGGCATCCCGGAGTTCATCTCGCTCGGGACCAGCGTTTCGGAAGACATCGCGGCAGCCATCGCCGGAAACATGACCGTCCAGGAAGCGCTCGAGCGATCCCAGACCGCAGCACAAGAGGTGGGCGACAAGTACAAGTAGCCCACGTTCAGTCCGACTCTCGGTGACCTGTGCAGGTCAGCAGGTCACCGAGAGTGGAGATCAACGGCCCGCGAAGGATCGATCTTGACCACCACTCAACGCGCTGGGCAGGACGTACGCTCAGCGCAAGAACAGTCCCGGCACGTCACCGGCAAGCGGCGGTCGGGGAGTGCGGCGCGCAAGTGGGGCCTGCGTGCTCCGCTGCTGCCAGCGCTGATCTTCACGATCGCGCTCACCCAGCTCCCGTTCCTCGGCACGCTCATCGTCTCCTTGATGCAGTGGAACAGCCTCTTCCCCAACGACATCGGTTTCACCGGGCTGTCCAACTACGCCCATGTACTGACCGACCCGGAGCTGCGGAACACCATCATCTTCACCGTGAAGCTGACGGCCATCGTCGTCATCTGCAGCATGATCATCGGCTTCGCGGTCGCGCTGCTGGTGAACGAGAGGTTCTTCGGGCGCGGCGTGGTGCGCAGTCTGCTCGTACTGCCATTCCTGGTCGTCCCAGTGGCCGGTGCGCTCTTCTGGAAGCACGCGATCCTCAATCCGTCCTACGGTCTGATCAACGGGACGCTCACCGCAGTCTGGCGGCTGTTCGGTAGCAGCACGCCGCCACAGCCCGACCTGCTCTCCTCGGCGCCGCTGCTCGGGATCGCGCTCTCCCTGATCTGGCGCTGGACGCCCTTCATGATGCTGATCCTGTTGGCGGGTCTGCAGTCCCGGAACCAAGAGATGATGGAAGCAGCAGCAGTGGACGGGGCCGGCCCATGGAATGCGTTCCGGTACATGACGCTCCCGCACATGCGCCGCTACCTGGAGCTGGGCGGCCTGTTCGGGAGCATCTACCTGGTCCAGGAGTTTGACGCCATCTTCATGCTGACGGCCGGTGGCCTTGGCACCACGAACCTGCCCTACGCCGTCTACAAGACGTTCTACCTGGCGAACGACTACGGCACTGCCTCCGCACTCGGTGTGGTCGTGGTCATCGGGACCTTCATCATCGCGATGTTCACGCTCCGGGTGTTGCTCTCGCTCTTCAAGGAAAACGTTCGTTAGGACCGGTGGAGCCGATATGACTACGTTGAGTGTGCCGCTGCAGGCATCTGCGCAGCCGCGCCAGGCCAGGACCAGACGACGCCGGATGCTCACTGGTATCTCCGCCTGGCTGGTGGCGCTGATCTTTGTCGCGCCGATCCTGTGGATGGTGCTGACGTCTCTTCATTCGGAGACCGACGCTGCCACCAACCCGCCGTCGCTGTTTGCGCCACTGACCTTGGACGGGTTCCGAGCGTTCTTCGGGGGAGCCGGGATCAGCCCGTGGCCCCCGCTGCTGAACTCGCTGACGGCGTCGCTGCTGTCGGTCATCTTCGTCCTCGTGCTGGCGTTCCCGGCAGCCTTCGCGCTCTCGATCCGCCCGGTGCAGCGATGGCGAGATGTCATGTTCTTCTTCCTCACCACGAAGATGCTGCCGATCGTGGCCGCGCTGCTCCCGCTGTACCTGTTCGCGAAGGCCATCGACGGTCTGGACAACATCTTCCTGCTCTCCGTGTTCTACACCGTGATGAACGTGCCGATCGCTGTCTGGATGCTGCAGTCCTTCCTGTCCGAGATCCCGGTCGAGCTCATGGAGGCGGCGCAGCTGGACGGCGCGAACCTCTTCACCATCCTGCGGAAGGTGATCCTCCCGGTCGCCACCCCAGGGATCGCGGCGACAGCGCTCATCTGCTTCATCTTCAGCTGGAACGACCTGTTGTTCGCCCGCGTGCTCACGGGCACAGCAGCAACGACAGCCCCGGTGTTCCTGACCGGTTTCGTCTCGAGCCAGGGCCTGTTCCTGGCGACTGTCTCGGCCGGGGCGCTGGCAGTCTCCCTGCCAGTGATCGCAGTGGGGGTCGCCGCGCAGGACCGGCTGGTGCAGGGCCTGACCTTCGGTGCCGTGAAGTGAGCTGTTGCTCAGTGCGAAAGTCCGCGCAGCAGGTCGCGACGAGTGGTGGCCAGGTGCGCCCGCATCGCCCGCGCCGCTCCTTTGGGGTCGTGGGCGGCGATCCGGTCGACGATGGCCCGGTGCTCGGCGATCAGGTCGTCCAGGTCGGGAGCCTCTTGCAGGTAGCCGCGCAGGCTGAGCAGCCGACCGGTCTTCAGCGGGTCCACCATGCCCTCGACCAGCAGGCTGATCATGCGGTTCCCGCTGGCTTCGGTGATCGCATGGTGGAACCGCAGGTCGGCGGCCGTGAACGCGGCATCATCGTCGGAGGAGGCCATCGCCTGCAACGCGGCATACAGCGTGTCGACCTGCGGTCCGGTGGCGTTCCGGGCAGCCAGCTCGGCGGCGTGCACCTCGATCGCGAGCCGCACCTCCAGCAGCTCGAGCAGCCCGCTGGCGTCGCGGCGCACGGTGGAGGAGAAGAAGTCCCGCAGCTGGCTGGCGTTCGGCGCGGTGACCACCGGTCGGCGGCCGTGGCTCACCTCCACCAGCCCGCGCGCGGCCAGCGAGCGCACCCCTTCCCGCACCGTCAGCCGGCTCACCTGCAGCGATGCCGCGAGCTCGCTCTCCGAGGGCAGTGAGTCGCCCGGGTGGTACTCGCCGTCGAAGATCAGGTGCTCAAGATGCTCCACCACGCCGTCCGAAGCAGTGCGCGTGGCACCGCGCGTGGACTTCACAGGTGTGGTCGGCATAGGTCCATGCTGCCAGAGGTTCGCGGCTCTGTACGGGAACTGTGCTGATCAGTTTCTGCCACATTCACCCGGAGAGTGCAGAGAACATCTGGTCAGCGTCCAATAACGTGGGTACGGTAGAGGCAGACTCATCAGATGAGTAAGCATCGAAGCTTGAGGAGAACGCAACGCATGATTGAGCGGATCGAGCGGGTCGCCATCGTCGGCGCCGGGTACATGGGCACCGGCATCGCACAACGGCTCGCAGCGGCAGGGGTCACGGTCACAGTGACCGACGCGACGCCCGAGCTGGCCGAGGCCGGCCGGGAGAGGGCGCTGCGGGACGTGGGGCGCGACGTCGAGGCAGGCCTGCTGCCTGCAGGCACCACTGAGGCGGTCCAGGCGAACCTCTCTGCGGCACCCACGCTGGAGGAGGCGGCCCGGGACGCCGACTTCATCGAGGAGGTCGTGCCCGAGGACCTCGAGATCAAGCACGACGTGCTCGCACGCATCTCCGCGGCCGCACGGCCGGAGGCGATCATCGGCTCGAACACCTCCACGATCCCGGTGCGCCGGATGGCCGGCGCCGTCGCCGGCCCGGAACGGTTCCTGGTGGTGCACTGGAGCAACCCGGCGCACCTGGTGCCGGGTGTCGAGCTCGTGGTCGGCGAGCACACCGACCACGCCCTGCTGGCACCGGTCAAGGAGATGCTCGCCCGCGCCGACTGGGTCGGTGCGGTGGTCGGTGACGCCCCCGGCTTCGTGCTCAACCGGCTGCAGTACGCCCTGGTCCGGGAGGCCCTGCTGCTCGTCGACGAAGGGCACGCCACGGCTGCCGACGTGGACACCGTGCTGCGCACCACCCTCGGCTTCCGGATGCCGTTCATCCCCCCGATCGCGATGCTGGACATGGCCGGGCTCGACGTCTACGAGAAGTGCTTCGGCCTGCTCCAGGCCGAGCTCGGTGACCGGTTCTCGGCACCAGGTGTGCTCACCGAGGCGGTCGCCGACGGGCGGCACGGGATGAAGAACGGTCGCGGCCTCTTCCAGGACTACCCGTCCGAGACACTGGAGGAGATCAACGACTGGCGCGCCAAGGCCTACACCGGGATGAGCCGCCTGCTCGCCGACCTCGGCCCGATGCCCGGCACCCAGAGACCCGGCACCCACACACCCGACGGCACCACCGAGGAGAGCCAGACATGAGCCCGTCCCGCCCTACTGCCGAGACCTGGCCGATCGGCGTCGGCCTGCCCCAGCTTGCCGGCACCACCCCGGACGGTCGCGACGTCACCACCGCGGGCCCACCAGCCTGGCGGCCGGCGTTCCACGAGGTCGCTGCCGCCGGCTTCACCGAGATCGACCTGTTCACCTCGCACATCCGCATCTCCGAGCTCGACGACGTAGGTCGCCAGTCCCTGCTGCGCACCCTGGGCGAGTACGGGCTGCGGATCAGCGCCGTGCCGCTGGCACGGCGCAGCATCATTGACGCCGACCCCGACCGGGCCGCGGCGAACCTGCAGTTCGCGATCGACACCGTCCGGGCAGCCGGTGAGCTGGGCGTGGGGATGGTGTGCCTGGGGCTGCACCAGCCGCTGACCCAGGCCCAGCAGGAAGCGCACTGGTTCTGGCTCGCCCAGGGGGAGGAGGACCCGGACGACCCGGCGGTCTGGGCGGCAGCGGTCGACGGGTTCCGCACGATCGGCGAGGAGGCGGCCCGCGCCGGTGTGCAGATCTCCCTGGAGATGTACGAGGGCACCTACCTGGGCACCTCGGAGAGCTCGGTGCAGCTGAAGACCGACATCGGCCTGGCCAACGTGGGCCTGTGCCCGGACATCGGCAACATCGTCCGCCTGCACCGTCCGGTGGAGGACTGGAAGGTGATGCTGGAGCGGATGCTGCCGCACACCAACTATTGGCAGCTGAAGAACTACCTGCGGGACTACGACCCGGCTACCGGCGCCTACTTCTCCGCCCCGGCACCGCTGGAGAGCGGCTACATCGACTACCGCACCGCGATCGGCATGGCCCTGGAGGCCGGCTTCAGTGGCCCGATGTGCGTGGAGCACTACGGTGGAGACGGGCTCAGCGTCTCGGCCACGAACCGCGACTACATCCGCCGCATCCTGCACGCCAAGCTGGAGGCTCCAACACCATGACGCACCTGGTCAACGACCCGAAGAAGTTCGCGGCCGACGTGCTGGCCGGCTTCGTCCGCGCCCACCCCGACCGGGTGATGGCCACCCACGGCGGCGCGGTACGCGCCACCGAGACCCCGCCCGGTGAGGTGGCGCTCGTGCTGGGCGGCGGCTCCGGCCACTACCCGGCGTTCGCCGGCTGGATCGGGGAGGGGATGGCCCATGGTGCCGTCTGTGGCAACATCTTTGCCTCCCCCTCTGCCTCCCAGGCTGTCTCCGTGGCTCGCGCCGCCCACGCGGGCGGTGGTGTGCTGTTCGGGTTCGGCAACTACGCCGGCGACGTGCTGCAGTTCAGCCGTGCCGTGGAGATGCTGGCCAAGGAGGGCATCGAGGCCCGGATCCTCACCGTCACCGACGACATCGCCTCCGCCGAGGTCCATGCCGAGCGCCGCGGGATCGCCGGTGACCTGCCGGTGTTCAAGATCGCCGGTGCCGCCGCCGCGCAGGGCTGGTCCCTGGCCGAGGTGGAACGCCTCGCCCAGCACGCGAACGACCGCACCTTCACCATCGGGGTGGCGATGTCCGGCTGCACGCTGCCCGGGGCGGAGGCACCGCTGTTCACCGTGCCCGACGGCTCGCTGGCGATCGGGCTGGGCATCCACGGCGAACCAGGACTGAGCGACGTACCTCTAGGTACCGCGGACGAGGTCGCCGACGACCTGGTGGGCCGGCTGCTTGCTGCCCTGTCCGCCGACCGGGGCGACCGGGTCGCCGTCCTGGTCAACGGCCTGGGCTCGACCACCTACGAGGAGCAGTTCGTCGTGTTCGCTCGCGTGGCTGACCGGCTCGAGGCCGAGGGCCTCACCCTGGTGGAACCCGAGGTCGGCGAGCACGTCACCAGCCTGGACATGGCGGGCCTGTCCGTCACCGTGATGCTGCTCGATGAGGAGCTCGAACAGCTCTGGCGCGCCCCGGTGGACACCCCCGCCTTCCGGCGTGGCTCCTTCTCATCTGCGACGGCGGCACCTCCTCGTCGCGCCGCGTTGCCGCAGCAGGTGGTCACCGAACGGACCGCCGGTGCCGAGCCGTCCCAGCGGGCGGCTGCGGCGGCACTGGCCCGGCTCGATCGGGTGGTCGAGGTGCTCAAGGAGCACGAGGCCGAGCTCGGGGAGCTCGACGCGGTCGCCGGTGACGGCGACCACGGCCAGGGCATGGTGCTCGGTGTGGTGGGCGCCGCCGAGCGCGGCCACGAGGCGCTCGCCGACGGTGTCGGTCTCGGCACGTTCCTGCGCGAGATCGGTGAGGCGTGGGCGGAGAGCGCCGGCGGCACCTCCGGAGCCCTGTGGGGTGCTGCCCTGGTCGCCGCCGGTGACCGGCTCGGCGACACCCACGCCCCGTCCCCAGGTGACGTGGCCGAGGCGGTGACCTCCGCCGTCGAGGCGATGACTGCGATGGGCAAGGCCGAGCTCGGCGAGAAGACTATGATGGATGCAGCGGTCCCGTTCGCCCAGACGCTCGCGCAGCGAGCGGCTGCCGGGGACGCGATCGCCGACGCCTGGGCGGCCGCCGTGCAGATAGCTACCGAAGCAGCCAGCGCCACCGCGTCGATGCATGCCAAGAAGGGCCGTGCCAAGACCCATGGCGACCACTCGGTCGGCCATGCAGACCCCGGCGCCACGTCGTTCGCGCTCGTGTGCGCCACAGTGACCAAGGAGGCATGAGATGGGACTGCGGATCGTCGTCGGTGCCGACAGCGCCGGATACGACTACAAGGAAACGCTGAAGGCGGACTTCGAGGCCAGCGACCTGGTCGATGAGGTGACCGACATGGGGGTGGACGAGGGCGGCGCCACCCACTACCCGCACATCGCCGTGGCCGCCGCTCAGCGGATCGTCGACGGCAAGGCGGACCGGGCGCTGCTGGTGTGCGGCACCGGGATGGGCGTGGCAATCTCTGCGAACAAGGTGCACGGCATCCGCGCCGTCACCGCCCACGACTCCTACTCGGTGGAGCGGTCGGTGCTGTCGAACAACGCCCAGGTGCTCTGCTTCGGGCAGCGCGTGGTCGGTATCGAGCTCGCCCGCCGCCTCGCCAAGGAATGGCTCAGCTACGAGTTCGACCCGAGCTCCAGCTCCGGTCCCAAGGTCGCAGCCATCGAAGGGTATGACTCCGGCGACCTGCTGGCGGAGGCCGCCGAGCAACGTTGTGACTGAGCCGACCAGCACGACCACCTGGATCGGCACCAGCTGGAAGATGACCAAGACGCTCGCCGAGGCGCGGGCGTACGCACGCGTGCTGGCCGGAGTCGGTTGGGCGCCGAGGGTCCAGCCGTTCGTGATCCCACCGGCCACGGCGATCGCCACTGTGGCCGAGGTGCTGCCCCCGGACGGTGCTGTGCTCGTGGGCGCCCAGGATGCGCACTGGGAGGACGAGGGCGCCTGGACCGGGGAGGTCTCGGTGCCCCAGGTCAAGGACGCCGGCGCCCGGCTGCTGGAGATCGGTCACTCCGAACGCCGCGCGCACTTCGCCGAGACCGACGAGCGCGTCAACCTCAAGGTGCACGCCGCCCTCCGGCACGGGCTGCTGCCGCTGGTCTGCGTCGGGGAGACAGCGCAGCAGCGGGCGGCGGGCGCGGCGCTGGACACGGTGACCGCACAGGTGACCGCCGCGCTGGCCGGCGTGCCGGCAACCCCCCAGGTGCTGCTCGCCTACGAGCCGGTGTGGGCGATCGGGGAGCACGGCACCCCGGCCACACCGGAGCAGGTCGGCGACGTGGTCGCCGCCATCGCGAGCGTCGCCGGCCCGGCCCGCCCGGTGCTCTACGGCGGTTCGGTCTCGCTGGACAACGCCCGCGGCCTGCTCGACCTGCCCGGGGTCGCCGGTCTGTTCGTCGGCCGGGCCGCCTGGGACGTCGAGGGGTTCCTCGCCCTGGCCGACGTTGCGGCCCAACCAGCGCCCCAGGCACCAGGTGGGCCATACTCATAACCGTGCGCACCACCACTGACCGTCGTTCCTCGGAGAGCAGGTGCCGATGAAGGTAGTCGCCGTCACCACCTGGTTCCCCACGAAGGTCGCCCCCACCTCCGGCACCTTCACCCACGCCGACATCCAGGCGATCAGGACCCGCAAAGAGGTCAGCGACCTCCGGGTGGTGCACCTGGTCCCACCGCACCAGGACGACGGGACCCGGCACCTGCAGCACCAGGGTCTGGACGTGGTGCGCATCCCGATGTCCACCCGCTCCCCGGCCCAGATCTGGCGCGCCGGGCAGGCGCTGCGCCGCGAGCTGCGCGACGCCGACCTGGTGCACACGATGGCGTTCTCCACCCTGTTGCCGATGGCCTGGTGGCGGCCAAGAGCTCCCTGGGTGCACACGGAGCACTGGTCCGCGCTGACCACCCCGAGCACAGTGCCGCTCACCTGGCGCCTGGTCCTGCCGCTGCTCTGGCCGCTGGTGCGCCGCCCGGACGTGGTCACCGCCGTCTGCGACTACCTGGCCCGCCCGATCCGCAAACGCCGCGGCACCGACCCCACTGTGGTCATCCCCTGCATCGTGCCGCCACCGGAGCACCTCGATGCGCGCCCGATCCGGCCCCGGAACCCCACCCGGCTGGTGGCCGTCGGCGGGCTGGTGGATCGTAAGGACCCGCTGATCGCGGTGGACACGGTGGCCGAGCTGGCCCGCCGCGGCACGCCCGCCCGGCTCACCTGGGTGGGGGAGGGGCCGTTGCGGGAGAAGGTGCTGCGCCGGGCGCGCAGACGAGGTGTGGCCCACCTGGTCCGCCTGCCCGGCGGTACGGACGC
>DATGRZ010000201.1:0-24479 GCA_035303065.1 Ruania sp.
GAGCAAGGACGTGCGCGACGCCGTGCCCACCACCGCCGTGGGGGAGATCCTCGCGCTCGCGGACGAGCTCACCCGGATCGGCTCCGCTGGTACCGAGCTTGCCCGCCGGATCGAGTCCGTGACCGGGCTGCGCGCCGGTGAGGTGCAGGTGCTTGCAGCGGTGGACGCCGGGTCGGTGCACCCGCGCGGGATCGCCGAAGTGATCGGGCAGGTGGTCGAGGCCGCGGAGGCCACGGTCGGTGCCCTGGTGGAACGCGGACTGCTGGGCCGCCACGCACACGCCTCGGACCCGGCGGGGGAGCTGGCGCTGGTACACCTGACGCCGCCCGGGCGCGCGGTACTGGAGCAGGTGGAGGCCGTGCAGATCCGGCTCGCAGACGCGCTGGCCAGCACTCTGGGCGCCGAACGCACCCGCTCCCTGCGCAGCACGCTGGCCACCCTCGCGGACGTGCTGGACCGGCCCGCACTGTCAGCGGACTGACGGTAGGCGCCGCGGCGGCAGTGCGTGCCAGCGCAGGAGACTGTCCGGTCGTGGTCTAGTCGGTGGGCGTGCTAGCGGCGGACACCTCTGGTTCGCTACTCTGAATCCATTCATTATGCCCTGGATGGGGGCTTGAGACAGGGACTGGGAGGGCACGGGGCTGATGACCATACACCTGGCCGGAGACTCCACCGTGGCGCCCGGACCGCTGGACGGTTCCGGGGTGATCGGGTGGGGCGGTGTGTTCGACGAGTACGTCACCGACGAGGTCGCGAACCGGGCGATCGGCGGCGCCACCACCGACTCGTTCGTGGCCGAGGGCCGCTGGCAGGCTACTCTGGACGGGGTCGCGCCCGGGGACCATGTGCTGATCCAGTTCGGGCACAACGACCAGAAGCGGGACGAGCTGGCCGCCGAGGGCCGGTACAGCGAGAACCTGGCCACGTTCGTGGCGCAGGTGCGCGGGCGAGGTGGTCTGCCGGTGCTGGCCACCTCCGTGGAGCGCAGGTTGTTCGCCGACGACGGCGCGCTGCGGGTCTCGCACGGACCGTATCCGCGCGCTGTGCGTCGGTTGGGTCACCGGCTGGACGTGCCGGTCATCGACCTCACCGCGTTCACCCGGTGGCTGTACGTCTGGCTCGGCGAGGAGGGCTCCGCTGACCTGTTCCCGCACGCCAAACCGGGCGAGGACCTGCCGGGCGGGCGGGACAACACCCACTTCGGCCTGGCCGGGGCGCGGGCCGTGGCGGGGTTCGTGGCGCAGAGCCTGCGCCAGATCCGCGGTCAGGACGACGATCACGAGCCGCTCGGGGCCTGGGTGGTGCAGCCCTGATCGGCGACCACTTGCCCGACTGACCTACCCCCCACTCAGGTCGTCCTGCTGAGAGTGCGATATGGCGCACCCCTGGCAGGACGACCCGGGCCAGGGGTGGGGTGTGACACACTGGACGAGTCGAACTGAGGTTCGCGCACTCCGGGGTCGGTGCAATTCCGAACCGGCGGTAACAGTCCGCGACCCGACCGCAGCCAGCGGCCGGTTGACCAGGTGGAACTCCTGGACCGACGGTGAAAGTCCGGATGGGAGGTAGTGCGCGCACGGCGGTCGTCACCCGAGCGGCAGGTGTGCCTCGGGTGTGCGGGCGCCGTCGCCGACCCCGGGGCCTGCGCCCGAGCGCAAGGAGTACCCGGTGGCAAGTCCCGACGGCGGAGCAGCAGTGGCTCCTGCCGGTGACCTGGCACGTGTGGTCGCCGCGATGCGCCGCGCCGTGGCGCTGAGTCGGCGCGGTCTGGGCCGGGTCAGCCCGAACCCGGCGGTGGGCTGCGTGCTGCTGGACCGTTCCGGCGCAGTCGCGGGGGAGGGGTGGCACGCTCGCGCCGGTGGGCCGCACGCGGAGATCGCCGCACTGCGGGACGCCGCTGCCCGAGGTCGGGGACCAGCGGTGGCTACCGGGCAGACGCCCGGGTCGCACAGCGTGGCCGGAGGCACCGCTGTGGTCACTCTGGAACCCTGCGCACACACCGGCCGCACAGGCCCCTGCACCCAGGCACTGCTGGCCGCCGGGATCGCCCGGGTGGTCTACGCGGCCGCGGACCCGGTGCACGGCGGCGGTGCGGAGCTGCTGCGCCGGGCGGGAGTGGACGTGCACGGGCCCGGCAGCCCGTTGCTGCCCGAACCGCTCGCCGCCGAGGCCGCCGCAGTGCACGAGACATGGTTCGCGGCGCAGCGCACCGGGCGGCCGCACGTCACCTGGAAGCTGGCGGCCACGCTGGACGGCCGCTCGGCCGCCGCGGACGGCACCAGCCGGTGGATCACTGGCACCGAGGCCCGCGCGGACGTGCACCAGTGGCGCGACCAGGTCGATGCCGTGCTGGTGGGTGCGGGCACGCAACGGACGGACGACCCAGCGCTCACCGTACGCCCGGCGCCGGCCGATGGTCGGCAGCCGTTGCGGGTGGTGCTCGACCCGCGAGGACGCACCCGACCAGGGTCCCGGGTGCTCGACCGGCGCGCGCCGACGTTGCTGGTGCTCACCGACGGAGCACCTGCGCCGGAGGTGCCTGCGCACGTGCAGGTCGCCCGCGTGCGCCGGGCCCCGCGGCGGGAGGACCAGGCGCCGCCGGCCACCCACCTCGACCCGGCCACCAACGTCGACCCGGCCACCCACCTCGACCCGGCCGCCGTGCTCGAGCTGCTGTACCGGCGGGGCCTGCGCTCAGTGCTGCTCGAGGGCGGGCCCAGACTGGCGGGCTCGTTCCTGGCCGCCGGCGTGGTGGACCGCGTGGTCGCCTACCTGGCACCCATGCTGCTCGGCGCCGGCCCGGCCGCGCTCGCCGAGGCCGGTGTCACCAGCATCGCCGGTGCCCACCGGCTCGGACCACCGGAGATGAGCCTGCTCGGTGCCGACCTGCGGCTGACCGCCCCCGTGCTGCCCCGCCCGCAGGAGACCACGAGGAGAGGACAAGCCTGATGGACCAGGTGAGCCAGGCGATCGCGGAGATCGCCGCCGGGCGGATGGTGATCGTCACCGACGATGCCGACCGGGAGGACGAGGGCGACCTGGTGGCCGCCGCCGATGCGGTCACGCCAGAGATCGTGGCGTTCATGGCCACGCACGGTCGGGGCCTGATCTGTGCCCCGATCACCACCGCCCGCGCGCGGCAGCTCGCACTACCGCCGATGGTCGAGGAGAACACCGAGGCGCACGGCACCGCGTTCACCGTCTCGGTGGATGCGGCGAGCGGGATCAGCACCGGGATCAGCGCCGCCGATCGGGCGCGCACGATCCGGCTGCTCACCGAGCCTGGGGCCGGGCCGGATGCCCTGGCCCGGCCCGGGCACGTGTTCCCACTGGTCGCCCACCCAGCCGGTGTGCTCGGCCGGACCGGGCACACCGAGGCCGGCGTGGACCTGGCCCGGTTGGCAGGGCACGCCCCCGCCGCCGTCATCTGCGAGATGCTCACCCCCGACGGCGTCCCGTACCGTGCCGAGCAGCTCCGCACCCTGGCCAGGGCGCACGGTCTGGTCATGGTCAGCATCGCGGAGCTGGTCGCCTACCGGAAGGAGGGAGGCGCGCAGAGGTGCGCTCCGCCGTCGACCGACAGGCCTGGCGCCCTGCGGACAGTGACCGGGCGGCGCGAGGCGACTGGCCCACCCCGGCAGCTGCGCGAGGCAGACGGCCCAGCCCGGGTAGCGCGGGCGTCGGACGGCTCCACCCCGGTTCATCGCGGTGCTGCCGCCACGCTGCCCACCAATGCGGGGACCTTCCGCGTCCTCGCCTTCAGCGACCACGCCGGCACCGAGCACCTCGCACTGTGCACCGGCCTCGGCAAGGGCGACCGCTTCACCGGCGAACAGGACGTCCTGGTGCGGGTGCACTCGGAGTGCCTCACCGGCGACGTGCTCGGTTCGCGACGCTGCGACTGCGGACCCCAGCTCTCCGGTGCCCTGACTGCAGTGGCCGCCCACGGCCGTGGCGTGCTGGTGTACCTGCGCGGGCACGAGGGTCGAGGGATCGGGCTGGCCGCCAAGATCCACGCCTACGCGCTGCAGGAGCAGGGCCGGGACACGGTGCAGGCGAACCTCGACCTGGGTCTGCCCATCGATGCCCGGGAGTACGGCACCGCCGCTGCGATCCTGCACGACCTCGGTGCCGACCGAGTCCGCCTGATCTCGAACAATCCCGTCAAGTCAGAGGCCCTCACCCGCGCCGGGCTGACCGTACAAGCACTGGTCCCGGCGCCGGCGCCCGTCGGTCCGGAGAACCTCACCTACCTGCGCACCAAGGCTGACCAGATGGGGCACCTGCTGCCCTGGCTGCCGGGCTCGACCCCACCACCGGCCGCCACCCAGAAGGAGACCGCCCGATGAACACCGACCCCACCACCGACCCCACTGCTGAGGCCACCACCGGCCCCGGCCCTGATCCCACCACCGACCGGGCGCCGCACACTGGTCCGGGCCTGACGGTGCCGCACCTGCCCCTGCTGCGGGTTGCCGTCGTGGCCGCCCGCTGGCACGAGGAGATCACCACCGCCCTGCTCGACGGGGCGCTGCGGGCGCTCGCGGCCGCGGGTATCGAGGAGCCCCAGGTGGTGCGCGTGCCCGGGAGCTTCGAGCTGCCCGTGGCCGCCACCCGGCTCGCCCGCAGCGGGTTCGATGCTGTGGTCGCCCTCGGCATGGTGCTGCAGGGCACCACCGCGCACTTCGAGTACGTCTGCCAGGGCGTGACCACCGGGCTCACTCAGGTGGCCACCAGCACCGGTGTGCCGGTCGGGTTCGGTGTGCTCACCTGCTCCGACCTGGAGCAGGCCCGGGACCGTGCCGGTCTGCCCGGGTCGCGGCAGGACACCGGCTACGAGGCGACCGCCGCTGCGCTGATCACCGCTGTGGCGCTCACCGACGCCGGCGTCTGAGACCCCACCCGGGGGAGTGGAGTCAGGCCTGGGCGGAGAGCCAGCCGAGGAGACGGTCGGGCCGGTCGGTGATGATCCCGTCCACACCGGCGGCCACCAGTGCGGCCCAGTCCGCCGGCTCGTTCGCGGTCCACGGGAAAGTCTTCAGCCCGGCCTCGTGCATCCGCTGCACCGAAGCCGGGTCCTCGATCACGCTGCGGTGGTGCGGGTTGCAGGCCATCAGGCCCAGGTCGGTGCAGATCGCGATCGTCTCCGCATCACCGGACCGGGCCAGCCCCGCGCACCGGACCGTGGGGGCCAGGTCGCGCAGCACCCGGACGGTGTCGATGTCGAAGCTCTGCACGATGGTGCGGTCCGCCACGGCGGAGGCGGTCAGCGCCGCCAGCAGGTCGGAGGCCGGGCCTTCGGGCCAGGTGCCCTTGAACTCCAGCAGCAGCCCCAGGTCCTGGAACCGGCCGAGCAGCTCGAGCACCTGGGCGAACATCGGCACCACCGCCCCGGAGTAGGACAGGTCCTTCCAGGCACCGGCGTCCAGGCGGGCCACCTCGGCGGTGTCCAGCACGTTCACCGGGCCAGAGGCGTCCGTGGTGCGGTCCACCGAGTCGTCGTGGATCACCACGCCGGCACCGTCGCGGCCGATCTGCACGTCGATCTCGATCAGGTCCGCACCTGCGAACCCGGCAGCGGCCAGAGCGGGCAGCGTGTTCTCCGGGGCCACCGAGGAGTTCCCGCGGTGGGCGATCACGAGCGTCATCTGTGTCGACCCTTCATCTGGAGTACCTGCCCCAGGCTAGCCCGCCTGGCCCGGCGGGCAGCGGCCCACACCGGGCGCGCAGCCGATCGTTCAGGCACTGTTCACCGACCGTCGGCGGTGCGGAGCGGATCAGGCGCTCTTCCGGCGCCGGGGCAGGATCCGTCGGAAGGACGGCCGCGGCGGCCGCCACCCGGTGCCGGCCGGCAGCACCCAGCCCCGGTAGCGGGCGAGCAGGCAGAGCCCCGCGCCCACCACCGTCGCCGCAAAGCTGCCGATCGTGGTCAGCCCGGCCGCGGTGAACGCCACGGCGACCCCGGCAGCGGCCAGCGCGCAGGTGGCGTACAGGGTGCTGCCACCCAGGATCGTGGGCACGCGGCGCAGCACCATGTCCCGCACGAACCCGCCGCCCACGGCGGTCACCACGCCGAGGATGATCGCCGCGATCGGGCCGAGGCCCACCCCGAGCGTCTTCTGCGCGCCCACGGCCGCCCACACCCCCAGGGCGAGGGCGTCGATCGGCGGGAACGCCCGGTCCCACACCCGGCCCTCCAGCCGGATGGCGAACGCGATCGCCGCACCCACCAGGGCCGTGAGCACGTAGCTGTTGTCCACGAACGCGACCGGCGGGCCGGCCTGCAGGAGCGTGTCCCGGATGATGCCGCCGCCGAGGCCGGAGAGCACCGCCAGCACGGCGAAGCCGATCGGGTCCAGCCGATGCTCCCGGGCGACCACCCCGCCGAGGATCGCGTTGAAGAACACACCGGCCAGGTCCAGCAGGCGGATCACGACATCCGGGTCGAGCACAGCAGGTTCTCCTGGACTCCTCGGGGGCGGCTGGTGCCGTGGCCGCGGCGAGCGGACCAGACCAAGCCTAGAGCCGCCGTCGGCAAGAACCACCGGACCAGGCCGAGCAGATCCTGCCCCGCCGGGGACCGCCGTCGTCCTGGTGCGGAACGGCTCAGCGCAGCTGGGCGAACTGGTCCATCACGCCGTTCCACCCCTGCACGTAGGCCTCCACCTCGTCCGCGCGCAGCACCTCGTGGGTCACGGTGACGTGCACACCGTCCTCACGCCGGACGAACCGCACCTCGACCAGGTCGTCGTCGCCCTCGCCGGCCTCCACCCCCCAGCGCCAGGACATCCGCAGCAGCTGCGGCCGCTCGAGGGCCAGCAGTGTGCCCTGCACCGCGATCTGCGCAGACGGGCAGCTGATCGCATACCGGCCACCCACCCGAGCATCCACGTGGTAGGTGGTGTCGCTCAGGTGCGGCCACCACCACCGGCGCAGCCCGTCCGGTGAGGTCCAGCAGTCCCAGGCATAGTCCAGCGATACGGGTGCCCAACAGCTCAGCGAGATCGTCGTGCTCATGGTCTCCCACGTGACCTGTGCCCCTGCCGGGCCGGCCCTCGGCCCTAGATCCGAGTATCGATCGGAGCCCGATCCTTGGCAACACCGCCCCGGGAAGAGCACGCTAGGTGAGATGAGCGCCGACGCCATGATCGACTCCTACCGGATCGTGCCGGCCAACCTCGCGCCCTGGCAGGACCTGTCGGAGCTGCTGGGCACCTGTGCCGCCGCCTCCCGCTGCCAGTGCCAGCGGTACAAGCTCGGCCGCGGGGAGTCCTTCGCCCGGCTCGGCGACGAGGAGCTCGCGCACCGGCTGCGCACCCAGACCGAGACGGAGCATCCCGACGCGCCGGCCACCACCGGTCTGCTCGCCTACTCCGGGGCCCGACCGGTGGGATGGTGCGCTGTCGAGGCCCGCACCGCCTACGCCGGGTTGCTGCGGGTCGCGAAGGTCCCGTGGGAGGGTCGTTCGCAGGACAAGGCCGACGACGGCGTGTGGGCGGTGACCTGTTTCGTCACCCGGGCAGGATTCCGCCGACGCGGGGTGGCCACCGCTCTCGCCCGAGCAGCGGTCGGGCATGCCCGCCGCGCCGGCGCCCGTGCCATCGAGGCCTATCCGATCACCACGACCGCCGCAATCAGTGAGGAATTGCACGTGGGATTGGTCGGAATGTTCGAGAATGCCGGATTTCGTCAGGTGAGCGCACCCACGTCCCGGCGGGTGGTGATGCGCCTCGACTTCGCCGAAGAATGATCGGTGGTGTGAGCTGAATTGCGTCACCAGCGGACTTTTTCAATCCGCGCCGCCGAATGGTGGAGCAGTAATTGCCGCAGAACTCTCAGCTGCAGCAGAACGTCGTCTGCCGCAGAGCCTCAGTTGCCGGCGGCTCGGTATTCTTCGATGATCCGGTCCGGGATGCGACCCCGGGCCGGTACGTCCACATCGTTCACCCGCGCCCACTCCCGCACGGCTCGCGCATCTACCGGCGTATCGGCGCCAACTGAGGCAGACCCGGCGCCGCGCACACGTCGCGCGGCAGCGGCGAATGGCGCCATCGCGGCGACCAGCTTGTCCCGATTCGTCGAGTTGAGGTCGATCTCGTAGATCGAGTCCTCCAGAGCGAATCGAACGGTGTGCTGAGCCGGACCGCCATCGAGATCATCACGAAGCTCGACAATTGTCTTGGTTGCCAACGGGGCTCCCTCATCGTTGTTGGTGCACCTATTCTATGCAGAGGTCGGCCTATCGGTCGTATCGGGTCAGTACGCTGCTGCAACGATGAGGACCTTTGCTGGAGCATCGCCGTGACGAGCAGTCCCGCACCAGCCCTCGCCACCGGTGTGCGTGCAGCGGCGCGGGCCCTGGTGCGCACCTGGCCACGGCGGGTGGTGCTCGCCGTGCTGGTGCTCACCGGCATGCTGACCGAGGACGCCCAGGGCTGGGTCGGGGTGCTGGCGGGGCTGACCGTGCTGCCACAGGTCGGCCAGGCTCACCGGGACGGTCCTGGCGGCAGCCGCCTGCCCAACCACTCGAAGACGGCCTCCTCATAGGCGCGCCGCGCCCGAGGGGAGGACAGTGCGAGATCGTGACGACCGCCGTCGATGGTGGCCATCGTGACGTCGGCGCCGAGCAGCGGTCCGCGAGCGTGCATGTGCGCCACGTTCAGCACACAGTCCGCCTCGGCGAGGTCCTTCTCGCTGGGGCGAGTGGGGTGGCCGGAGCGACCTGAGGTGCACACCAGCACCGGTACGTCCAGGTCCAGACCGCGGGCGATGCGCGCATGGCCGCGCCGGATCGCCCGCAGCCAGGCCGCATACACCGGCACGTCGTAGATCGGCTTCCAGGCCAGGTCGTAGTCCCAGTCCCCGCCGGTGGAGGTGTGCAGGCTGCGGCCGTAGCCCTCCCCGAGCGTGCTCACCCGCAGCCGCGGCACCCACAGTCCGACGGCGTCCAGCACCCGGGTGGTGAGCACCCGGTTCACCCAGCTCGAGTTCAGGTCCAGCCACGGACTGTTCAGCACCAGTGCATCGACAGCGCCCGGGTGCCGGTCCAGGTACAGGGGGGTGATCAGCCCACCGGTGGAGTGCGCCAGCAGCACCACCTGTTGGTAGTCCTGGGCGCGGACGGCGTCCAGGGCGCGCCCGAGGTCTTCGTCGTAGGTGGCCAGGTCGGTCACCCAGCCGGGGGTACGTCCCGGGCGGATGGAGCGGCCGTAGTCGCGCAGGTCGACGGCGTAGAAGTCGTAGCCCTCGTCCGTCCAGCGCCGAGCGTGCTCGGCCTGGAAGAAGTAGTCGGTGAACCCGTGCACGTACAGCACGGCCCGGTCGCGGCTGCCGGCGTCCCTGCGGTGCACCAGCGTGGCCACGGGGTCCGGGGCGTCGGCGCTGGTGCGGGCATGGGTGCGCCCGACACCGTCGGGGGCCAGCGGCAGGGTGCGAGCGACCCAGTCCGGCCCGAGCACATCGTCGGTCATGTTCAGAACCTTAGTCCGGGGGCCACTATCCACCGCCACCACTCCCTCCCCGCTCCGCCCTGCCACCCCAGGCGCTGAATCGATTCAGTAGATACTTGCTGCGTGAGGTCGTGCTCTCAGGTATCGGCGGCGTGCAGCACGTATCGCTCGCGTGAGCGGCGTCGGCCGGCGTCAGTCAGGCGAATGCGCCGGCCCGCGGGCCGGCGCTGCGTCTGTCAGGCCGATACCGCCCCTGCGTCCGCCGCCGGATCGTCGACCGGCAGGCAGCCGCCACCTGCGGCTGCTGTGGCCAGCACTGACGGAGCCCCGGCCGCAGCGTGCAGGTCCTGCAGCAGAGCAAGGGCCTCCGGCAGCGCCCGCTGGTCGTCGGTCGGCTGCCACCTCCCGGCGACCACCTCGTACTCGGCCCGTGGCCCGTTCGCCAGGTAGTCCCGCAGCCCGCGCAGCAGCCGGTCCAGGTGCTCGGTGGTGGTGCCCAGCCCGATGCTCGCGCGCAGCCCGGCGCTCACCCCGCGGGCAGTCAGCAGCGGGTGCGCGCAGAACCGGCCGTCGCGCACGCCGATGCCGTGCTCGGCGGACAGGTAGGCGGCCACCAGACCGGCATCGTGCCCGGGCAGCGTGAAAGAGACCACGGCCACAGGTTCGGTGGCGTCCGGCCACAACCGCAGCACCTGGACCCCGTCGATGGCCTCCAGACCGGCGACCAGGTGGTCCCGCAGGGTGGTGTCGTGCTCGGCGAGCTGGTCGGCGACCTCGGCCAGCTGCGTGCAGGCGACCCCGAGCGCCAGGGCGCCGATCACGTTCGGGCTGCCGGCCTCGTGCCGCTGCGGTGCTGGTTCCCAGGTGGTGTGGCGGATCTGCACGTCGGTCACCGCTCCGCCACCGGCCAGGTAGGGCGTGCCTTCGTCCAGCCAGTCCCGCCGGCCCACCAGGGCCCCGGCACCATAGGGGGCGTAGAGCTTGTGCCCGGACAGGGCCACGTAGTCGGCACCGGTCTCGGTCAACGAGAACCGGCGGTGCGGGGCGAGCTGGGCGGCGTCCACCACCACTCGCGTGCCAGCGGCGTGGGCCACCTGGACCACCTCCGCCACCGGGAGCGACTCCCCGGTGACGTTCGAGGCGCCGGTGATGGCCAGCAGCCGGTAGTTGCGGGTGGCCAGCGCGCTGGCCACCGCGTTCAGTGTGTCGGTGACCGTCTCCTTGGCGGTGATCACGTCGGCGCCGTGCCGCTGCCAGGGCAGCAGGTTCGCATGGTGCTCGATGTCCAGCACCAGCACCCGGGCTCCCTCCGGGACGCAGCCAGCGAGCAGGTTCAGCGAGTCGGTGGTGTTCCGGGTGAGGATCACCACGTCGTCGGTACGAGCGCCGGTGAACGCGGCGACCGCCTGCCGGGACTGCTCATACAGGGCGGTGGACACCTGGGAGAGGTAGCCGGCGCCCCGGTGCACGCTGGCATACAGCGGCAGCGCCCGGTCCACGGCGTCTGCCACCGCCGCCAGGGCAGGTGCGGAGGCCGCATAGTCGAGGTTGGCGTACGGCACGGACGTGGCGCCGTCGAGCGGGTAGGTGAGCGGAACTTCGGTGTGCTCACCGAGAAGCGGGAGAAGAGACATGGTGATCCTCCGGTAGTCCGACGGACCGCGAAGGTCCGCGCTTGCCGCACACCACCTCGGTGCCGGCCAGGTCGTCACCCGGGGCACCCCACCGCGGAGGAGGGTTGCCGGCCAGCGAGCCGGGGCTTGGCGCTGGCGCTCATGACCTTGGCCCTAGCATGCCACATCCTGGTGCCGATACCGAGCACGTCGTCTGCAGTTGCTCACGATGTGGTCGATGCGGCAGTGGCAGTCGGACGGGCCCTCCTGGCCATTGTGTCCACACCGGGCGCGGCCCTACTCTTGCTGCGGGGCCGCGGTAGCTCTTCGATCCCGAAATGGGGGGATGTGAGGGTGCCGCCAGAGGGAAGGAATTCCGTGACGAGCATATGGAACAGTGCCCGGACGACGGTCGTCGCCGCTGCAGCAGCACTGCTGCTGGTGGCAGGGTGCGATGACGGGGCCGACCAGTCGGCGCCGCCGGAGGCGCCAGCTGAGCAGGAGACGCGAGCCGAGCAGGAGGCGCCAGTCGCTGGTGAGGAGCCCAGCGGCTCCGGAGAGGACGCAACCGGCGCCGAGCAGAGCACCGGCACCGACGACGAGCAGGACACCGAGAACACGCCCGATGACGAGCAGGACACCGGCACCGAAGACGGATCGGCCGAGTCCATCAGCGGTGACCCGTGCAGCGACCTGACGCTGGAGGACGTCGGTGCCGTGCTCGGCAACGAGGTCAATGACCTCGAGGAGTCTGCCGACCTGGAGACACCTGAGGGGATGGACAGCGAGGACCTGGTGATCTGCCACTACGGGCCGGCCGCCCCCGGCGACCTCGGTGCCTTGATGCACTGGGCGGCCCCCTTCATGGACTTCCCGGACGAGATGCCGGAGGAGGTCCGGGAGGAGCACGCGGAGAGTCTGCGGACCCAGATGATTGGCAGTGGTGAGGAGATCGAGGTCGAGGGAGCCTCTGCCGCCAGGGTGGAGATCACCGAGGCGCTTGGAATCACCCAGATCATCGTCAAGGCCGTCGTGGACGACTTCGTGCTGTGGAGCACCGTGTACGGGGAGAACGGGACACTCGACGAGAGCGACATCCCGTCCGCGGCCGAGATGGCTGAGCTGGCGATCTCGAAGGCCTGAGGACACGAGCTCCAGGTCAAGGTCTCCGGACAGTCGGGACAACGCCGGTGCTGGCTGCGCTGGGAGCACGCTCGCCGAAGCTCTGCTCGGCTTCGGCGGGAGTGTGATCAGCGCCATGATGGGGTGTGCTGCCCATCGTGCTCGGCGCCCGTTGCGGTTACGTTAGGCACCGGTCCGCACCGCGGGGACGGGATCTAGCCCGTCTGACTGTGTCGGTGCGTGCAGGGAGACTAGGGAGACAAACGTGAAGACCAAGCTGATGACCGGCCTGCGCACCACGGCCGCTGCGAGCGGTGTGGCGCTGCTGATGCTCGTCGCTGCCTGCGGCGACGCGGAGGAGCCGGGCGAGGACCAGCAGGCCAGTCAGGAGGGCGCCGAGGAGCAGCCCGACGACGACGCTGCTGCAGATGACGCCTCTGAGAACGAGGACTCCGACGAAGGCTCGGAGACTGACGAGGACACCTCCACAGACGAGGGCTCCGAGGACAGCGCGGACGAGGCCGAGGACAGCACGGACGACGGTGCTGGCGATGGTGAGGACGGTGCTGCCGCCGGCGTGGCCGGACCCGGCGACGAGTTCGACCCGTGCACCGCCATCAGCGCGGACGACATCAATGGCATCATGGGCAGCGACTTCGACGAGGGCGCCTCGAACGACATGTCGGGTATCGCGATGTGCACCTTCGGGGACATGAGCAGCGGTCAGAGCGTGGTCGTGCAGTGGGCCCCCACGCCGGGCACCCTGGACGATGCGCTGACCGCGATGGACAGCCTGTACGACGACCTGGATGACCCGGAGCCGGTCACCGTTGCAGGCGCAGACGAGGCTGCAGTGATCACCGGCACGATCTCCGAGGTGGACGCCACCGTGCTGATCGCCACTGCCGACGGCGGGTTCCTGCAGGTGGTCTCCACCGCTCAGGACATCAGCAGCGACCAGGCGGTGCAGATCGCCGAGACCACGTTCGCCGGGATCTGACCGGACCCTGAACCGGCCGGCACCCCGGCCGGAGAGCACCTCGCTCAGGGCCGCCGTCGAGATGTGCGACGGCGGCCCTCGGCGTGCTCAGGACGGTCACCTGGGTGTGTGCCTCGCCACCCCTTACCCGCCGTTCGGTGCTCCCGATCACACCCCTTACCCCTCGGCGGGCGAGCCGCCGACGGAAGGTAAGGACCGCCGTCGTGACCCGGCGCGATCAACCGATACCGGTGCGCAGTGCCTCAGCGGAACAGTGGAGCCATGACCATCGAGGAGCATGTCATGGACACCTACGCCGACAGCTACACCAGCTACCAGGCCGACCTTGCCTACCGGCGCGAGCAGCTCGTCGCCGGCTTGGACGCCAGCCGCGCCCGCCGCGCCGCTGGTGCCCGCCGGGCCCGCCGGGCCCGCCGTCCTGGCCTGGGCCAGGAGCGCCGCAGCCGGAGCCTGGCCCGTGCTGACCTTGCCCGCGGCGCCTGACACCCGGCCGCGAAGCTGCCGGCAGGACCTAGGGCCACAGACGAGGCGAGCCCATGTCCGCTGACCGTTCCTGCGGTGGCCTCCGGCCGGGAGGCGAGCAGTGACCGAAGTGTTATCGCAAAGCCGTGGGGCTGGGCCGGTGCTGCGTGACAAGATGCCGGTTGTGGCACGGGTCGGCTCACAGATCGCGTTGGTGGCGCGCACCGAGGAGCTCGCACGACTGCGCGAGGTCTGGCAGCGCAGCGGCGAAGGAAGCGCTGCAGCAGTGCTGCTGCCGGGTGAGGCAGGGGTCGGCAAATCCCGTCTGGTGAGCGAGTTCGCGGCTACGGTCGAGGCTGAGGGCGGTCTGGTGCTCACCGGGCACTGCGTGGGGCTCGGCGAGGCCGCGCCGCCCTACCTGCCGGTGGTCGAGGTGCTCGAGCAGGCCGGTGAGCTCGATCCTGCGCTGGTTGCTGCCGCACCGACGCTGACCACGCTGGTCTCCCGATCCGGCAGCGACCGGGACACCAGCCAGCTGCAGCTCTTCGACGCGTTCCTCACCATGCTCACCACCCTCGCGCGGCGGCAGCCGGTTCTCCTGGTCATCGAGGACCTGCACTGGGCCGATGCCTCCACCCGGGACCTGCTCACCTTCCTGCTCGCCCGGATCTCTGACGAGGCGCTGACCGTGGTGCTCACCTATCGCAGCGACGAGCTGCACCGCCGTCACCCGCTGCGACCGCTGGTCGCCGAGCTCGGTCGGATGCGCCGGGTGGAACGTCTCACCCTGGAACCGTTCGAGCCGGACGAGGCGCGAGACTTCACCCGGGCGCTGGGCCGCTGGGAGGGGGCCGTCGTGCCGGAGCCCCTGGTCGCCGAGATCGCTGAGCGGTCCGAGGGGAACGCGTTCTTCGCCGAGGAGTTGTTCGCCGGCGGCGACGGCACCGCAGTAGCCGGTCCGCTCGCCGACGTGCTGCTCAGCCGGATCGAACGCCTGAGCCAGGAGGCACAGCGCGTGGTGCGGGTGGCCTCTGTGGCCGGCCAGCGGCGGGTGCGGCACGTTTCCCTGCTGGAGGTCACCGGCCTGAGCGAGGATGCTCTGGACGCTGCGCTGCGGGAGGCGGTGCAGCACTATGTGCTGGTGGTCGCCCCGGACGAGACGTATGAGTTCCGGCACTCGCTGCTGCGCGAAGCCGTCTACGCTGACCTGCTGCCGGGGGAGCGGACCCGGGTGCACGCCGCGTTCGTCGACCTCCTCGGCCGGGCCCAGCACCCAGGCTGGCGTGGTGCGCAGGCACACCACGCCACTGAGGCCAACGACCTGCCCACAGCGCTGCAGGCGCGGATCGGTGCCGCCTCCGATGCCCAGAAAGTGGGCGCCACCGCCGATGTGCTGCATCACCTGGAGGAAACGCTCGGCCTCTGGGACGCCGTCCCCGACCCGGAGGAGCTCACCGGTACCGATGAGCTCGCGTTGATGGTCCGCGCGGCCGACGCCGCCGTGGCCGCTGGTCGCATCGACCGCGCCGAGGCGCACCTGCGCTCGGCCCTGGAGCTCGCTGATTCCGGGGCGGACGTCGTCGTCCGAGCCGGGGTGCGCCGGCGGATGGCCCGGATGGCGTTCGCCGACGATCAGGTGGACACCGCCCGAGAGCTGATCGCTGCCGCGTGGGACCTGGTGCGGAACACCCCACCGAGCTCCGAACGGGCGTGGGTGCTGGCCACGCGCGCGTTCGGCTACGACCCCGGTGAGGAGCACCGCGCGGTCGCGGAGGCCGCGATCGCTGATGCCCGCGCTGTCGGTGACGGTGGCGCGGAGAGCGATGCGCTCATCTCCCTGTCCTTCCAGCTGCTCGGTTCCGGGGACCACGAGGCCGCGATGGAGGTGCTCGACCAGGCTCGGTCCAGAGCCGCGGAGGTGGGTGCCTTCGAGGTGGAGCTGCGCGCCTACTTCAACTTGGTCATCGGGGAGTTCGAAGCTGGCCAGGTGGCCGCTGCCGCCGACCATGTGCGCGAGGGGCTGCGGCGTGCCCGCGAGGAAGGTCTGGTGTGGGCCACCTACGGCCGGGAGCTGGCGTGGATGGCGGTGCAGGTGCTGTTCGCCGAAGGCGCCTGGGACGAGGTCGCCGAGCTCACCTCACCGCCGGGTGAGCAGGCCCCGGACTGGCTCTCGGCGGTGGTTGCAGGGTTCGCCGCCCTGCTCGCAGCCTGCCGCGGCGAGTGGGAAGGGGCAGAGGCCTGTCTGCGCTCGGAGTCGTTGTCCAGACATGATGGCGAACCAGCAAAGGTGCTCGCCTACGCAGTCGCAGAGCTGGGCACCTGGCGGCACCGCGACCGGGAGGTCATCGAGCAGCTGGAGACGATGATCGCCGAGGTGCATGCCGGTGAATCGGCGGTCTCACCGGCACTGATGCGGCTCGGCACGCTCGGTATCGCCGCAGCCGCCGATGACGCCGCCCGCGCCCGGCAGACCGGCCAGACCGACGCTGAAGAACGGGCCCTGGCCAGCGCCGCCACCTTCGCCGCGCAGGTGGTCGAGGCCCGCGACCACGGTGCAGCCAGAGCCAAGGACTGGGGCCCGGAGGCCCGCGCCTGGCTCGCCCGCGCCCACGCCGAGGAGAGCCGGCTGCACGGCGACCTGGACGTGCCAGCCTGGACCGCCGTCGTCGACGCCTTCAGCTACGGGGACGTGTACCAGCGGGCGCTCGCCCAGTGGCGCCTGGCCGAGGCGCTGCTCGCAGGGGGCCGTCTGGAGGAGGGCGATGCAGCGCTCACCGGGGCGCTGGAGGTCGCCCGTCGGCTCGGTGCGCAGCCGTTGGCCCGGGCGCTGGAGTCGGTGGCCCGGCGCTACCGTCGTCCGGTGGCGGGTGTGCGGATGGTCTCCGCCGACCTGCTCACTCCGCGGGAACGGTCCGTGCTCGAGCTGGTGGCCCGCGGGCTGACCAACCGGGCTGTCGGCGCCGAGCTGTTCATCAGCGAGAAGACCGTCAGCGTGCACCTGAGCCGCGCGATGGCCAAGCTCGGCGCCCACTCCCGCACCGAGGCGGTGGCACTGGCGCTGCGGGACGGGCTGATCGAGGGCTGAGGGCTACTCCTCCGCCGGTGGTGCCTCGTCGGTGGTGACGACCACGACGTCGACGCCCCAGCTCACCTCCTCGGCGCGCCGCTCTGCCTCGCGCACGACAGCCTCGCTCATCGGGTCATCACGGGTGTAGATCGTGACGAGCACGCGATTCCGCTCCCTTTCGTATCGCACCGCCATCGCGAGCACCAGAGCGAGCAGCCGCCGCCCGTTGTCACTGCGTGCGCCCGATTGATCCAGAACTATGGTCCGCCAGAGTCGCCCGACGCCGTCACGCCTTCCTCCGTGCGATATAGGTCGCACCATCGATTACCTGAGCACCTGCCAGTGCAGCTTCTACAGTGCCCTGCACCCTGCACCCTGCGCCCTGCACCCTTGCGTGGCGGATTCTTCTTCGGAGCCTCCGTACCCCTCGCTCTAGCGGGCGCTCTTGCATCCGGACTTCCATACCCCTGATCTCCGTGGCGAGATCCGTCGTCGGGTCGAATCATGGATTCTTTGCATGGACACGACGGATATCACCAGGAAAGCGGGCCGGTGGGTGCTGTTTCGCCGACAGCTGTCCAGGTAGCGCCGCTGGGGCTGGGCCGTCTCGAAACACAGGACGCGTTCCCAGGCACTCGGGCCCGTCCACTACGATGGCCTCGACCCATCCAGAGCAGCCGAGAGATCTGGCTCGTTGACGCTGCAGCAACCACGCCTCAGGCGAAGGTGCTACCGCCAGAACCGATGGAGGCATGATGAGCGACGCTGTCCCACTCGTCGACCCGCCCGGGCACCGCTACCGACTGCTCACCGGGCCGGACGACGCCACCTTCTGCACCCGGATCAGCGAGGCGCTGGCAGAGGGCTACACGCTCTACGGCTCGCCGTCGGTGACCTTTGACGGTGAACGCGTGATCGCCGCCCAGGCGGTGCTCTGGCCGCACCCGCCAGCTGCTGCGCCGGCGGCCACCAGCCCCGCTGCCCCGCCGGCGGCCACTGCCCCGGCCGCGCCCAGCAGCCCCCACACGCAGAACGGAGATGACCGATGACCTACGCCGGAGACCTCACCCCCAGCCAAGCCTGGGAGGTGCTCCAGGACAACCCGCACGCGGTGCTGGTGGACGTGCGCACCAGGGCCGAGTGGTCCTTCGTCGGCGTGCCAGACACATCTGGCATCGGCCGCACCACTGCGTTCGTGGAGTGGAACACCTACCCCGAGGGCACCCGGAACGAGAACTTCCTCGCCCAGCTCGCCGAGGCCGGCGTCACCGCGGAGGCGCCGGTGCTCTTCCTGTGTCGCAGCGGTGCACGGTCGCTGGCTGCTGCGGAGGCCGCCACCGCCGCCGGGTTCGGCCCGGCCTACAACGTGCTCGACGGGTTCGAGGGAGCCACCAACACTGACGGGCACCGCGGTGACACCGGCTGGCGCGCCGAGGGTCTGCCCTGGAAGCAGTCATGAGCGACCCGCGGCCGATCTCGACCCTGCCCGAGGGCCTCGGCGCCGACACTCTGGCCATCCGCGGTGGTCAGCAGCGCACCGCGTTCGGGGAGACCGCCGAGCCGATCTTCCTCACCCAGGGCTACGTCTACGAGCACGCCGCCGACGCCGAGGCCGCGTTCGCCGGGAAGGCCGACCGGTTCATCTACTCCCGCTACGGCAACCCGACCGTGTCCGCGTTCGAGGAGCGGATGCGGCTGATCGAGGGCGCCGAGGCCTGCTATGCCACTGCCACCGGCATGTCCGCAGTATTCACCGCACTGGCTGCGCTGGTGAAGTCCGGCAGCCGGATCGTGGCCGGCAACGCCCTGTTCGGGGCCACGTTCACCGTGCTGAACCAGATCCTCGGCAAGTGGGGCGTGCAGACCGACTACGTCCGCGCACACGTGCTCTCCGACTGGGAGGAGGCGCTGGCCACCCCGGCGGACGTGGTGCTCTTCGAGACGCCGTCCAACCCGATGCAGGACATAGTAGACGTGGCCAAGGTGAGCGAGCTGGCCCACCGGGCGGGCGCCGTCGTCATCCTGGACAACGTGTTCGCCACCCCGGTGCTGCAGAAGCCGCTGCAGCTCGGCGTGGACGTGGTGGTCTACTCCGCCACCAAGCACATCGACGGCCAGGGCCGGGTGCTCGGCGGGGCGATCCTCGGCACCCGGGACTACATCGAAGGCCCAGTGAAGCAGATGGTCCGCGCCACCGGTCCCACGCTGAGCCCGTTCAACGCCTGGGTGCTGCTCAAGGGCCTGGAGACGCTGTCGCTACGGGTGCGTGCCCAGTCCGCGGCCGCTCTGGACCTGGCCCGGTGGCTGGAGGCCCAACCGCGGGTGCGCGGGGTGCGCTACCCGTTCCTGGACTCCCACCCGCAGGTCGCGCTCGCCCGGGAGCAGATGAGCGGCGGGGGCACGGTGGTCACCGTGGATCTTGCGCTGGACGGCGATCCGGACCTGGTCAAGGAGCGCACCTTCGCGTTCCTCGACTCCCTGCACCTGGTGGACGTCTCGAACAACCTCGGTGACCTGAAGTCGTTGGCCACCCACCCGGCGACCACCACGCACTCGAAGATCGCCCGGGAGGACCGGCTGGCGGTGGGCATCACCGACTCCACGGTGCGGCTCTCGGTGGGGCTGGAGGACCCGGCCGACCTGCGCGCGGACCTCACCCAGGCGCTCCGCACACTCGGCTGACCGCGCCCCGCACCTGGCGCCCGTGCGGACCACCACCACCCGCGCACCTGGCGCCCGTGCGGACCACCACCGCCGCCCGCCCGCGTTGGAACACCCTTAGCGCATTGGAACACCCTTACAGGTAGGTTCGAACGCGCTAAGGGTGTTCCAACGGGCTGGAGCGCTCAGTCGACCACACCGTAGAGGCGGTCGCCGGCGTCGCCGAGGCCGGGGATGATGTAGCCCTTCTCGTTCAGGTGCTCGTCCACCGAGGCGGTGACGATCTGCACGTCGGCCCGGTCGCCGATCGAGTCCTGCACCAACCGCAGCCCCTCCGGTGCGGCGAGCAGGCACACAGCGATCACGTCCCGGGCGCCGCGCTCGAACAGGTACTCGATCGCCGCGACCAGGGTGCCGCCGGTGGCCAGCATCGGGTCGAGCACGTAGCACTGCCGGCCGGAGAGGGAGTCCGGGAGCCGGTTGGCGTAGGTGAACGCCTCTAACGTCTCCTCGTTGCGCTGCAGCCCGAGGAACCCGACCTCCGCGGTAGGCAGCAGCCGGGTCATCCCCTCCAGCATGCCCAGCCCGGCACGCAGGATCGGCACCACGATCGGGCGTGGCTCGGCCAGCGCCACCCCGGTGGTGCGTGCGATCGGGGTGTCGATCTCCACCTGTTCGGTACGGATCTCCCGGGTCGCCTCGTAGGCGAGCAGGGTGACCAGCTCCTCGGTGAGCTGGCGGAACACCGGTGATGGGGTGGTGGCGTCGCGCAGGACAGTCAGCTTGTGTGCGATGAGCGGGTGGTCGGCGACGTGCAGGCGCATGGGCACAGTGTAGAAGCGCGCACCACCGCTCCTGGACGTCGTGCACCGGTCTGGCCACCATTCCCACGAAATTGCTCGTCGATCCGGCCACGCTGGGGGACCAGATCGACGAGCAATTTCGCCGGGGCGGGCAGACTGGGGGTGTGAGCACCGACGGGGAAGCGATGGGTCTGGCGCTGGCGCAGGCGCGCGAGGCCGGCGAGCGCGGAGACGTGCCGGTGGGCGCGGTGCTGCTCTCCCCGGCCGGTCATGTGCTGGCACAGGCAGGCAACCGTCGCCAGGTCGACGGCGATCCCACTGCGCATGCCGAGATCCTCGCCCTGCGTGGGGCGGGGGTGGAGCAGGGGGACTGGCGGCTGACCGGCTGCACGTTGGTGGTCACCCTGGAGCCGTGCACGATGTGCGCCGGGGCGATCGTGCTGGCGCGGGTGCAGCGGCTGGTGCTGGGAGCCTGGGACGAGAAGGCGGGTGCCTGCGGATCCACCCGGGACGTGGTGCGCGACTCCCGGCTGAACCACCAGGTGCAGGTGACTGGCGGGGTGCTGGCCAGCGAGTCCACCCGCCTGCTCACCGACTTCTTCACCGCCCGGCGGCAGCCTGCCGGGGAGGAGCCGCCAGCGCCGGCAGCCTCAGGGTAGGCCGGGAAGTGCGGCTTCGAGCGCCGTGAGGGTGGGGGAGGCGCCGGCATCCAGGTGCAGGTCGGCGAGCTCATCACCGCGGGTGGTGCCGCGGTTGATGATGGCGACCGGCAGGCCGTGCCGGTGTGCGTGCCGCACGAACCGTAGCCCGGACATCACGGCCAGGGAGGAGCCGGCAACCAGCACGGCCTCGCTCTCGTCCACGAGCGTGTAGGCGGCGGCCACCCGCTCCTTGGGCACGTTCTCGCCGAAGTAGACGATGTTCGGCTTCAGGATGCCGCCGCAGCGTGGGCAGGGTTGCACCTGGAACCCTTCGGTGGAGGCGATGACGGCGTCCGCGTCCGGGGCGATCTCCACATCGGCGACCGCGTCGGTGAACTCGGGGTTGAGGACGGTGAGCATCCGGTCCAGCTCGGTGCGGGAGAGCACCAGTCCGCAGGACAGACAGATCACTTCGTTGTAGTGGCCGTGCAGGTCGATCACCCGCTGGGAGCCAGCGGCCTGGTGCAGCAGGTCCACGTTCTGAGTGATCACCCCGGTGACCAGACCGCGTTGCTCCATCTTTGCGATCGCCTCGTGCCCAGCATTCGGTCGACGGGTGCGCATGTGCTGCCAGCCGACGTGGTTGCGCGCCCAGTAGTGCCGGCGGAAGCCCTCGTCGGTGACGAACTGGTCGTAAGTCATCGGGCTGCGGGGTGGGGAGTCGGGGCCGCGGTAGTCGGGGATCCCGGAGTCGGTGGAGATGCCGGCGCCGGTCAGGACGGCGAACCGGCGTCCGGCGAGCAGGGCCACGAGGGCCGAGACGTCGGAGGTGGTGGTCGATGGCACTGCTGCTCCCTCCGGGTGGGCTGGCCGGTCGAGCCTACGACGGGTGGACGGGGTGCAGCGATGCGGCGGGTGCGCGGAGGCGGACGCTGGTTTTGGCCAGCGGCACCGCTGCCAGTACTCTGGTCCGGCTAGGTAGCGTGTCCGAGCGGCCGAAGGTGCAGCACTCGAAATGCTGTGTGGTTCATAGCCACCGTGGGTTCAAATCCCACCGCTACCGCCATGTGATGAAGGCGCCAACCCGAACGCAGTGAGTGGGCTGGCGCCTTCATCACATCTACGGCTCGGGGATTTGGGAGGAGCGAGGAGCGCCAGCGACGAGCGACGGCTCCCACCGCTACCGCTCGGCTGCGGATCCACCGGCCACCGGCTCCCCGGCCCCAGCCGGCGTCGATCTCACCATGCGGCGCTACCCTCTGCGCCCTAGGCTCGGCCCATGGTCGGGTTCTTGGTGTTCCTGCTGATCGCGTGGCTCGTGCTGTCCGTGCTCGGCTTCGTGATCAAGGGACTGCTCTGGTTGGCGTTCCTGGGCATCGTGCTGTTCGTGGTGACTGCCATCTTCTTGTGGGTCAAGAGGAAGGCCACCGGGGCCGCACGATAGCGGAGCCGCCAGTAGACCGGAGCGCATCTGACGGCGCCGCTGCCGTCGCGGCGGCGCGGTCAGGGCTGCCTGTCGCGTTCCGCCGGGTCGCTCTCGACCGCCGCCCGGGCCTCATCACGGAGCGCTTCGACCTGCTTCTTCATCTGCTGCACGGCATCGAGCGCCTTCAGAGCGTCGTCGAACTTCGGCATCCGCGGCTCCGGGGACCACAGCTGGTCGGCATCGGTCACCGGCGCGGCACCGTCGATGATCGGGTCGACCTCGGTGACCAGCGCCGGACGTGACTCGTCCCCCTTCAGCCGGGCCCGGATCGTCTCGGTGTCCAACGGCACTTTCGAACCGACGAGGATCGCGTTGCCGAACCGCAACCCGTGCAAGGAGGACCCCTGCACGATCATCGCCACGTGCGCGAACACCTCATGCAGGGTGGCCAGCTCGCGCCGGGTGAACTCCAGGTCCGGACCCGCCACTGAGTTGATCACCAGCCGGCCACGGTCCGAGAGTGCCCCGTACGCAGCACGGAAGCACTCCACGGACGTGAACGCCGGCGGTACCCGGTCCGCGGTGAAGATGTCGATGACGATGGCATCAAGGTCGCTGCGGGAGGGGGACTCGAGCCAGGTGCGCGCATCCTCGCACCGGACGGTGACGCCGTCGGGCAGACCGAACCGATCCTCGGCGAGCGCAACCAGCGCAGGCTCCAGCTCGACCACGACCTGTTCGGCCCCGGGTCGGTCGTGCGCGATGGCACGGGGCAGCGTGAGCAGACCGCCGCCCAGATGAGCGCTGCGGGCAGGAGGGTGCGCGCCGAGCGCCGCGTGCATCCACCGCACGGCGGCCAGCGCCGGTGGCGCCCCAGCAGGACCGAGGTGGGACTGCCGCGCACTGTTGATCTCCAGTGACCAGCCGCCGTCGCGTGGAACCAGCTGGGCCATGCCACCGTTGGACAGCACGACCTGCTCAGGTGGGTGCTGCTGAGCGGAGTCCTCGGTGGAGGGTGGGACGGAGGTCGACATCCGATTATCCTGCCACGCGAGGGTGGACGCGCCGACGGGTCGGTACGGTGACCGGTGGCGGGAGCAGTGTTGGGTGCGCGGAAGGGAGGCCGACTCCGGTGACGATCTGGGAAGTCGGCGACGACGAGAAGGTCATCGAGGGGCTGGACGAGCTCGGGAAGCCGGACCCTGCCTACGCCGCTGCGCTCGGTCTGGTGCATGCGCCGATGCTGCGACGCGCACTGGCTGCGACGATCGACCTGGTCGTCTACCTGGTGCTGCAGGTGCCCTACTGGGTCTTCGCCCTGCCGCTCCTGCTCAAGCTCTACTTCGGCCGGATCAGTCTGTACGGCCTGGTGCACCACCCTGGCTTCATCCTCGCGATCGTGATGGCGAGCATCTCGTTCGTGCTCAGCCTCGCCTTCTGCATCGTGCAGCTCGTCCTGCACGGCCGGAAGGGTGTCACGATCGGCAAGGGGATCATGGGCATCCGCTCGGTGAACGTCAAGACGTTGGAGCGGCCCGGGTTCTGGCGCATCGTGCTGCGCGCCCTGGTGCTCATCGGATCCAGCGTGCTGGTGGTGGGGCCGATCCTGTTCTGCCTGTCGCCACTCTTCGACCGGGAGAAGCGGGGCCGCGGCTGGCACGACCTGGTGGGGCAGAACTGGTATGTCGACGTGCGCAAGGGCCTGCACCCCTATGACGAAAAACGGATGCGGATCGCCCGCAAGATGGTGACCGCTGAGCCTGTTGCCGGGCACAAGCCGATGCCCTCGCTGGCTACGCCGACCGTGCAGGGCGGAGACGGGGGGTACCGGCCAGGTGGTCGAGTGAGTGCTGGGGTGCTCGGCGTCGCCCGACCGCACGGTGCCGGACCGCGCCCCGAGGTCGGTCTCAGCGGTGCGGAGGAACCGACAGAGGCGCCGCTACCGGCTGAGCCGACCCCAGGGCGTCCGGTCTTCGGTGGGTACCGGCCGGCCACCCGGGGTGATGCGGCCAGCGCCGAGGACCCCAGGCCCGGTGCGGACCTGTCCACCGGGTCAGGCACGCCACCACCAGCGTCATCGCCGCCGAAGCCCGCCTACACGCCCCCAGCACCTGCTGCACCGCAGATCCCTGCTCCGGCTCCCCGCACCGACGGCATGGTGACCGGTACCCCATGGGGTGGGCCGCCACCCGCTCCGTCGACAGGTGAGGGCGGATCCGAGGTGGCAGCCGGCCA
>DATGRZ010000202.1:0-17340 GCA_035303065.1 Ruania sp.
ATCAGCATCAGCATCAGCATCAGCATCAGCATCAGCATCAGCATCAGCAGCATCAGGATCAGGCTTGCCGGCGGCCACGCGCTCACCGGCCGCATCCGGCTGGCTGCCGGCACCGGACGGGTCAGGGTGGTCACCGGCCAGTGCCGCCCCCCAGGTGCGCCCGATCGAGCGGGCGTCCGCTCCGGGGTCGTCCGACCGGCTGGCCAGGTGCGTGGCGAACGCTTCGGTGAGGCTGCGGTACTCGCGGAAGGCGCGGCCGCTGGGCTGGGCGTTCCGGCCCGCCTGGGTGAGGGAGTACTCGTAGCTGGGCCGCCCCCGGCCGCCACCGGGGGCCCGCTCGCGCTGCACCAGACCGGCCGTGCGCAGCTCAGCCAGCGCGGTGCGCACCGTGTTCGGGTGCACCCCCAGTGCCGTGCTCAGGTCGGCGACCGACCGGGCACGGTCAGGCCGGCCCAGGGCGGACAAGATCCGCTGCGCCGGGCCGGGGGTGAGGGACGGCTCGGGGGTCGGCGCTGGCCCCAGACGGGTCGTTTTATTCACAATGCGGAGTGTAATATTGGCGGTGCTGCGCCCGCTACCGGAACACCTCGGCAGGCACGCACGCAGCACCCCACCGGCGCCCTGTGCGCACCCGAACGCCTGGAGGAACGATGACCGAGTCCCAGCCGCTGCCCGCCGGCGCCGAAGAGCTGCCCGTCACCGATGTGAGCGCCTCCGGCTGCGCCTGTGGCTGCACCGACGAGGGGGTCCCGGTGCTGGACGTCCGAGAGATCCCGCACGCCATCCGGCACGCGACCGTGTTCGGTGCGCTCGGTGCGGTCCCCACCGGCGGTTCTCTGGACCTCATCGCTCCGCACGACCCGAAGCCGCTGCTCGCCCAGATCGCCGACCGGGACCCGGTGCAGGTGACCTACCTGCAGTCGGGTCCGGAGTCGTGGACCCTGCGCCTGACCCGGCAGGGCTGACCCCAGCGATCGATCCGGCATTCTGGTCCAGAGGAGGAGCGAGCGGTGAACCGCCCGGTGCGTGCTGCCCTGATCGCGGGCGGGGGCCTGTGCATGCTGGCCGGGCTGGACGCCGCTCTGCTGCTGCTCGGCCTGCCGGCACCGATCCGCACCGACCGACTTGCCGAGATGCACGGCATCCTCATGGTGCTCGGCTTCCTCGGCACGGTCATCTCCCTGGAACGCTCGGTCGCGCTGCGCCGCCGCTGGGGGTACCTGTCCCCGGCGGCGCTGGCCGTGGGCGCGCTGCTGACCCTCAGCCCGGCCCCGGTGCTCCTCGGCCAGCTCGTGCTGCTGGCCGGAGCGGTGCTGCTGGTGGCCGTGTACGCGGCGCTGTGGCAGCGCGCGCACGACTCGGTGGTGCTCGCCCAGCTGGTCGGCGCTGTGCTGGCCGCAGCGGCGGTGGCGGTCTGGATCCGCACCGACGTGCCCACCGTGCTGGTGCTGCTCAGCGGTTTCATCGTGGTCACCATCGCCGCCGAACGGGTCGAGCTCGCCCGGCTCACCCTGCCGGCCGCCTCCGGTGACCTGCTGCTGGCTGGCACTGCCGCGATCGGCGCCGCCGGCACCGTCTCGTTGGTCTGGCCCGCTGTCGGTGGGCGGATGTTCGGTGTGCTGCTGGCGGTCTGCGCGCTCTGGCTGGCCACGCACGACGTCGCAGTGCGTACCATCCGGGCCCACGGCCTGCCGCGGTTCGCCGCAGCCGCCATGCTCACCGGCTACGGCTGGCTGCTGGTCGCCGCCTGCACCTGGGTGGCCGCCGGCACGGCCGGCACCGGCTGGGCCTACGACACCGTGGTGCACGCCGTCTTCCTCGGCTTCGCCATGTCCATGGTGATGGCCCACGCCCCGGTGATCCTGCCCTCGGTGCTGCGGGTGAAGCTGCCCTACCACCCGGTGCTGTGGCTGCCGCTGGTGGCACTGCACGTCACGCTGGCGGTACGGGTGGCCGGGTCGCTCGCCCAGGCGCCGTTCTACCGGGTCGGTGCCGTGGGCACCATCGTCGCGATGCTGCTGCTCGTGCTCGGTGTGGTCAGCTCCTCCCGGCTGCCGGTGCGTGGACCGGCCACCCGCGGGCCGACCGGCACCCGCCGTCCGGCCGCCGGAGTACCGGCCACGACCAGCGAGCCCACCACCAGCGGCCAGCAGAGCACTGCCGAGGAGGCACGGTGAAGGAGCCGACCAGCACCCCTCCGCCGGCGCCCGCCCGCCCGAACGCGTCCCGTGGCCGGTGGCCGTTGCGGGACTATCCGGCCGTGGTCTGGCTGCTGGCCGCCGTGGTGGTGGCCATCGCTCACCAGGTGGTGCCCTCGGCCCGGTGGCTGATGGTGCACCTGGTGCTGCTGGGTGCGATCACGCACTCGATCATGGTGTGGAGCACCTACTTCGCCCAGGCGCTGCTGAAGACCCCGCCCACGCTGGACGACCGGAAGGTGCAGGCCAGGCGGCTCTGGTTGCTGCTGCTCGGGGTGCTTGCCGTGCTCATCGGAGTGCCGACGGCGCAGCTCGCCGTGGTCATCGTCGGTGCGGCGGCGGTGGTGGGTGCTGTGGTCTGGCACGCGGTGCAGCTCGTGCGCCGGCTGCGCCGGGCGCTGCCCGGCCGGTTCCGCATCACCATCCGCTACTACCTGGCGGCGTGCGCCTTCCTGCCGGTGGGCATCACCGCCGGGGTGCTGCTCGCGCGCGGCCTGCCCGGTGACTGGCACGGGCGGCTGCTGGTGGCGCACACCATGGTCAACCTGCTCGGCTGGGTGGGGCTGACGGTGACCGGCACGCTGCTCACCCTGTGGCCGACCATCCTGCGCACCCGCATCGACGAGCGCGCCGAACGGTGGGCCAAGCAGGCGCTGCCGGTCCTGGCCGGCGCGCTGGTGCTCACCCTCGCCGGGGCGCTGGCGGACCTGCGCCTCCTGGCTCTGGCCGGCGTCGTGGTCTACGCGCTCGGCGTGTGCTGGTGGGGCCGGGCGTTGCTGCGCCCGGCGCGCACCCGCCCGCCGCGCTCCTTCGCTGCTGCCTCCGTGGCGGCCGGGCTGGTCTGGCTGCTCGTCGGGCTGGTGGTGGTGGCCATCACCGTGGCGCGAGCCGGCTCCTGGGCCGAGGTGGCCAACGCCTTCACCCCGGCCACCGCCATCTTCGTGGTCGGTGTGGCCGCACAGGTGCTGCTCGGGGCGCTGTCCTACCTGCTGCCGGTGGCCATCGGGGGCGGCCCAGCGAAGGTGAAGGCCGCCACTGCCGCGTTCGACTCCTACGGCGCGCTGCGGATCGTGATGGCCAACGCGGCCCTCGTGCTCTGCCTGCTGCCGGTGCCCAGCTGGGTGCTGGTGGTCTCCTCCGTGCTCGTGCTGGTGGGCCTCGCCTGGTTCCTCCCGCTGGTGGGGGTGGCGCTCGCTGCCCGCCGCAAGGCTGGTGAGCCAGGCACGTCGGACCCGCCGCCGCGCGCCACGCAGCAGGAGGCGGTGTTCTGGCGCCGGGGGCAGCTGATGGGCGCCCTGGTGGCCGTGCTGCTCGCAGTCAGCGTCGGAGTGGCGGTGGATCCGGCTGCGGCGGGGATGGGCACCGCCTCGGACGGCGGTGCGGGCTCAGCCGGTGTGGCCGCCACCGGAGAGACCACCACGGTGCAGGTCAGCGCCCAGGACATGCGGTTCGTCCCGGACACCGTCACCGTGCCGGTGGGCGACCGGCTGGTGATCGAGCTGACCAACGATGACCCCACCACTGTGCACGACCTGACCGTGGGCGGGGTGACCTCCGACCGGCTCGCCCCCGGGGAGAGCCAGACCCTCGACGTCGGCGTGGTCGGCGAGGACCTGGACGGCTGGTGCACCGTGGCCGGGCACCGGCAGATGGGCATGGTCTTCACCGTGCTCGCCGAGGGCGCCGCACCAGGATCGACCGCAGGCACCGACGATGCGGCCGGGGCGAGCCCTGACCACGGCGACGCAGACGACCAGCTGCCCTCCGCCGTCGACACCCCGATCGAGGACGTGGTGCCGGCCGAGCTGCCGCCGCTGACCGACGAGACCACCCACCGCCTCACCCTGGCGGTGGAAGAGGTGGAGCTCGAGGTGGCCCCCGGGGTGTGGCAGCGGCGCTGGACGTTCGGTGGCACCGTCCCCGGGCCCACGCTGCACGGCCGGGTGGGGGACACCTTCGAGATCACCCTGGTCAACGACGGGTCGATGGGCCACTCCATCGACTTCCACGCCGGTGCGCTGGCCCCGGACGAGCCGATGCGCACCATCGCGCCGGGGGAGTCGCTCACCTACACCTTCACCGCCGAACGTGCCGGGATCTGGATGTACCACTGCGCCACCGAGCCGATGTCGGTGCACATCGGGGCCGGCATGTTCGGCGCGGTGGTGATCGAACCGGACGACCTGCCCGAGGTGGACCGCAGCTACGTGCTGGTGCAGTCCGAGACGTTCCTGGGACCGGACCACGAAGCCGGGGAGGCCTCGGAGGTGGATGCGGACAAGGTGCTCGCCGAGGACCCGGACTACGTGACCTTCAACGGCATCGCCGGCCAGTACGACCAGGCGCCGCTGACCGCCCGCACCGGTGAGACGGTGCGGTTCTGGGTGCTGGACGTCGGTCCGAACCGGCCGAGCAGCTTCCACGTGGTCGGTGGCCAGTTCGACACCGTCTATTCCGAGGGCGCCTATCTGCTCAAGGACGGGCAGGGCCCGCTCGACGGCGCAGGTCACGGGGGCGGGCAGGCGCTCGCCCTGGCAGCGGCCCAGGGCGGGTTCGTGGAGCTGACCATGCCCGAGGCCGGGCACTACCCGTTCATCTCCCACGTGATGGTCGATGCCGAGCGCGGGGCGCACGGCATCCTGGAGGTCACCGACTGAGCAGGTCGGCCCGCGTAGGGTGCCTGAGGACATGCGCGGACACCAGCACGAGCAGCAGACGAACCGAGCCGGCCGGACCTGGTCGCGGGTGCGGTTGGTGCTCACGGTGGTCGTCGCAAGCGCGGGCACCATCGGTGTCCTGCTGCTGCTGTATGCGGTGCTCGCGCCGCTCTACCTGGGCACCCTGGCCCGCCTGTTCGCCGTGGACGAGCGGCTGCGTACGGGGACCGGGGTGGCGCTGGTGCACGGCGTGCTCGCGTTCCTGTTCGCCGCACCGCTGCTGGTGGGGGTGATGCTCACGGTGCGGGGCGGTGCCACCGTGCGGCGCCGGGTGCCGCGGCCCGGCACGCGCCGGCCGCAGGTGGCGCGCTGGCGGTGGGTGTTGCTCGGCCTGGCCGGCGCGTACACGATCATGGTGGCGTTCGGGACGATCGGTGGGCGGCGGGCCCGCATGCTGCCCACCGAGCTGGCCGACCGGATCGGGGACGTGTCCCCCGCAGGTGCCGAGCTGCTGCAGCAGGCCGCCTACCCGACCTTGGCGCTGCTGGTGTACTCCTTCGCCTACCTGCGCTGGATGACCTGGCTGGTGCGCGTCGGCCGGCGCCGCCGGGGGTGGGTGTACCTGGCCGGTGCCGTGGTGGTGGTCGGGACGGTGGTCGCGATCACCGGCTCACAGCACTGGTGAGGTGAGTGCGGCAGCTCGCTGCGATCCTGGCACGGAACGACGACTGATCAGGGCAGCAGGTCCGGCCGGAACCGCAGGCCCTCCCGTGGCATCGCCAGCAGGTCACCGAGCACGCGGGTGAGGACCTCGAGGTCCGCATCCGAGTAGCGGCCGAGGAACGCCGAGAGGCTGCTGCCCATCTGCTCGTGCAGTCCCCGGTGCGCGCGCTGGATCTCCACGCCGACCTCGGTGAGGCGCAGGTGCACCTCCTTGCGGTTGCCCGGCAGCCGGTGCCGGGAGACGGTCCCGGCGGACTCCAGTCGCTGCACGGTCTTGGACACTGTGCCCTTGGGCACCCCGCTGATCTGGGACAGCCCGACGATGTTCACCGTCTCCGCTGAGCCGGGACCGGGGATCTGGTCGAGCAGATGAAGCCCAGCCACGCTCAGTTCGTCCAGTGCTCGCTGGGCGGCGGGGGAGCACTGCGACCGCAGCCACTCCTGCTCTTGCGGATCCTCGTCCGCGAACCGCGCCGTGATGGCTGCGAGCAGCTCTTCGATGCGTGCGATCGACTCGGACGTGGTTTTCATCGAAACCATCTTGTCAGACGCACTGCCCGAGCGTATCGTTTCCAACGAAACTAAACTCGGGTGGAGAGGACCAGACGATGAAGGCGGCAGTGATCGAGCGGCTGGGTGGTGTGCCGCAGTGTCGGGACGTTCCCGAGGTAGTGGCACCCGAGGGCGGTGAGGTGGCGCGGGTGCGGGCGGCGGCGATCAAGAACATCGAGCGGATGCTGGTGGCCGGCAGCCACTACGGCAGCAGGCAGCTGCAGCTGCCTGCCCAGGTGGGGCTGGATGCGGTGGTGCAGCTGGCAGACGGGCGCCGCGTCTACACCGGCGCCACCCCGCCGGCAGGTGCGATGGCTGAGTACCTGGCGGTCTCACCCGGCCAGTTCGCGCAGATCCCGGCAGGGGTGGACGATGCGGTGGCGGCGGCTCTGCCGAACGCCGCCGTCTCCGCCTGGTTCGCACTGGAGCACGCCGGGCAGGTCCGGCCGGGTCAGTGCGTGCTGGTGCTCGGCGCCACCGGCGTGACCGGTGCCCTGGCCGTGCAGCTCGCCACGCACCACTTCGGTGCCGGGCACGTGGTCGCGGTCGGTCGCGACCAGGCCCGGCTGCGCTCTCTGGTTGACCAGGGTGCCGACCGGGTGGTCCAGATCGGCACGGACCTCTCGGAGCTGGGTGAGGCGGTACGCGCCCTGCACACCGACCGGCCCATCGACGTGGTGCTCGACTACATCTGGGGTCCGCCGGCCGAGCAGGTGCTCGGAGCCCTCGGCAACGAGGCCCTGGCGGCAGACTTCCACCGCACCCGGTACGTGCAGGTCGGCGAGGGGGCGGGTGCCACGATCGAGCTTCCGGCTGCGGTGCTGCGCAGCGCCGGCGTCCAGCTGCTCGGCCAGGGAGCGGGCAGCGTGCCCAAGGATGCGTTCGCCCGCGTGCTGCCAGAGATCCTGCCCGCCGTGTTCGGCCTGCTGGAGCGCGGTGTGCTCAGCGTGGAGACCGCGGTGCGGCCGCTGGCCGCGGTAGCCGAGGCGTGGGTGGAGCCGACCAGCTCAGGGGTGCGCACCGTCCTGGTGCCCTGACCGGCCGCTGCTGTGCCCGGACTCGCCGGGGGCGGCGGCAGCGCGCCGGCCGGCCCCGCCCAGACGACTGCTCCCAGCCGACCAGTGGTCCTGATGACCGGGCTTGAGTACCGCTGAACAGGGCTGGTGCGTTGCGCCCACGCGTCACGAGCGGCTGGCAGGGTTCAGCGGGCCGCTGGTTGCGGAGATTGCGATGGCTAGGCAGGCCAGGGCGACGAGGATCGCATACACGAGGGTGAAGGAGATGCTGGCGGAGAGTGCGGAGGTGAGTACGACCGCCGTCAGTGCGGTGGTCGCACCCACGCTCATGCTTTCGCCTGCTTGCAGGGCAGAGCTGTACGTACCCTGCTCGTCGGCGCTTGCCAGGGCCAGCGTCGCACTGGACAGGCGCGGGTAGGCCATTCCCATCCCGGTACCCATCGCGATGCACCCTGCGAGAACTGGCCAGAGCGGCAGCCCAGCGGCTGTGTACAGCAGAACACTGACTGGCCCGACCCCGACAAGGGGTGCTGCAAGCAGGATCAGTCTTCGGTGTATCGCGTGCTCGCTGGTGAACCGTGCTTGTACCCATGCGCCGAAGGCCCAGCCGAGCGCGCCGATGGCAATCACCAGCCCGGCCTTGGTAGGAGGGAGTCCACGTTCAGCTTGAAGGTAGAGGGTGAGGTAGAGGTCCGTAGCGGTGACAGTGGCGCCCAGGATGGCTCGCAGCGCGACAAGCCGCTGGGCAGCTCCACGCAGTCGGAGCGTGCCCGAGGGAAGGATGCCCTGCGCGACGACGACCAGGGCGATCGATGCTGCAACGACGGCCAGGATCGATGCTGGGGGGTCGAGCTGTCCGCCCAGGTGCAGGACGAACAGCAGCAGGGCCGCGATGAGCGACAGCGTGCCGTTGCGACCGATGATGGGGCGTGCTGGGCCGTCGCCTACTGGCTCGATGCTCTGCGTCCCGGGAGCTCGCGTGACGTGGAGCAGGCCACCCAGGGAGATCGTGGCTGCAGCCAGGACGACCCCGAAGACCACGCGCCAGGTCATCAGATCGGTGAGCGCCCCGGCGAGGACCGGGCCGACCAGGGAGGGGACGAGCCAGGCTGTGGTGAGCAGGCCGAACATCCGTGGACGGGGCCCTTCGGGGATGCGTCGCGCGATGAGGACGTAGAGAACGACGGAGTCGATCCCGCCCCCGGTGCCCTGCAGGAGCCGTCCAAGGACGAACGTCATCGCATCTGGTGCGACCGTGCACAGGGCCAGGCCACCAAGAAACAGGATTCCACCGGCGATGAGAGGCTTGCGCGGACCAGAGCGGTCGGACCAGTTGCCCCCGATGACCATGCCGACCAGGGCCGCGGTGATCGTGGCCGCGTAGGCGAGTGAATACCACTGGGCACCGTCGAGATCGGCCATCGCGACCGGCAGAACGGTGGTGACCGCGAAGGACTCGAACGCGATGGCCGTCATCAGTGCCAGGACACTGGCGATGAACGGCCAGGTTCTCGATGTCCAGAGCTTCTCCCGAGCAGATGACGAGACAGCCGTCACGGCGCCGACCGGACGTCGAGGACGACCTTGCCGCGCCCGTGCCCCGACTCAACATCCCGGTGCGCGTCCGCGACCTGATCCAGCAGATAGCGGTCACGGACGTGGACATGGAGATCTCCGCTTGCCAGCAGACCCATGAGATCGGCTAAGCGGTGCCCGGAGCGGCGGCTTCTCACGATCCGGCAGCCCAGCTCTTGCGCGAGGGGCATGTCCACGATGGTCGCGATCCGGTCGCGATCAGCGACCAGCTCTACCGTCGTGCGCAGGTTCTCGTGTCCGGCTGCGTCGAAGGCGACGTCCACGCGGGGCCCGATATCCCGGATCCTGTCGGCCTGCCCGGGGCCGTACGTGACAGCGGTAGCGCCCAAGCCTTCGAGGTAGCCGTGGTTGGCTTCGCTGGCGGTGCCGATGACGGTCGCGCCAGCGCGGACCGCCAGCTGGGTGAAGATGGTGCCTACCCCACCTGCGGCGCCGTGGACCAGCACCACGTCGCCCGCTCCTACTGCAAGATCCTCGAAGGCGGTGTGTGCCGTTTGTCCGGAAGCCGAGAGAGCACCGGCGGCCTGCCACGAGACCGACTGCGGTTTGGTGACGATCTGTGCTTGCGGTACTGCCACGTTCTCCGCGTAGCAGCCCAGCAGATTGAAGCCCGCCACCGGGTCACCAGGTCTGAGCCCTCGCACCTCGGCTCCTACCTGGTCGATGATGCCGGAGAACTCGTTGCCGAGGATCTGCGGGAACTCGATGGTGGCTCCTGGGGGTGTCCAGCCGGCGCGTATGGCGGCGTCAGTGACCTGAACTCCTGCACTCATGACCTGCACCAGCACCTCATCGGCGCTGATCGTCGGCCGGGGCAGCTCTCGGACCCGCAGGACTTCCGCCGAACCGAACTCGTCGATCGCCGCGGCTCGCATCATCTTGCTCATCACAGAGCTCCTGCCCTGAGGAACTGAGCGAGCTCAACGGTGGGTGCATGGCCCCGCGTGCGCCGACCGTCGGCTGCGATCACCGTGGGAACGGAGGTGACCGACAGCCGTCGAGCTTCACGAAGATCGTCAGCGATCTCGTCGGTGAAGAGCTCTCCGAGCAGGGCCCGCTGAACTTCTGCCTCTTCCAAGCCCCACTGTGATGCCAGCTGGTGAAGGACGTCGGGGTCGCCAAGATCCTCGTTGCGTTCGAAGTGCGCAGCGAAGGCCGACTCCCAGGCGTGCTGGGCGTGATCGTAGTCCATGGCTACGGTGGCGAGCTTGAGCAGCCGCTGCAACGGGCTGGAATCGAACATCAGGGCGCCGTCCATGCGGATGTGCAGACCTTCGCTGCGGGCCTCGACCTCGATGGTCTGCCGCCTGCTGTTCCACTCCTCCCTCGACATCCCCCACTCAGTGGTCGCCACCTGTGCCGTGGGACGCCCTGGGCTCGCCGGCCCCTGCGGTTCGAGGAGGAAGCTGCGTCGGCGCACTCTCACCGGTTCGTCGATCATGTCGCAGACTCGCTGCAGACGCCGTAGCCCGATCCAGCACCACGGGCATCGCACGTCGGCCCACACGTCCACTGTGAGCATGCCTTTCTCCCATCTCCGAAGTTCACGTGACGTAGAGTCGACTACATCAAGTGAACTTCATGTCAAGAGGTCGCGGGAGGTCGCCCTGGTGGCTCAGATTCACGAGGACGTCGTCTGGTTGAAGCCCGGCCAGGTCGCTGAGCGAGCGGGTCTGGCTGTCTCCACGTTGCACTACTACGAGGCGCTGGGTCTCATCCGTAGCCGACGAACTGCAGGAAATCGCCGCGAGTACCGTCGCGACACCCTCAGAGTGCTTGCCTTCATCCGGGCGTCACAACGAGTGGGCATCTCCCTGGACCGCATCAAGGATGCGCTCGATCAGCTCCCCGAGGAAGGGCTGCCCACCAAGAAGGACTGGGCCCGGATCTCGCGTCAGTGGCGCGAGGACCTCAACGACCGGATCGAATACCTCACCGCACTGCGCGACCGGTTCTCAAACTGCATCGGCTGCGGTTGCCTCTCTCTGAAGTCTTGCCCCTATTCCAACCCCGACGACATCCTTGGCAGCCAGGGCCAAGGAGCGCTCCGATTTCCCTGACCCGGGTCCGGCACTGTTGCCATCGATCCGCATCAGCCGTGCTATGAGCTACGTGCGCACTGTGGGGCTGAGGTGCTCGCCCACTGTGGCGTGCCCTCGCGCGTGCTCCTACTCCCGGCCGAGCACCGACTCCTGGCTGGGTACCTGGTCCTGGCGCAGCACGCCCACAGGACAGCTCATCCCGTTCGGTCCGTGGTTGCAGTAGCCGCCCGGGTTCTTGTGCAGGTACTGCTGGTGGTAGTCCTCGGCGTAGTAGAACTCTCCGGCCGGGGCCAGCTCGGTGGTGATCTCACCGAAGCCGCTGTCGTGGGCGACGGCGTTCATCGCCTCCCGGGTGGCCCGCACCAGCTCCTCGTCGGCCGGGTCGCTCCAGTAGATCGCCGACCGGTACTGGGTGCCGCGATCGTTGCCCTGCCGGAACCCCTGGGTCGGGTCGTGGTTCTCCCAGAACTCCTTGAGCAGGTGCTCCAGGTCGGTCGTCTGCGGGTCGTAGACCACCTGCACCGCTTCGGTGTGCCCGGTCAGGCCCGTGCACACCTCCTCGTAGGCAGGGTTCGGGGTGTAGCCGCCCATGTAGCCCACTGCTGTGCTGATCACCCCGGGGGCGCGCCAGAAGATCCGTTCCGCACCCCAGAAGCAGCCCATCGCCACGTACACCGTGCGGCTGCCCTCCGGCCACGGTCCCTGCATCGGGGTGCCGAGCACCGCGTGCGTGGCTGGTACGGGCATCGGCTCCTCCCGGCCGGGGAGCGCATCCTCGGCGGCGACCATCGCGTGACTCATCCTCATGCCGAACATCTGCCTGACTCCCTGGCGCTGGTAGAACGGTGACGGTCCTGCGCGAGACGCGCTCCGCCGTCATCGACAACGCTACGCCTGGTTGTGGTGTTCCGGCCGCGCGAGAGCGCTCAGCCGTGGACGGCGTGCCTGGCCAGGAACTGCGCAGGTTTCAGCAGCAGTCGTGGTTCGGCTGCACGCAGCAGCCGGACGGCTTCGACCTCCGAGACAGTGCCCGGATGCCCGGCGAGCACCTCGCGCGCCCAGGCCAGCGCCGGCTCCGGCGGCTGGCCCGCGCGTGGCACCTCGCCACCGAACAGCGCCGCCAGCCGCTGCCGCGGGTCCTCCCGGTCGCCGAGCAGCAGCGCAGCGAAGCGGCTCTGCATGAGTGCCTCCTGATGGTTGCGTGCCCTTCAGCGTAGGCGCCCACGATGCCTCGGACCTCCTCCGCGCGGGGGATTCCGCAGGGTCAGCGCCAGCCGAGCGCCGGAGCCACATGCTCCAGCACAGCGCCGAGCACGTGCGCGTTGTAGTCCACGCCCAGCTGGTTCGGCACGGTCAGCAGCAGGCTGTCCGCCGCTGCCACCGCCTCGTCCTTGGCCAGCTCGGCGACCAGCTGGTCCGGCTCACCGGCGTAGGACTTGCCGAACCGGGCCAGACCGCCCTCCAGCTGGCCGACCTGGTCGCTGCTGTGCTGGTCGCGCCAGAACAGCTGCCGGTCCAGATCGGTGACCAGCGGGAAGATCGACCGGCTCACCGAGACCCGCGGCTGCCAGTCGTGCCCGGCCGCCGCCCAGGCGTCGCGGAACCGCTGGATCTGCTCGGCCTGCAGCTGGTGGAACGGTACGCCGGTGTCCTCGGTGAGCAGCGTGGAACTCATCAGGTTCAGCCCCTGCTGGGCGGTCCACTCGGCGGTCGCACGTGAGCCGGCACCCCACCAGATGCGCCGCCGCAGACCGGGGGAGTGCGGTTCGATGCGCAGCTTGCCCGGCGGGTTGGGGAACATCGGCCGCGGGTTCGGCTCGGCGAACTTCTCCCCCTCGATCACCTCCAGGAACCGGGCAGCGTGCCGGCGGGCCAGGTCCGCATCTGTCTCGCCCTCGGCCGGCACATGGCCGAAGTACTCATACCCGCGGACCACCTGTTCCGGTGAGCCGCGGCTGATGCCCAGCTGCAGCCGGCCGCCGGCGATCACGTCCGCTGCGCCGGCATCCTCGGCCATGTACAGCGGGTTCTCGTAGTGCATGTCGGGGTTGTAACATTGGTCAGATGAAGAAGGTCGCCGCTTACGTACGTATCTCGATGGACGCAACAGGCGAACGGTGGGGTGTCGAGACACAGCGCCGAAAGATCGCGGAGCTGTGCAGCGCACGCGACTGGAAGATCTTCGACTGGTACGAGGATAACGACGTCTCCGCCACGAAGCCCCGCGGGCCCAAGTCCGACTGGGCCCGGATGCTTGTCGACGCCGAAGCGGGACTGTTCGAGCTGGTCGTCGCCGTGGACATCGACCGACTGCTGCGCTCGACGCGGGACATGAACACGTTGATGGACACCGGCATCAATGTGGCGACCGTCGATGGCGAGATCGACCTCTCGACAGCTGACGGAGAGGTGCGCGCCGGGTTCCTCGCACTCATGGCGCGGTTTGAGACTCGGCGGAAGTCCGAGCGCCAGCTCAGGTCGAACGAACGTCGGCGTGCCGAGGGTATGCCTGCCTCGGCCTGGCCGTCGTTCGGCTGGACGAAGGACGGCAAGGTCGTCCCTGAGCAAGCGGCGGCGGTCCGCAGGGCGTTCGACGCCTTTCTCGGCGAGCCGTCACTGTCAATTCGCCGCATCCGCGAGGACCTCAATGCGGACGGCCACCGTACGGCCCGGGGATCGGAGTTCTCGACGGACGCGGTTCGCTACTTGCTGGGGAATTCGCTTTACGCTGGATACATCAAGAAGTACTCCACAGGTGAGCTGTTCCCAGTCCAGGGCAATGCCTTCCAGCCCATTGTCAGCGAACAGACTTGGCGGGCCGCGGTGGCGAAGCTGGAGGACAACGTGAGGCGAGCGGCGAGGCAGGGCAACCAGCCGAAGTACCTGCTGTCGTCGGTTGGCCTGTGCGGCAAATGCGGGGCCACTCTCGTTTCCGGGACTAACAGCCGAGGCGTTGGCACGTACAAGTGCGGCGAGCACTTCCATCTTTCACGCCAACGCGCTCCCGTCGACGCGATGGTCACCGAGGCGGTGCTCACTAGGCTGTCCGCCGGAGACGTGCACCAGCTGGTCATGCCACAGGAGGACGCCGGGGTGGACCGCGAAGCGCTGCTGACGGAGCGGAAAGCGCTGGTGGAGCGGATCGAGGTGCTGACCCCGCTGCTCGCGGACATCCGCCAGCCGCCGGGGAAGATCACCGAGGGACTTGCTCTCGCTCAGGCCCGCGTCGTCGAGATCGACGAAGCTCTCGTCGATCGCTCGGCGTCGCAGACAGCGGACTTCATGGCCGACATCGACGACCCGGTCGGCAGTGAGCAGCGCCGGAAGGCTGTGGAGCGCAAGTGGGAAGCCCTCGACATGGACCGCTGTCGGATGCTCGTAGTCGAGCTGATGACGGTGACTATCGAGCCCATCAACCCAGGTCACGTGAAGTTCGACCCCGGCCTCATCCGGATCGAGCCGCGTAGCAACTGACTCACGACCCGACTCGTCATTGCAATGGTGAGTTGAGTCGTGGGAGAATAGTTGCAGACTTAGAGAATCCCCCAGGGTCCGAGGTAGTAACTCGGCACGAGCCCCCGATAATCAGCCGGTAAACAAGGTCGTAAGCTCTCGACGGGATCCGGAAAAACTCATTCGTGAGGTTTTCCGTCATGTCTACTGTCGTCCTCGACGACCACCGCACCAACGATCTCGCTGTCCTTCCTGACCTCGATCAGAGCGAGAAGCTGTCCTCTCTCGAAGAGGGCCACGACCCCGTCATCGCCGCCGCGCGTGCCGCGGGCCGCTTGGCCGGTGAGCGCCTCGTTCGCACGCCCTTGACCCCGCGTCAGTGCGCCGTGGTCGCCTCCGTGATGGGCGGTGGTGCCCGATGAGCGCCAATTCCGCCGCGTTCGATCACGTCGCCGGATTCCGCTGGCGACAGGGTGATTCCTCCCTCGCTGACACTGAGGCCCGTCTCTACGACCTCGGCATGCTCCGCTCCGTGCTGGAGGAGGCTGTCGAGATCGCCGTCGCCGAAGCCCGCGCCGAGGGCGTGACCTGGGCCAGGATCGGGGACGCTCTCGGCGTCACGCATCAGGCTGTCATCAAGCGTTACCGCAAGGGCGGTGGTCTCTGATGCACGCCGACGCCCGCGACCTCAGTAGCAATCCCACCGACCTGACCCCGCCCGGAGGGACCACGGAGGCACTCGGCGAAGCCGAGGTGCCCGTCGTCGATCCGAACGACGAGAACCACGTCCGTGCAGCCGAGGACGATCTCGAAGGAAACGGCTATACGGCTGCACCGATCAAGTCCGACGACCCCAACACGACCGCTGATTTCACCTCTGACCTGGGAACTAACGCCGATCAGCATGCGCGGCCCTCCTTGGGTGGCCGCGCATCCGTTTCGGAAACGGCTGCACAAGCGCCTACCTCGGTTGCAGTCGTGGAGTTCGCAGACCTGGACGTGCCGGGGGCCGATCCCATCGATGACATGGAACCGTTCGTCGTCGGCTCCACGCCCGCGCAGGTCGCCGAGGCAAAGGCGTTCTTCACCACGGCGAAGGCCGCAGAGAGCACGGAGCAGGCGCAGCGCGCCCGGATGCAGTCGCGGGTGTTCTCGGTGATGCAGTACCGCGAGCACCCGGAGACCGGCGAGGTCATGCTCACGCAGGAGCAGATCGACGAGGGCCTCGCGGCGATGGGCGATCGCTATGCCTTGCATCGTTGGGCCTACGTGTGGCACCCCTATGATCGCCTGGTCGAGGTTGATGAGGGGACCGGAGAACACCGTTGCATTGGATTCAAGGGGCTCCACGTGCACATGGTTCTGTGGTTCGACGGTGACGCACGACCCACGATCCGCACAGTCTCCGATGCGTTCTCGATCCCCTCGGCGCGAGTGAAACCGCCAAAGGAAACCGCTGAGGACGGAGCCGAGCACAAGGGCCGCGATGCCGCGCCGAAGGCCTTCTTCGACCTCAGCGAGTACTTGCCGCACGAGTCGCGCGGGAAGGACGCTGTCCCCGGCGTCCACCAGTCGGATCGCCACTATCTCGTGGACAAGACGCAGGCGGGCAAGCCCGGCAAGTACCAGTACGGCCGTGGGCGCATCGTCACCAACTTCGACTTCGGCCGGGAGCTGGACGCGCACATGGCGATGCGCCGCAGTGCGGCGGAGGGCGGCGGCGGTGCCAAGCTCAGCAAGCTCTTTCAGGCCGTGGGCAAGGGTTCGCTCACGCTGAGGCAGGTCCGCGATCAGGAGCCCGCGATCTACTTCGCGAAGGGTAACCTGGCGCACTTCCAGAAGCTGCGCGGCGACTTCCTCTCGCACCGGGACGCGCCGGAGTCGGTCATGAACTTCTACGTGTTCGGCGAGGGCGGCACGGGTAAGGATCTGCTCGCGAAGGCGCTCGCTCGCGCTCTGGCCCCGGATGCGGACAAGCCGTACTTCAAGGTGGGCGGCGAGAACGTCTCGTGGGAGGGGTACGACGGCGAGCCGGTTGTGATCTGGGAGGACATGCGCGTCGGTGACATGATCCGCACGGCGAAGAGTCGCGGCATGCTCTTCCGCATCCTCGGCCCGTGGCGCGAGCGGGACGAGAAGCCGATCGCGAACATCAAGGGATCGAAGACCCAGCTGCTCAACCGGGTGAACATCGTAACGGGGCCGGAAGGCTATGAGGAGTTCCTCCGGGGTCTGGCGGGCGAGTACGAGTCGATGCAGGGCGGTGTGCGGATCCAGCACCAGGCGGAGAACCTCGGGCAGGGGTTCCGCCGCTTCCCGGTGATCATTCCGGTCGCCGAGCGTGAGTTCTCGATCTTCGTGAACTCCGGCGTGCTCAACGGCACCCGCGAGTACCAGAGCTACGAGCGGTACGAGCACATGCGTCAGGACCTGGAGTTGCTGGCGCGCAGGTGCAAGGCGATCAAGGACAAGGTGGAGCGCGAGCGCGTGCGCGGTGAGATCGAGGGGCGTACGGTCGCGCCGATCGTCGAGCACCACGATCGGATCGCCCGTCCGGAGCTGGACGCTATCGACGGAGACGATCTGTTCGCGGAGTTCGCGGGGGTCGGCCAGCCGATCCAGCCGAGCGCTGAGGAGATCGCCGCCGCAGAGGAGGCGGCCAGGCGTGACCGCGGGATCGTCGAGGAGCAGCAGCGCAAGCGGCTTGCCGAGCTGGAGGAGCACAACCGTGAGCTGAGGCTCTGCACCTGTTCGACGCCGCAGTCGGGCACCTACGCGCGTCACTGCGACGACTGCCCCGCGCTCTCCGAGGAGGAGCGTCAGCGCCGGGCCGACGCCAAGCAGAAGGCGCTCGATGCGAAGGTCGAGCGCCTCCGGGCGAACGGCGGTCTGCTGGTCGAAGGAGGTGCGCTATGAGCACCGAACTCGATGGGCGCTTCCAGGGGGTCGAGGGGGACGCAGTCCCCTCGCAAGCAGCCGGGGAGGACATGAGCGTCAGCGAAATGTCCGACACGGCTACTGCTTGCGTCGTCGCGAACTCCACCGTACAGGGACCGGTGAGCGACAGCCGCGCAGCCGACGAGACCGCCCCCGAGCGACGCCG